>CAZZVR010000084.1:0-15653 GCA_964657595.1 Burkholderia sp. PAMC 26561 | reverse complement strand
GAACACGTCGATGAAGGCGTGGTTGATCCAGAACGCCTGCTGGAGGTCGCGCTCGATCAGCGGCGCGTTGTGGTCGTCCTGGAGCACCGTGAGCAGCGTGGCGTAGCCGTTGGAGATGTGGCGGGCCTCGTCGGACTGCACGCTGAGGTAGGTGGTCGGCAGGGTGAAGTCGCCGTTGCGCGCGGCCACGTCGGGGGCGGCCACGAAGACGATGTTGGTGAAGGCGGTCTCGGCCACCACCTGGAGGGTGAAGGCGGCCTGGATCGGGTCGCCGACCATGAAGTGGCTGAGCATGTTGAAGCCGGGGGCGATCGCCACTGAGTTGACCAGCGCCTGGGGCATCATGTTCCAGCCCGCCGGGTCCGGCACGTGCTTGGCGTACCAGCGCGCCAGGGCCATCTGCATGCCGGTGTGGCGCAGCTCGTCGACGAACTGCACGTGGTAGCCGTTGCGCAGCTCGTTGTTGGGCACCGCGGACATCAGCATCGACATGCAGCGTCCGGCGCCGACCTCGGCGAAGTTGGTCACCGGGATGAACGCCTTCATCCACTCGAGCCAGCGCAGCTCGGCCTTATGGGGCATGTCAGCGCGGACCGCCGCGTCATGGCCGCCGTAGACGCGCTCGTCCTTCTCCAGCTCCATGGGCAGGTACTCCCGCATGATCTGCTTCATCGGGTCCTTGGCCTGGTTGGGGAAGCGGTAGCGCGTCGGGTAGCGAACCGCCGGCTCGTGGTAGCTGGGCTCCCAGCCGAGCTGGGCGATGCGCGCATGCGTCTGGGTGACGCTGCGCCGACGGTTCTGCGCTGCTGTCGCGGCCATGATCTGAGGCTCCCTCTGGTGAGACCGTTGTGCTGAGACCCACCCTACGCTGCTGTGACGTACGGCGTTTACGCAGGTTTCTCACGTCATGGGAGCACCGCTTTGTCACAATCTGACAATGCCGACGTGGGAGTTCGCGCCGATCCCGGCACCGCTGGTCGACGCGGTCCGGTCTGAGGTGCCGATGCTGGTGAGCTCGGTGGTGGATGCGGTCAGCGCCGAGACGGGCTACGGCCGCGTGCTGGGCGCTCCCGAGGGGCTGGGCATCCGGCTGGGGATCGAGCAGGCGGTGATCGCCTTCCTCGACGGGGTCGAGCACGGCGAGCATCCCTCGGCGGGCACCAGCGAGCTGTGGCGCCGCCTGGGGGAGTCCGAGTTCCAGGCCGGACGCGAGCTCGACCTGCTGCGGGTCGCCTTCCGCACCGGTACGCGAGCGCTGTGGCGCGAGGCGGCGGCCGTGGCCGCTGCCACCGAGCTGCCAACCCAGCAGGTCCTCGCGCTGGCCGAGGCGTTGTTCGTCTACTCCGACGAGTTGGCCTCCGGCGTGGTGGAGGGCTACCTGCGGGCCCAGTCCGACGACGCCGGTGAGCTGGAGCGTCGCCGCCGGCGCGTGGCGGTACTGCTGGTGGACCCCGACGGGGTCGACCTCGACGCGGTCGGACGTGCAGCGGCGCTGGCCCGCTGGCCGTTGCCGCGTTCGGTCGCCGTGCTGGCGCTGCGCTCGGCGTCAGTGGTGGCGGTCACCCGACAGCTCGACCATGACGTGCTGGTGGGCAGCGACGCTGACGGGGTGTTCCTCGTGCTGGCCGATCCCGACGGTCCGGGGCGGCGGGGCGCCATCACCCGGGCCACGGCCGGGGAGCCCTGCGCGCTGGGCCCGACCGTGGAGCCGCGCCGGGCGCTCACCTCGCTGCGCTGGTCCCGCTGGCTGCTGGAGCTGGCCGAGCGCGGGGTGCTCGGAGCCGACGGCGCCGCTGAGGTCCTCACGGTCGAGGACCACCTGGCCGATCTCATCGTGCTGCGCGACCCGGAGTTGGCCGCCGCGCTGGTGGCGAGCCGGCTGGGGCCACTGGTGGCGCTCGAGCCCGCCGAGCGTGAGCGCCTCGAGGCCACCCTGGATGCCTGGCTGGCCCACCAGCGCCACGTGCCGACCGTGGCGGCCCAGCTGCACGTCCATCCCCAGACGGTGCGCTACCGGATCAACCGGTTGCGGGAGCTGCTGGGTGCGAGCCTCGACTCGGCGGACGGGCGCTTTGAGCTGACGTTGGCGCTGCGCGCCCACGGGAGTTATGCGCTGGACGATGGCTTGCCGTGATGCGCCGTCTGTGGACGCTGTGGTCTATCGACCCACCGGCTTGCGCTCGCCGCCCTGACGCGGGCTCAGCGCAGGCCGTACTTCCGGTCCCGGAGGTGCTTCGCCTGAGCCAGCCGACGTGCCTTGGCCTTGGTGGCCGGCTTGGCCTTGGCCTTGGCCGACTTGTGGCTGTGCGCGATCAGAGCGTCCGTGCGGGCGAGCTTGTGAGCTGAGCGACCCTTGGTCGCCGCCCGGGTTGCCCGGGTGGTCTTGGTCGGGTTGGCGATGCTCTTGACCGACTTGCCGCTTGCGTTGTGCGTGGAAGCCGCAGCGCTCGTCGTGACAGCCGGCTGAGCGGTCGCGGAGGTCGAGGTGTCAGCGGGTGCGCTGTCGCCCCAGAGCTTCTGATACTCAGCGGAGGCGTTGGGATCGTCAGGCACGTTCAGCACGGTGCCGTCGGCGTTGAAGTACATCTCGTAGGCCGGCTGATTGGCCTTCATCCAGTTGTACATGTTGAGGATGTAAGACGGATCATCGCCGGCGCCGTTGCTCCCGGCGGCCGTGTTGTTGTTCAGGCCCCACTCGGGGATGCTCAGCTGCTTGTTGTGGGACTTCGCGAACGTGTTCCACCAGTTCAGGCCATATTCCTGGTTGGCCTGCTGGTTCCAGCGAGCGGCGGGATCGGTGACCGTACCACCGGTCGGTGCCCAGCTCGAGTCGTAGAGATCGATGCCGACGTAGTCGACGTAGGCATCGCCCGGGTAGGCGCTGGAGGCGGGGATGCTGCTGGGGCCCGAGTTGACGGTCCAGTCGAACTTGAAGTTCGCGCCCGGGATTGCCCGGAAGAGGTTCACGAGGTGGCGCCAGTAGGCGACGAAGGCCGCCGGGCTCATCGCCGGGTTCGAGGAGCTCAGGCTCCAGGGGAACCAGTTGCCGTTGAACTCCCAGCCCATCCGCAAGACGATGTTGCCGTCGCCGTTGGCGACCAGCTGCTGACCGAGCGCCTCGAAGTACCGGTCATAGCTGCCCTGGGCCCCCGCCGCGAAGGTCCCCGGCTGTGAGCTCACGAGAAGCGGCACGCTGAGAACAAGCTTGCCGCCGGTGGCCTGGTAGGGCTTCCACTGGCCCTGCAGCCAGGTGTCCTGGGAGATGTCGGTCCATTTGTCGTTCGCCAGGTAGTCGAGGGCGATGGCCTCTTTCGCGCCACGCCACGTCCCGAGCTGATTCAGCCCGGTCGGGTTGCCGGCGCCGTCGTATGCGCCGGAAAGCGCCACGGGCGGTGCGGCGAGCGACGACGCGGGTGAAGCCGCCATGAACATCAGGGCGGCGATGACGGTGACAAGGGCCAGGCCGAGGATCTGGCGGGCCGAGAGAGCGATGTGACGGACGGGCAGCATGCCCTTCCTGTCGTCGTTCTGGACGCTCGAGCCCCATGAACCCGACCAGGACTGGACGTTTGTTCTGCACCTCGACTGGACGTTTGATCGAGACACCGCAGCCGGATTGATACACCGTTTTTTAGTTTGTGCAACCTGGCAGCATTCCCGATCACCGTCATCTCACTCATCAGTGGACGTCCGAGCCCATGTGCGGTGTGTCCGCGCTCGCATCGGGCGCCCAAGGCATTGCGAAGATCGGGCTTGCGCGGGACGCCTCTCTACCATATTTTGGTGCATCGACCGACGGAGGCGGCTCTCAAGAATTCGAGGCGGACGCCGATGCTCACCAGAAGGTTCCCTACGCACGAGGTCTGGACTGATGAGAACGACAGAAGATGATCACTACTGCCTCGTCGTGCGCAGGCCCCTGCGGTACGTCATCGCCTACGTCGGTGTTTGGCCTGACCTGCTTGACCAGGTCGCGATCATGAAAGCCCGTGGAGTGGATGTCGAGAGCATTCGCGCCATCCCGTTCAGCCAGGACCGGCGGATCAACCAGACCCAGGCTCTCAATGCCTTTGCCCACCGAATCCCGGAGCCTCAGACGGTGCCCGCATCGACGCGCCGGCGCGAGGCCATCCTGGCGCGGAAAGAGCGGTTCATTCCTTCGGGCAATCGCGTGAGCGCCGCCATTACGCGGCGGGCGCGACACCCCGAGGTCGCGCCCGACCCCGTCACCGTCTGATCCCCGAGCGCCAGGGTCCCCCGGCGTCTGCGATCGGTTCAGGACCCCGGAGCTTCCCAGCCGTCAGAGGCGATCTGCGGGAGAAGGAAGTGCGCGATGTCGTAATAGGTGCCGCTCTTGCATGAATTGGCCGAACAGCCCGCCGGTGATCCGTCGTTGAAGTGGTTGCCGGGCCGGATGATGTCGTGTACGGGAAAGCCCGCCGCCGCCAGCGCCTTCAGGTGTGGCCCAACCAGCGACGGGGGATAGTCCTGATCCTGTGCGTGTATGACCTGGAAGATTGGGAACTTCCAGGCCGCAGCGGCGATCGCTCGGCTGATCGAATCTCTGAACGTGTTGTCCCGGACCGGATCCGTATTGAACGCGAGCATCCCTGCGAATTCGTCCGCGTGCGTGAAAATCGTCTGGTACGCCAGATCTCCACCGGAGGAGTAGCCGCCGATGATCACGCGTCGGTGGTTGATGTTGAAGTGCGTCTCCACCTGAGCGATGTCGGTCAGAACTTTCTTGACGTCGGTCTGATCGGACGTGTCCCAGCACACAGGGCCGCCGTAGTTCCCACCTTCTGGGCCGCTGAGCGCCATGAGTATGTAGGGGCGGTTGGAGTCATAGATGGAGGTCAGCGCTTTGACCTCCCAGTTCGCCAGACCGCTGCAGCCATGCAGCCAGACCACCAGCGTCTCCGGTGTCCGATTGCTCCGGTTGTAGGAGCGCGGGACGTCGACCCAGTAACCCGATGTGAAATAGCCGGCGTTTCCGGAATTCAGCGCGGCAGAATTGGTGGCGCCCCCGTATTGACCCAGGCCGTCCGTCTCAAAGAACGGCACGTCCGCTGTGTAATGGGTGACTGGCCTCGGCGGAATCGTGCTCGCCGGGGCGACCCTCTGAGTCCGGACCGTGGCAGTCGCCGTCGACCGAGTCGAGCTGAGATCCCCATGGGCCAGGGCCACAGCGCTGACGCCGGCTATGGCCACAGCTGTCAGGGCAGCAAGGGCAAGTAGTCGAGGGAACTTGACGAACATGAGGGGCTCGGGTGTGTCGGGCCATCCCAGCCCACACCACCATTATGCCGGTCGCCCGGCCTGGCGAACGAGCCGGGGACCGCGGTACCTGCTACCGGGATTCTGGTTCATCGGCCCGGGTCCCACGTGGCCCGGGGACCCGGAGCCGCGAGACGCGGTCGGCGATCGCAACGGCCCACAGACCGACCCGCCAGATCCACCAGCTCTCGAACCTTGCGCTCTGCCCAGACATCGTCCGCTGAACCGTGACGGCGACGGCATCAGTCACGGCATCTCGAATCAGAGTCTCGTTCCGGACAGCGGAATAGCGGGCCAGGCTAGCCTGCTTCATGTGCAGGAGTCGGTCGTGGTCCGAATTGAGCTCGGCGATACGTTCCACGAACTGGTCAGCCGAGGTGCAGATGAAGCCCGTCGTTCCGTCCTCGACGATCTCCTGCGTCTGGCCCACCGGGGTGGTCAGGACGACTGCGCCGCGCGCCATCGCGTCCATTGCCGGCAACGGCCCGCCCTCCTGGAAAGACGTGCAGAGATAGAGGTCCGATTCGCCGAGGAATTCGGAATAACGGCCCTCCTCCCAGATCTCGCGGCCGACCTTCAAGCGGAAGGTCACGGGCAGGGTGAGCTCGCAGACCTTTCTAATCTCCTCGAAGAGAGCCCGGTTCTTGCGCGGCGAATCCTGGAAGACCGCAGTGACAACCAGCTTCTCCCCTGGTGGCCCGGGAGCCGCCGTCACCGGGAGCATGCTCATGGTGGGCAGGACGAGGGGTGACAGTCCGAACCGATGGAGGGCGGTCTTCATCTCCTGCGAGGTCACCACGGTGGTCAGGGACGTCAGCATGCGCAGGGCGAACCATGACCTGAGTCCCGTCTGGCGACACCCGCGCAGGGTGATGTCCACCGACTTCCAATCAGGCCGTTGGGGGAACAGCTCGACCGGGTCGTGGATTGACACGATGACCCGCTTGAGATCCTTGGCGCGGACGAGCCTGCGGTTGCAGGCCCGCAGGTATGGCCAGAGAAAGCCGAACCAGACCAGGTCATGGCTCAGTACGTCGACGCGGCTGATCTCGTCCTCGGATTTGAACGTCGCCCGTACGCCCGGCATCGACGCCAGCCACAGGCGACCCACGTTGTGGATCGCCCAATTCTCGTTGTCGTAGACGTAGAGCACTGACCGTGAACCGGCGGCCTGATCTCCGAACAGAGGGCTCCCAGCCAGCGTGGCGGCACTGTCGGGCAGCCCCGCCTGGCTGTGTCGTGACGACATCATTGCTGTGCCGGAGACTAGTGATCGACGGCACACAACCGAGACTGACACTCGCCCGGCTGGCGTGGAGGTGCGTTCTGTGACCGGGTAAGCGGTTAGTCGGGGGTCCGTCTGCCGGGACGAGAGACCGTGTGATGGACCTGCGTGCTGAGGCGCCAGGCCCGTCGTGCCTCGCGGAGCGCTGAAAGCACCTGGCGCCTGGCCTGTTCGGCCAGACTCGCCGCCTCCCGAAGTTGTTCGGCGCTGCGTCGCCCGCCGATCATCAGCGATAGTGACCAGAGACCCGTGTCCAGCAGGCGGGCGCCGCGCTCCAGGTCGGTCCTCATCAATTCGATCAGCTCCGGACCGGAACGGGCCACCCGTATGTTCCGTAGCATCGAGTCATAGGAGAGGTCAGTCAGACTGATGAGCGCTCGCGCCGCGGTTCGGGGTTCGGGGTCCAGTGCGTCGACTCCGAGGTCCTCGGCGAGGGCTTCCGCGACCGCGCTCACCATGCGGTCACGATGATCGCCCCAGGCTGCGCGCAGGGTCGGCGCCGCGCTCAGCATCGCGCCGAACCGCGGGACGACCTTGCGGGCCTGCTCGAAGTCCTGTCCGGCCAGGCCGTTCATCTGACGCATCAGCTCGTCGATGAACGCGCGGGTGGGAGGCAAGTCGCTCGGGCGCTCCCTGACTGCCCGCAGGGTGTCGGCTAGCTGCTTGTCGAAGCGGTCGAAGACCAGCGACTCCTTGGTCGGGAAGTAGTTGAACACCGTCTTCTCCGAGAGGCCGGCGCGCTCGGCGACGTCAGCGACCCGAACGGCGTCAAAGCCTCGCTCGAGGAACATCATTGTGGCCAGGTCCGAGATCCGCTGGCGGGTCTCCAGCTTCTTGCGCTCGCGTAGCCCCAGTTCGGCGAACGGTCCTGACGCCTCGGCGGCCATAGCCGTCAGCGTATCCAAAATACAGTTGCAGAACAAATTTAGTGACAGTAAGGTTCTCGCATGGACTCCATCAACTCCGAACTTGCCGTCGAGACCCGGGGTCTCACCAAACGGTTCGGCGACTACGTCGCGGTCGACCACCTCGACTTCGCAGTGCCGAAGGGCAGCGTCGTCTCGCTGCTCGGTCCCAACGGCGCCGGTAAGACGACGGTGGTGCGGATGCTCGCGACGCTCCTGGCCCCGAACGAGGGCAGCGCCCGGGTCAACGGCTTCGACGTCGTCCGCGAGGCGAATGCGGTCCGCAGGAGCATCTCGCTGACCGGTCAGTTCGCCGCCCTCGATCCCAATCTCACCGCGCGTGAGAACCTCGTGCTCGTCGGCCGCCTGCGCGGCAAGTCCCGCACCGAGTCCAAGCGTCTCGCCGACGGGCTGCTCGAGCGCTTTGACGCCATCGACTTCGGTCCGCGGTTGGTCAAGCAGTTGTCCGGCGGACAGAGACGGCGTATCGACCTCGCCGCCGGTCTGATCGAGCAACCCAAGCTGTTGGTGCTCGATGAGCCCACCACCGGCCTGGATCCGCGGAGCCGCCAGGTTGTCTGGTCCACCGTGCGCGAGCTGGTCGGCGAAGGAATCACACTGCTGTTGACCACCCAGTACCTGGAGGAGGCCGACGCCCTGGCCGATTCGATCGTGCTGATCGACCAGGGGCGTGAGATCGCTGCCGGTACACCGGCCGAGCTCAAGGCCCGGGTCGGCGAACAGCGCGTGGATGTCGTGGCCGCCGACGGGGACGCGTACTCAGGTCTCCAGGCCGTGCTGTCGGCGGGCTTCGAGGTCAGCGAGACGCCCGAGCAGCGGACGTTGTCGATTCCCGCCCCCGGTGACGCGGGCGATTTGGCCCGCGTGGCCGCCGCGGTCGCCGAGACGGGTCTGGGGGTCGACGAGATCGCCCTGCGGCGCCCGACTCTGGACGATGCCTTCCTGGCGCTCACCGGTCGTCCCGCGACAGATCCCACTCCCGCCGACGACACCAAGGAGGTCGCCGCATGATCGGCTATTCACGTCAGACGCTGCTGCTGACTTGGCGCAGCCTGCGCGCGATTCCGCGCGTGCCGGAGCGGCTGTTGGACGTCACCATCCAGCCCGTTGTCTTCATCCTGCTGTTCCTCTACGTGTTCGGGTCGGCCATTCATATCCCGGGCGTGTCCTACAAGAACTATCTGTTCCCGGGGATCATCGCCCAGTCGATGGCCTTCGGCATCTTCGGAGCTGGGACGGCAACGGCCAACGACTTCTCCGAGGGAGTGATCGATCGATTCCGCTCGATGCCGATCAGCCGCCTGTCGATCATCTCCGGCCAGGTGCTCGGTCAGATGGCCGAGCAGATCCTCGGGATCGTCATCACCATCGCCCTCGGCCTCGCCCTGGGCTGGGATCCGAAGTTCGACTTCATCCATGGGCTCGAGCTGGCCGGCCTGATCCTGCTGTCGCTGACGGCGTTCACCTGGGTCGGTGTCCTGTTCGGCTTGATCGTGCGCGTGCCCGAAGCGGTGCAGGGCGTCGGCTTCATCGTCATCTTCCCGCTCAGCTTCATGGCAGGGACGTTCGTCCAGATCAAGAACATGGACCTCATTCCGCGGACGATCGGAGAATGGGATCCGATCTCAGCGTTCGTCGCCGCGGTACGGGGACTCACCACCCCGGGGGCGCGCCACGTGTCCGGCTCGTGGGAGCTGAGCCATCCCGAGCTGTCGGCCGCCCTCTGGTGCCTGATCCTCATCGGGGTCGCTGCGCCGCTCGCGCTGCGACGTTTCAACACCCGGGTCGCCTGATCGGCCCGCAGTTGACGGCCGTCGCGGTCTCTGTGGGTTGACCGCGACGGTTGGTGCGCGCCTGTCTCAGCCCCGGTGCCCGCCGATCAGGCGTTCGTATGCCGCGTGGTGCCACCGGGCGACGGAGGCGGGCGCAAGCTGCTGCTCCCACACCTGGCGCCCTGCCGCTCCCATCGCGCGCCGGCGATCCGGGTCATCGATCAGGCTGCCGAGGGCCGTTGCCAGCACGGCTGGATCACGCGGGACCGCAAGCCCGCCACCGCTGTCTTCCACGCGCTCGCGCAGCACGGGTATGTCGCTGGTCACGACCGCCGTTGATGCGCTCCACGCTTCGGAGACGACGAGACCCCAGGATTCGAAGGCCGAGGGCAGGACCAGAATGTCCGCGGCGTCATACCAGGCATCTCGCGTGTCATCGTCGACCTCGCCGACATCGAGGATGTTCGGTGCCTGCCGTGCCAGCGCCGGCCCGGGTCCGATGAAAGCAACCCGCGCCTCCGGATGCGTGATGGCCAGCGGTTCCGTGGCGGCCAGAAGGACGTCGACGCCCTTGTACTCACGGCGTGCGCCGATGAAGACGATGAGCGGGCCTGCGAGCCCGAGGCGGCTTCGCAACTTGGATCCCCCGCCGAGCTGCACCTCGCGACTGGGCTCGGCGCAGATCTCCACTCGTGTCGGTTCGACCCCAAGATCGAGGTAGGTCTGTGCGTCCGCGCGGCAGCTTGCCACGATGAGGTCCGCCGCTCGGTAGGCACGCGCGGAGACCGGATCGTCATCCCAGTGCCCGGGGTGAGCGCTGGGACTGATGACCACGGGGCTGTCGAGCTGTCGCCCGGCGTATACCGCGGCCAGAGCCATTCGGTTACCGCCAAGCCGGTGGACCACGTCAGGTCTCCCGAGTTGTCGAGCGAAACGGCGTCCCGAGATGGCTGCGGCCCAGCGCTCCGGATAGACAAGCAGGCGCTGCTGCACCCAGTCGGGCAGCCTGCGTCCGCCGAAGTCGTCAAGCAGCATGGGCCCGACCGCCGGGCTGATGAGCGCGAGGTCAACCGGGGTGAGACGCAACTGGGTGGTGACGACGCCGGAGTTCGGATCCACGGCGGGGCCAAACCGGGGGGAACGATCGATGGCGTACAGCGATCTGACCGGCCCACCGATGTGGTGGGCGAAGACACCGACTTCGTCCACCTCGGCCAGCGCGTTGGCCACCGTGCGGACCTTGGTCGGCAGCCCGCCGACCGCCGGCCATGCGTGTCGTGCCAATACCGCGATCCGCAAGTCGCGAACACTATCCGCTCGACGCGATGCATGGGCACCGCGTCGAGGACGACGTGCTCCGTTCCGGCAGGTTCAGTCATCGATGCTCGGTGGCAGTGCTGGGAGGTTGATCGGGAGGCATACCTCGCAGAATTCCTGCCCGAGCGGCGTCAGGTAGACGCTGCGCCGGATGATCTTGGCGCGGACTGTGTCGCGGGTCGTGGAGACAACTTCGGGCTGAGCCTCGAGCACCTGGTACTGAACGGGACTGTCCAGGGGATCGCTGGAGAGGACGACCAGATTGCAGCGCACCAGGTTGGTCAGATATACGGGGACGCGGTCGCGCCGGCGTAGGCCGGCTTTGGGTCCGAGCATGTTCAAGGACTGTGCGATGAGCTGAGAGCCGTTGCCGATCAGGTTGTGTGCGCGGACGTCGACCATCGGCTGGGGACCTTCGATCGACATCAGTCGGAGGATTCGTGCCTCGTCAGGGGAGAGCTCGGTGAGGATTCGGGCGAAGGCGGGGTGGGCGCCCTCGTCGAACCCCACGTCGGCGGCCTCGCGCAGCAGCTGCTCACCTTGGGCTCGTAACGCCTCTGGACTCGCGGTGCCGGCCTTGAGCAGACCGGTGGACAGCAACGGAGCCATCTCCCTGACCTCGGCATCGAGCTCGGTGATCCCGAGGAAGTCGCGTGCAACCTCACGCATCTCCTTGGCGACCTCCTCGATCGCCTCCTGAGCTCCGTTGGGGTCAGTGGCGATCTTGCGCAGCTCGTTGCCGACTCGCAGCGATGTACCTGCGGTCCAGCCAGCCGCCTTCAACCAGACCCCAGCGGCGTGACGGGCGATCTCGGGGAGCGATTCGCTGCGCGAGGTCTCGACGACCTGCTCGGTCTCGGTTGTGGGCTCGGGTTCGGGGGTGGGCTCGTGCTCGAGTGCGGGCTCGGTTCCGGCGGTGGTCTCGTCAGGATGGCTGAGGGTGTCTACCTGCGCATCCACCCGGCTGACATCGACGCGCCCGGTGGAGCCGAGACCCGTGATAGCGAGATGGAGGTGCACCGGGCCCTGACCGTCCGCAGCGGCCCGAGTCTCGAACTCCGTAACAATCTCGTCAGCGCGCGTCACGGCCAGTTCCGGTCACCCGAATATCGCCAGATGTATCAGGCCGCCCGCGAATCCGAGTACGCCGCCGTGCAGGAGCAGCAGCCATTCGTCTTCGCGGGTGGCGGTGCGGAGCATTTCCGAGAAGTCCCAGGGTTTCATCTGACGCATACGCTCCGTGATGAGCTTACGCATGGTGTCGGCCTGTGAGGCGCTGAACTCCGGGTCCGCGAGCGGTTCGACGATCTGATCGACGGGGCTCTCGTCGACGATCGAGCGTCGCAGAGCGTCGTATTCCCGGGCGCCGAGCGCCGCCCGGAGAGCGGGACGGGCCAGACCGACGGCGCGGTCGACCGCCGGTTCTAGGGACGACTCGATCAGCGCCCGGGTGCGGTCCGACTGTGCCCCATGCAGCAGCTCCCCAGCGAAGTTGGCCACGGTGATGATCTCGTCTGAGACAATCGCCGCATACACCTCTGACACCTCGGGCTGTCGCTTGATGAAGAGGCCCTGGAGGAGGAAAGGTCCGACCTTGGTCGGGTTCGCGGGCTCATAGATCATCCACAGGGCGACCCAGTTCGTGATGTAGCCAACGATCACGCCGATGATCGGCAGCATCCACCAGTAGCTGACAAAGTGGGTCAGCACCGCCACCGGAACGCCGAGCAGGAAGCCAAAGGCAAAGCCGAAGTTCTTGATGAAGCGCAGCTCCTCACCGCCCAGGTCGAGGAACACTCGGTTGGCCAGCTCGGGGTTGAAGCGGCGGATCACCATCAGCTTGACGTCGACCAGCTGATCGATGTTCTCACTGATCTCCGCTGTCAGGTCATCAACGATCCGCGGCAGCTGATTCTGGATCCGCATCTGCAGCATCTCGCGCAGGCGCTCGGGCATCTCAGCCCACACTCGCGGGTGGGTGCGCTCCATCACTCGCTCGATGATGTCGCGCACCTCCGGACGCAGCGCACTGAGGATCTGGGCCGAGATCCGGTCTTGGTCGAGTTGGTCGAAGAACTCCCGCGGGGTGCCGAGCTTGGCCAGCCCCACGTCGACGGCCAGGCTGCCCATCTTGGCCGCCCGCGACGGGATGATCCCCTGCCAGCCGATTCCGCCGACCATGATGCCCGGGATCTGCTGGAGCCGGCGAGGGAGTCGCCAGGAGATCACCGTGAGCCACCGCGCGCGGAGACCGCGGAAGCGTACCGGGTAGAACAGCATCAGGACGCCAGTCCAGTTCGTTACATAGCCGATCACGCCGGTCACGATCGGGATGGAGACCAATGCCAGCGTGCTCTTGCTCATTCGAAGCCTGCAAGCTATCGGTTGTCCATCCAAGCTGGGACTTTATGACGCCCACATGTGGGGACGGCAAGCTCCGCCGACCTCCACCTCGGCCCGGCCGCGGAGTCAGGTTTCGTCAAACTCGGTCACGTTGCGGTGGGTGCGTCACACAGCCTCTGCCGACGGATCCGTTACTCTGACGGCCGGTTCAGTGGATCAGGGGTGAGCGCTGAACAACTCCAAAGGTGAATGCTTGCGACCGCGGACGACCATCCTTCAGATTCCCACGCGCCGACGCGCTCGCTCCGTCGCCGTTCTGACGCCTGGGGCCTCGGAAACCGGTAACGGGGCGGTGCCGTCGGGCACGCCGGACGCACCGGCTCGTCGCCTAGCCGGGTGGTTTCAGCACATCTACTGCTCTCTATGCCTCGTGATTCTGGGCGTGGTGGCGACGGCCAGTCTGCCCCAGGCATCCGCCGCCGCGACGTTGCCGGTGGTTCTGTCCGGGGCCTATGCCGGGCCGGCGAATGTCCGCGGTCTGACCGAGTTCGGCAACTGGCGCGGTGCGCCCACGACGGTAGCCCTCGACTACCTTTCCGACTCGGAGTGGAACGACATCGACCAGCCGTCGTGGACACTGAATGCCTGGCGCCGCTACCAGAAGAAGGGTGGAAATCTCGTTCTGAGCGTCCCGATGCTGACCTCTGCGCCGGGCGGGACCTTTACCGCTGGAGCGGCTGGCACGTTTGACAGGTACTTCACCACGCTCGGCCGCAAGATGGTTGCTGACGGGTACTCCGGCGCGGTCCTCCGCATCGGCTGGGAATTCAACGGCAACTGGTTTCCGTGGAGCCTCAGTCGGTCGAATGCGACGGACGGCCCGAAAGCGTTCATCGCCGACTGGCGCCACCTCGTCGATCTGTTCCGCTCGATCCCAGGCAGTCACTTCCGCTTTGACTGGACCGTGAACCCCGGGCCGAGCGCGAGCGGTGTTCCGGCGGCTGACGCCTACCCCGGGGATCAATACGTCGACTACGTCGGTGTTGACCAGTACGACTCGAGCTGGAACTGGCGCGGCGGCCGGATCCTCGGAGCCACGGCTCGCTGGAGGAAGATCGCGAACCAGCGCTACGGCCTGAACTGGTGGCTGCGTTTTGCCAAGGCCCACGACAAGCAGATCACTGTCCCCGAATGGGGGCTCAACAACAACACCAGCCCGGGCAGCAATGGTGCTGGCGATGATCCGTCCTTCATCGCTCATATGTACAACTGGTTCAAGCTCAATGAGCCCGCCTACCAGATGTATTTCGATTATGGGGGCAGCGCGCTCGACACAGGTGCCGATCCGCGGTCCTCGCTGCTGTACCGCAAGCTGTTCGGCGACGGTCTGAGCTGACGGGGTCGGGCTCTGCCCGGAGGCCTCGGCCCCAAGGCCGCGCTGGCCGCCGCCTCGTCTACGCGACTGGCGGGTGCGGGCACTGGCCGAACATATCGGGCGCAGCGGTGTGCCGCGGGCCTCTGTAGACCGACTTATTACAGCGGTCTCGCCCCGCTCGGCGTCGTACCAGCGAGGGATCGCGGCCCCGGTTTGGGCAACGCGATAAATGGCGGATCGAACAAACGTCCAACTGTCCGCCGAACAAATGTCCAGTGAACTGGCTATCGCTGAGGTTCGCCTGGACTCAAGGACGACGAGAAGGGCATGCTCCCCGCCCGCCACCTCGTCCTTACGACCCGCCGCATCCTCGGGCTCGTCTTCGCTCTTCTAACGTTCATGTCGCTGATGGCCATGTCCGCGAACAACGCCTTTGCCTCCCCGCCCGTCACGCTGTCCGGCGCCTACGTCGGTCCTGCGAACCCGAACGCGCTGAACGACTTCGGGAATTGGCGAGGCTCGCCGGCGACGGTCGTCCTGGATTATCTGGATGTCAGGACCTGGAGCGACATCTCTCAGCCGTCGTGGTTGCTGAACGCGTGGAAGCCGTACGTCGCCGCGGGGGGGAAGCTGGTTCTGAGCGTGCCGCTGCTGGTGAACAGCCCTCAGGGCACCTTTGCCGCGGGAGCCTCCGGCGCCTACGACCAGTACTACGAAGCCCTGGGTCGGCAACTGGTCGCCGCCGGGGACGGCAATATCGTTCTGCGCATGGGCTGGGAGTTCAACGGCACCTGGTTCCCGTGGAGTCTGAGCTCGAGCAACGCCGCGATGAGCCCTACCGAGTTCATCGCGTACTGGCGCCACCTGGTCGATCTCTTCCGGGCGATCCCGGGGGCCAACTTCAAGTTCGATTGGACTGTCAACTCGGGATATAGCGCCATCCCGGCGAGCAGCGCCTATCCGGGTGACGCCTACGTGGACTATGTGGGGGTCGACATCTACGACTCCAGCTGGGATGCGAACGGCAATCCGATCGCTGACGACGCGACTCGCTGGAACCAGCAGGTCAATCAGGAATACGGCCTCAACTGGTGGAACGCTTTCGCTCAGTCACACGGCAAACAGCTGAGCCTCCCCGAGTGGGGTCTCAACACCAACACCGAGGCCGGCAGCAACGGCGCAGGTGACGATCCCTCCTTCATCCTCAATATGTACAACTGGATGAAGGCCAACCAGCCGGCCTACGAGATGTACTTCAACGACTCCGGCACGACCCTGAACGTCTCCAACGACCCCAACGGCTCCGCGGCGTATCAGCAGCTCTGGGGCAGCGGGAGTTCGGCCTCGGGGACCGATAC
>CAZZVR010000083.1:0-15778 GCA_964657595.1 Burkholderia sp. PAMC 26561 | reverse complement strand
CACCGAGCGCCGCGCCACGTCGACGATCTTCGCGCGGAAGATCTCGACGAGTTGGCCCACCTCGGTGCGGGCCGGCCCCTCGGCGGCGACCTTGAACAGCGCCAGCTCACGCGCCAGGGTCTCCGCCGGCTCGAGGTCGCGGATCTTGATCACGTTGATCAGCTTGTGCAGCTGCTTGGTGACCTGGTCCATCTGATGGACCGCGCCGTCGAGGGTGATGGTGATGCGGCTGAGCGAGTCGTCGTCGGTCGGACCGACCGCGAGGGTCTCGATGTTGAAGCCGCGCCGGGCGAACAGGCCGGCGATGCGCGTCAGCACACCGGGCTTGTTCTCGACGGTCAGCGCGAGGATGTGCTTGCGGCCGCTAACCGCGTGGCCCGCGGCCTGCAGGTCCTCGAGCGAGATGGAGTCGGGGGTGACGATCGGTTCACTCACCTGACTCACCCCACCATGTCGCGCGCGGCGGCACCGGGCGCGATCATCGGGTACACGTTCTCCTCGGCGGTCACGGCGATGTCGACCATCACCGGTCCGGGGGTCGCGATGGCCCGGCGGATGTCCTCGAGCAGGGTCGTCTTGTCGGTGCAGCGCAGGCCCGTGGCCCCATGGGCCTCGGCCAGCTTGACGAAGTCGGGCCAAATGCCCATGTCGACCTGGCTGTAGCGGTGGTCATAGAACAGTTCCTGCCACTGGCGGACCATGCCGAGGTAGCCGTTGTTGAGGATGAACACCTTGACGTCGATCCCGTTCTGGGTGCAGGTCGACAGCTCCTGGGCGTTCATCTGGATCGATCCGTCACCGGTGATGCAGATGACCGTCTCCTCCGGACAGCCGACCTTGGCGCCCATGGCCGCGGGCAGCCCGAAGCCCATGGTGCCGAGACCGCCGGAGTTGATCCACTTGCGCGGCGCGTCGAACTCGTAGTACTGAGCTCCCCACATCTGGTGCTGACCCACGTCCGAGGCGACGATCGCCGTGCCGCCGGTCGCCTCATACAGGGCCTGGACCGCGAACTGGGGCTTGATCTCGGTGCTGTCGGAGTCCGCGAAGCTCAGCGGGTGCCGTTCCTTCCAGCCGCTGATGCGCCGCCGCCACTCGTCCAGGCGTCCGGGCTCGGGTCCCAGCGCCCGGTACTCGGCGGTGAGCCGCGGCAGGATGTTCCTGACATCGCCGACGATCGGGATGTGGGCCGGGACGTTCTTGGAGATCTCCGCCGGGTCGATGTCGATGTGGATGAACTTGGCGTGAGGGGCGAACTCGTCCAGCTTGCCGGTGATGCGGTCGTCGAAGCGCGCCCCGATGGCGACGATCAGGTCGGCCTCGTCCATGGCGTAGTTGGCCGCGCGAGTGCCGTGCATGCCGAGCATGCCCAGCCACTCGGGCCGACTCGCCGGGAAGCCGCCGAGACCGTTGAGCGTGCAGGTGACCGGCAGACCGTCGCTGCCGGCCAGGTCGGTCAGCTCCGCGGCGGCGTTGCCGAGCACGACGCCGCCACCGGCGTAGAGCACCGGGCGCTTGGCGTTGGCCAGCGCCTTGGCGGCGAGGCGGATCTGCTTCTGGTTGCCGTCGGTGGTCGGTGCGTAGCCGGGCAGGCGCACGTCGGTGACGGGCTCGTAGACGATCTCGGTGCGGCTGAGGTCCTGGGGGATGTCGACCACCACGGGTCCGGGACGGCCGGTCCGGGCGATGTGGAAGGCCTCATGGATCGCGCGGGGGATCTCCCGTGGGTCCTGGATCATGATCGAGTGCTTGACGATCGGCATGGTGATGCCGATGGTGTCGGCCTCCTGGAAGCCGTCGGTGCCGAGCAGCTCGGTGCGGACCTGGCCGGTGAGGAAGACCACCGGGACCGAGTCCATCATCGCGTCGCAGATCGCCGTGACCAGGTTGGTCGCGCCGGGGCCGCTGGTGCCCAGAGCCACGCCGACCTTGCCGGTCGCCTTGGCGTACCCCTCGGCGGCATGGCCGCCACCCTGCTCGTGGCGCACGAGGATGTGCCGGATCCCCGCCCCATGGAAGGCGTCGTAGGTGGGGAGGTTGGCGCCACCCGGATACCCGAATACCACGTCGACACCTTCGGCCTTCAGGCATTCCATCAGTGCATCAACTGCACGCATAGCGCTTTCCTCCTTTCCGTCTCTCTGCTCAAGAGGGTGATTTGCGCTGGCCGTGGGGCCAGCGACGACAGAGCGAGTCTAGACGGCCCGGGAATGGGCGCCGGGCGAACCTTTGCCCCGCTGGCGGGCGCTCGAGCGCTAACGACTCTGGACCGGGGGGCGGCGGGCGGCCGGCTTGGCCGAGAACGCCACCTCGGGGAACTCGAGCTCGTGGCCACAGCGCATGCACACGGCGTCATAGAGCTTGAGCATGCGGCCACACCCCGGGCACTGCTGGCGCAGCTCCTCCTTCTCCACGCGGTAGAGCACGGCGGTGAGGAGTCCGAGGAACGGCACGCAGGCACTGACGAGGAACCACACCCAGATGGTGTCGCCCTTGATCTTGGCCACGACTCCACCGGCGATCCCGAAGAACAGCAGGATCACCACCAACGGCCCCCCGTATGTCGAGAGGCCCGACATCAGAGCAGCTGATTGGCCGCCCAGACGAGTGCGCCGACCACCAGGACGATCACGAAGACGACGATCAGGATGTGGGCGACGAAGTACAGCACCACCGCGGCGACGGCGGCGAGCACCACAGCCGCGGCACCGCGCCGGGCCAGGGAAGGCTTCTGGGCACGGTTGCGGTCGAGATCGTTGTTGTAGGACACATTCCAATCCTACTGCTCTGCAACCCGGCTCAGGTTGGTTTTGCGGGAACGATGAGGTGGGCGCGCCCCGACAACGGCATGCGGGCGATGCGAATGCGGCGGATGGGCGTCCCGGCGGCCGCCGGCTTGGCCGTCGGCGGAGCCGTCACGGTACGTGGCGAGGTTGGGTTCATGGCGCCGATGATGAGCGCCGGGCCTGTGATTTCCGTTAGCCCCGCGTACAAGGTTTGTCAGAGACAGTGCGCCAGAATTTGGAGCGGATGGCGCACCTTTTGCCCCGGGGGCTGTCGCCTCGTGATGCCTGAGCTCCAGGCCGCGACTCAGCCGCCGATCAGAGGCCGAGCTGCTCCCGGATCAGGCGGCCGACCTCACCGCCGTCGGCGCGGCCCTTGGTCTCCCGCATGACCGCGCCGACCAGCGGGCCCATCGCCTTGGCGTTGCCACCCCGGACCTTCTCGACCGCCCCGGGGTCGGCGGCGATGGCGGCGGCGACGATCTCGGTCAGGCCGCTGTCCTCGGCATCCAGCGCGCCCAAGCCCTCGGCCTCCACGATCGCGGCGGGGTCCCCTCCGCCGGCGACCAGGCGGTCGAGCACGGTCCGGCCGGCGTCACGGCTGATCGCCTTGGTCGACACCAGCTGGGTCAGCTGGGCCAGCGCCGCCGGGGTGACGTGGGAGTCCGCGGGGTCGGTGTTCGCCCCGATCCGCTCGACGAGCGACGGGAGCCAGTTGGCCAGGGCCACCGGGTCGATCGTGTCGCCGTCGGAGCTGAGCGCGGCCTCGTAGTAGGCGCCCAGCGGACCGTTGAAGGCGAGTTCGTGGGCCCGCTCGGCGGTGAGGCCGAACTGGGACTCGAAGCGCTCGGCCTTGGCGGTCGGCAGCTCGGGCAGCGCGGCCCGCGCGGCCTCGATACGGTCGGCGGAGACGACCAGGGCGGGCAGGTCGGGCTCGGGGAAGTAGCGATAGTCGTGGGCCTCCTCCTTGGAGCGCAGCGACGTGATCTCCCCGGAGGACGGGTCGTAATGGAGCGTCTCCTGGGTGATGGTCTCCCCCGCCTCGAGCAGCCCGATCTGGCGCTCGATCTCGGCCCGCACGCCGCGCTCGAGAAAGGCGAAGGAGTTCATGTTCTTGAGCTCCGTCTTGACCCCGAGCTCGGTGGCATCGGACGGGGCGACCGACACGTTGGCGTCACAGCGCAGCGAGCCCTGGCTCATGTCGACGTCTGAGACGCCGAGGGCCCGGATCGTCTCGCGCAGCAGGTTGAGCCACTCCCGGGCCTGCTCGGGCGAGTGCACGTCGGGCTCGGTGACGATCTCGACCAGCGGCGTGCCCGCGCGGTTGAAGTCGACCACGCTGCGGTCGGCGTCGTGGATGCGCCCGGAACCGCCGCCGTGGGTCAGCTTGGCGGCGTCCTCCTCCACGTGGGCACGGTGGATCCGCACGTCCCCCAGCCGGCCCGGCCCGCAGATCGGCACGTCGTACTGGCTGATCTGGTAGGCCTTGGGGTTGTCGGGATAGAAGTAGTTCTTGCGGTGGAACTGGCTGACGGGCGAGATCTCGCAGTCGAGGGCAAGGCCGATGCGGATCGCGTAGTCGATCGCCCGGGCGTTGACCACGGGCAGCGCGCCGGGCAGGCCCAGGCAGGTCGGGCAGCAGTGGATGTTCGGGTCGTCGCCGAAGCTGAGCTCACACCCGCAGAACATCTTCGTCCGCGTGCTCAGCTGCACGTGGATCTCCAGGCCGATGGTGGGGATGTAGTCGGTCATGACGATTGCCTCGAAATGATGCCTATAGCCATCATTTGACGGAGCTCGCCCGCGCGGGGGTGCCGTCGAAGCCGATCGCCTGCTCCAGCGCGAAGGCGGCCTCGAGGATGCGCTGCTCGCCGAACGCCGGAGCGGCGAGCTGGAACCCCACCGGCAGGCCGTCGGAAAGACCGCTGGGGATGGAGATGGCCGGAATGCCGGCCAGGGACATCGGCACCGTGTAGAAGTCGTTGAGGTACATCGCCAGGGGGTCCACCACAGCACCGATGCCGAAGGCGACGCTCGGCGCGGTCGGGGTGACGATCAGGTCGACCTGACCGAAGGCGGAGCGGAAGTCCTCGGTGATCTTCGTGCGCACCTTCTGGGCGGTGCCGTAGTAGGCGTCGTAGTAGCCCGAGGCCAGCGCGTAGGTGCCGAGCATGATGCGGCGCTTGACCTCGGCGCCGAAACCCTGGCCCCGGGTCTCGGTGTACATCGACAGCAGGTCGCGGTCCCCGCCGACGCGCAGCCCGTAGCGGACCCCGTCGAAGCGCGCCAGGTTGGCCGAGGCCTCCGCGGGGGCGATGATGTAGTACGCCGACAGGGCATGCTCGGCGTGCGGGAGCGTGACGTCGACCAGCTCGGCGCCAAGGGACTCGGCCAACCCGAGGGTCGCCTCGAAATTCGCCTTGACCCCGGTCGAGAGGCCTGCGACGGCCTCGAGTAGGTCACGGGGGATCCCCAGGCGCAGGCCGGTCAGGTCGGTGGCGCTCGGGACGGTGATCTGACCTGGGAAGGCGACCGACGTGGCGTCCAGGGCGTCACGGCCGATCATCGCGCCGAACAGCAGCGCGGCGTCGGTCACATCCCGGGTGAGCGGTCCGGCCTGGTCGAGGCTGGAGGCGAAGGCGATCATCCCGTAGCGCGAGACCGCGCCGTAGGTGGGCTTGAGCCCGACGATGCCCGAGAACGCCGCCGGTTGGCGGATCGAGCCGCCGGTGTCGGTGCCCAGCGCCCACGGAGCCAGCCCGCCGGCCACCGCCGCGGCCGAGCCACCGGATGAGCCACCGGGGACCCGGGTGGGGTCCCAGGGGTTGCGGACCGGTCCGAAGGCACTGTTCTCGTTGGAGGAGCCCATGGCGAACTCGTCCTGGTTGGTCTTGCCCAGCAGCGGCAGGTCGAGGCGCTCGACCACACTGGCGCTGTAGGGCGGGCAGTAGCCCTCGAGGATCTTGGACGCCGACTGGCTGGGGACCCCCTCGGTGCAGAACAGGTCCTTGACCGCCAGGGGCACGCCGCTGCGTCCGCTCGCGGCGGCCGCGCTGCCTTCCGGAGCCACCCACAGGAAGGCGTTGAGGCTCTCGGCGGCCGCTCGGTCCCGGTAGGCCTCGAACAGCTCGGCGCCGTCGAGCTCACCGGCCTCGAGCGACGCCGCGGCCTGGGACGCGGTGAGGGCGAGGATGTCGGCGCTCACTCGGACGAGGCTCCGGGGCTGGGGACGGCGAACCCGCCGTCAGCCACCTCGGGTGCTGCGGCCAGGATGACCTCGCGCGGCAGGGACGGACGCGGCTCGTCCGGGCGCTGGGCGTCGGTCACGTCGACCACGTGGGCGGTCGGGGCCACCCCGTCGAGGTCGAGGCTGCGCATGCGATCGATGTGACCGAGCACGTCAGACAGCTCATTCGCCATGGTGTCGGCCTCGGAGTCGCTCAGCTCCAGGCGGGCCAGGGCGGCGACGTAGTCAACCTCTTCACGCGACAGCATCGGCGCCGATTCTAGGGCCCGGCCCGAGGTCAGGCCGAGCGCTGGGCGAGCGCCAGCGTCTCGATGCGGCGTGGGGCGTCGGCTTCGGCGATGCCGTCCTGGCGCAGCGAGATCCAGGTGCCGATCAGCAGCGCCCAGGCCAGCACCAGGCCGACCACGGCGCCGACATCGGTGCGGATCGTGTCGACCCCGGGGGCGCCCTGCACGAGCACGTTCGGCGGATCGAAGACCACTCGGACGAGCAGGGCGATGGCCAGCACGAGCGTGAGCAGAGCGGTGACGATGGTGAGGCACACCGGCAGCGCGGGGCCGCGCTGGGTGGCCTGCAGGCCCCAGCAGGCGATGGCCAGCAGGGCACAGACCAGGGCGAGGGGCCCGAGCAGGTGGTGGGCCTGGAAGCCGGTGGCGCGGGTGGCGGCGCCGAACTCGGCCGAGGTGGCGCGGAAGGTCGAGGCCAAGCTGTACCAGGGCACCACGAGCAGGTCGATGCCCAGCGCCAGGCCGGCCACACCGATCAGCCACTCCCCGCGGCGCAACCGGTCGAGCCGGAAACCGATCCTGTTGCGGTGCGTCATGGCAGGCGAATCTAGCCGGTCGACCCCGGCGCTGACCCTGGGGTCGACTCCGGCGCCGAACCCGACCCGCCGATCGGCCCGGCCTCAGCCTGATAGGCGCCGACGGTCAGCGCCGCGCAGGCGACCAGCGCCAGATAGCCCCCCAGCTTCACGTCGAGCACCGCGTGAGGGTCGGGCAGGACGACGAGCAGGCGGTAGAACAGGGTGGCGGTGGCGATCAGCCCGAAGACCGCCGCAGCGTCCGCCATCCCCCGGTGGCGCACCACGACGCTCGCCAGCGCCCCGGCGATGGCGAGCAACAGCCACCAGCGCACCACCTCGAGCGTGCTCCAGGCGCTGGCCGCGGTGGCGCCGGCGGCCCCGAAGGATCCCCGGGCGGGCGTGCTGATTCCGTACCAGTCGGTGGCCAGCATGAGCACGAGCAGCGCGAGCGCCCCGCCGACGCGCAGGATCAGGCTCAGCTCGCGCCAGCGCGAGCGGTCCGATGGCTCAGGAGACGGTGGGACCGACACCGGACTGGAGACGTGCGGCCATCAGCGTGTTGGACAGCAGCATGGCGATGGTCAGCGGGCCCACCCCGCCCGGGACCGGGGTGATCAGGCTCGCCTTCACCTTGACCGCGTCGAAGTCGACGTCGCCGATCAGCCCGGTCGGCGTCCGGGTGATGCCGACGTCGATCACCACCGCCCCGTCCTTGACCCGGTCGGCGGTGATGAGGTGCGGGACGCCGGTGGCGACCACGAGGATGTCCGCGCGCCGGGTGATCTCGCTGAGATGGTGGCTGAGGTGGTGGGCGGTGGTGACCGTCGCGTCGGCTGCCAGCAGCATCATCGACGCCGGCTTGCCGAACAGGTCCGAGCGGCCGACCACCACCGCCTCGGCGCCCTCGAGCTCGACGTCGTAGCGGTGCAGCAGCTCCATCACGCCCAGCGGCGTGCAGGAGCGCAGGCCGGGGTCCCCCCGCGAGAGCCGCCCCACCGAGACGGCGGTGAGCCCGTCGACGTCCTTGTCGGGGGCGATGAGCTCGGTGAGGGCGGTGCCGTCGAGGTGCGCGGGCACCGGCAGCTGCAGCAGGATGCCGGTGACGGCCGGATCGTCGTTGAGCGTCCGGATGACGTCGGCCACCTCCTCCTGGGTGGCGTCGCCGGGCAGATGCCGGTGCAGGTCGGCGATCCCGACCTCGACGGACTGGCGGCGCTTCATCCCGATGTAGACCTCCGACGCCGGGTCCGCGCCCACCAGCAGCGTGGCCAGGCCCGGTGTCACGCCTTGCGCGGCGACCAGGGCCTCGACATCCCGGGCGACCTCCGCCCGGATCTCGGCCGCGATCGCCCGGCCGTCGATGATCGTCGCGGTCACAACTTCAGCCCCTGCGGGTGATCGGGGCGAGGTCGGCCACGAGCTTGCGCTCCGAGGCGTCCCGGGCGAAGCGGATGACGACGATCCCACCGGGCTCCAGGCCGGTCACCACACCGTCACCGAAGGACGGGTGTGAGACGTCGTCCCCCATCCGGTAGGCGACGATCGGCTCGGCCGAGGTGCCCCAGCTGTCTCCCCCACCCACCGGGTCGGCGAAGCTGGAGCCCCCACCGGAGCCGGAGTCCCAGGAGGTCAGCTTGGCCCGGAAGGAGCCGACGGCGGTGGCCGCACCGCGAGCCCGTTGGGCCTCGCGGTCCGTCAGCGATGCCGGGATCTCCGAGAGGAAGCGGGAGGGGATCGCGTAGCTGCGCGCCCCGAATACGGTGCGCTGGCGCGCGTAGGTCAGGTACAGGTCGCGCTGGGCGCGGGTGATGCCGACGTAGCAGAGGCGGCGCTCCTCCTCGACGTTGCCCTCCTCCAGCGCGCGGGAGTGGGGGAACACGCCGTCCTCCAGGCCGAGCAGGAAGACGATCGGGTACTCGAGCCCCTTGGCGTTGTGCAGGGTCATCAGGGTGACGAGCCCCTCGTCGTCGACGCGGTTGTCGGCGTCGGCCATCAGCGCCACGCGCTGGAGGTACTCGGCCACGGGCTCCTCCCCGTCCTCCCCGGCGCCGTTGATGAGCTCCTCGAGGTTCTCCAGCCGTCCCTGGGCCTCGATGGTGCGCTCGGCCCGCAGCCAGTCGAGGTAGCCGGTGGCCTCGAGCGTCTCGGCCAGCACCGCCTCGACCGAGGCGCCACCGGCGGCCTTCTCCCGCAGCTCGGTCATGGTGTCCATGAAACGCGCAAAGGCCTTGACCGCGGCCGCTCCCAGGCCGGGGATCTGGCCCCCCGCGGCCGACAGGGCGGCGTCCCAGATCGACAGCCCCACCGTGTTGGCGAAGGAGACCACCCGGGCCACCGAGGTCGCCCCGATCCCGCGCTTGGGCTGGTTGACCACGCGGGTGAAGGCGCCGACGTCGAGCGGATTGACCAGCAGGGTCAGGTAGGACAGCGCGTCCTTGACTTCGAGGCGGTCATAGAACTTCGTCCCGCCGATCACCTGGTAGGGGATCTCCGAGCGCCCCAGCTGCTCCTGGAGCACGCGCGACTGGGCGTTGGTGCGGTAGAACACCGCGACCTCAGCCCGGGCGGCGCCGCCGTCGAGCAGGCTCTGGATCTCCCCCGTGACGAAGCGCGCCTCGGCGTGCTCGTCCTCGAGCTCGCGCACCTTGATCGGGTCGCCCTCCCCCAGCTCGGACCACAGGCGCGCGCCGAGCTGGGCGCTGTTGCCGGCGATGACCGCATTGGCGGCGTCGAGGATGGTCTGCACCGAGCGGTAGTTCTGCTCGAGCTTGACCACGTGGGCGTCGGGGAAGTCGGTCTCGAACTCCAGGATGTTGCGGATGTCGGCGCTGCGGAAGCTATAGATCGACTGGTTGGGGTCCCCCACCACCGTGAGATTGCGCGACGCTCCGGCCAGCAGCTGGAGCCAGCGGTACTGCACCGGGTTGGTGTCCTGGTACTCGTCCACGAGCACGTGGCGGAACTGGTCCTGGTAGTTGCCCCGGACCTCCTCGAACAGCTCGAGCACGTTGACGGCGCGCACGAGCAGGTCGTCGAAGTCCATGGCGTTGGCCGACAGCAGCCCGCTCTGATAGCCCCGGTAGGCGTCGGCCACGATCGCCTCGAAGGCCGATCCCTGGGCCTGCGCGTACGCGTCCGGGTCGATCAGCTTGTTCTTGGCCGCGGAGATCTGGGACTGGATCGCCCCCGGCGTCCAGCGCTTGATGTCGACCCCCTGCTCCTCCAGCACGCGCTTGACCAGACGGCGGCTGTCGGCGGAGTCATAGATGGTGAACTGGCGGGTGTAGCCGAGCTTGTCGGCATGGGCCCGCAGCATCCGCGCGCAGGCGGCGTGGAAGGTCATCACCCACATCGCGCGGACGCGGCGGCCGACGAGCAGCTCGGCGCGCTCGCGCATCTCCGCCGCCGCCTTGTTGGTGAAGGTGATCGCGAGGATGTCGGAGGCCTGGGCCTGCCCGGTCGCCACCATGTAGGCGATGCGGTGCGTCAGCACCCGGGTCTTGCCCGACCCGGCGCCGGCCACGATCAGCAGCGGCCCGGCGCCGTAGGTCACGGCCTCGCGCTGGGGCGCGTTGAGCCCCGAGAGCAGCTGGGCCAGGGCCGGATCGTCGGCGGGGCGGACCTGCTGCTCGGAGACCTCGGACACGCCTGGGTACGGTAGCGACCGTGGTGGTCGTGTCAGAGCTCAGACGAGCCGTGGAAGCGGTGGCGGCACAGGCGCGTTCGGTGTCGGTCAACCACGCGGCGATCGACGCCTACGCGGCCACGTTGGGCGACCCACCCACGGCCCAGACGGCGCGGGTCCCCGCGGCCGAGCGCACCGCCACCGCGTGGTACTGGCTGACCCTCGACGCGATCAACTTCGGCTCGGGCTGGTTCCCCACGTTGCGCAAGGCCCCCGGGGCCAGCGGCTACCGGACCGTCTCGGGCGGCCTGGCGCGCCGCTTCGCCGCGCAGGGACCCTGGAGCGCAGCGGAGCTGGCCGACCTGACGGCGGCCCAGATGGCCGCCGTCATGGATCAGGATCCCGCACACGAGCTGATGGCGTGGTTCGCCGGCTCGCTCAATGACCTGGGCCGCCGGCTCCACGCCGGCTACGGGGGTGACCCCCGGGCGCTGATCGACGCAGCCGGGGGCTCGGCGCTCGCGCTGGTCGAGTCGGTTGCCCCCTGGCCGTGCTTCACCGACGTGTCGAGCTACGCCGGCATCTCGGTGCCCTTCCTCAAGCGCGCCCAGATCCTCGCCGCCGACCTGGCCCGCGCCGGCGCCGCCACCTTTGCCGACCTCGATCGGCTGACGATGTTCGCCGACAACCTCGTCCCCCACGTGCTGCGCCTCGACGGCATCCTCGACTTCGCCCCCGAGCTCGTGGCCCGCATCGACGCCGGGGAGCTGCTCGAGCACGGTTCACCCGAGGAGGTCGAGATCCGCGCCTGCGCGGTGTGGGCGGTCGAGCTGATCGTCGCCGCCAGCCCCCACCAGCTCAGCGCGGCCCAGCTCGACGAGCTGCTGTGGCAGCGCGGGCAGGGCCCCCGCTACAAGGGCTCCCCGCGCCATCGCAGCCGGTGCACCGCGTACTGAGGGGGACTCAGCGGGGCACCCAGACTCGGGCGCCAGGTGCTAGAAACCCGTGCCACCGGGGATCAACACAACCGTAACGCGGCTGGGGCCGGCGGCGGTGGACCCCGATGATTTTGCGCTTCACGAGGAGACCTTCTGCACATGATCATTGGAGTTCTGAACGAGGCGCAGCCGGGTGAGACCCGCGTGTCGGCGACGCCCAACACGGTGGCTCAGCTGGTCAAGCTCGGCTACGGGGTGATCGTCGAGGCCGGCGCGGGTGAGCTCTCGAGCTTCCCCGACGACGCCTACGTGGACGCGGGCGCGCAGCTCGGGGACCCCCTGAGCGCGGACATCGTCTTCGGGGTCAACGCGCCCACCAAGGCCCAGCTCGACGGCCTCAAGGAGCACGCCACGCTGATCTCCTGGCTCTCGCCGATGCTCGATCAGGCGCTCGTCGAGGACCTGGCCCAGCGACCCATCACCGCCCTGGCCCTCGACGCGGTGCCGCGCATCAGCCGCGCCCAGAGCATGGACGTGCTGTCGAGCACCGCCAACATCGCCGGCTACCGGGCGGTGGTGGAGGCCGCGCACGAGTTCGGGCGCTTCTTCACCGGTCAGGTCACCGCCGCCGGCAAGGTGCCCCCGGCCAAGGTGCTGATCGCCGGCGCCGGCGTGGCCGGCCTGGCGGCGATCGGCGCGGCCGGCAGCCTCGGCGCGATCGTCTACGCGACCGACCCGCGGCCCGAGGTCGCCGACCAGGTCAAGTCCCTCGGCGGCGAGTACCTCAACGTCGACACGGGTGAGGCGGCCGAGGTCTCCGCCACCGGTTACGCCAAGGAGATGGGCCAGGACTACAACGAGCTGGCCGCCGCGCTGTACGCCCGGACGGTGCCGGACATCGACATCCTCGTCACCACGGCCAACATCCCCGGCCGGCCGGCGCCATCGCTCATCACCGCGGAGATGGTCGCGTCGATGAAGCCCGGCTCGGTGATCGTCGATATGGCCGCCGCCACCGGCGGCAACGTGGCCGGCACGGTCAAGGGCGAGAAGACCCTGACCGCGAACGGGGTGACCATCCTCGGGTACACCGACCTCGCGGGCCGCCTGCCCACCCAGGCCTCCCAGCTCTACGGCCAGAACCTGGTCAACCTGATGAAGCTGCTCACCCCGGAGAAGGACGGCCAGCTGGTGCTCGACTTCGACGACGTGGTGCAGCGCTCCATCACCGTGGTCAGGGACGGCGAGCTGACCTGGCCGCCGCCGCCCGTGCAGGTGTCGGCCGCTCCGGCCCCCGGTGCCGTCGCCGCGCCCCGCGCGCCCGAGCCGGAGCCGGCGCCGATGTCGGACCAGCGCCGGTACGGCCTCATGGGCCTGGCCGCGATCGTCTTCTTCCTGCTCGTGGCGATCGCCCCGGCCAGCCTGGCGCCGCAGATCTTCGTGCTCGCCCTGGCCGTGGTCATCGGCTACTACGTGATCGGCAGCGTCCATCACGCCCTGCACACGCCGCTGATGTCGGTGACCAACGCCATCTCCGGCATCATCCTCGTCGGCGGCATCCTCGAGATCGGCCACTACACGACGGCGATAACGATCATCTCGGCCTTCGCGATCCTGTTGGCCTCCATCAACATCTTCGGCGGCTTCGCGGTCACGCGTCGGATGCTCGCCATGTTCACCAGGAGCTAGCCGGACATGAGCATCGTCACCGCGGCGGACGCCGCCTACATCCTCTCTGCCCTGTTGTTCATCCGGGCGCTGGCCGGTCTGTCCAAGCACGAGACGGCCAAGGCCGGCAACTACTACGGGATCGCCGGCATGGCCGTGGCGCTGATCGCCACCGTCGTGCTCGCCGGCCACGACAAGATCAACGCGCTCGGCGTGATCCTGCTCATCTTCGCGGTGATCGGCGGTGCGGCGATCGGTCTCTACCGGGCCCGGGTGGTCGAGATGACCGGCATGCCGGAGCTCATCGCCCTGTTCCACAGCTTCGTCGGCCTCGCCGCGGTGCTCGTGGGCTGGGACGGATACCTGTCGGTCGAGCACAACCCCCACGGCGCCGAGGCCTTCGCCTATCACCTGCTGGGGACCTACGGCGTCCACCACGGCGAGGTGTTCGTCGGCGTGTTCATCGGCGCGGTGACGTTCACCGGCTCGATCATCGCCTTCCTCAAGCTGTCGGCACGGATCAAGTCCAACCCGCTGGTGCTGCCGGGCAAGAACTACATCAACCTCGGCGCGCTGCTGGTGTTCGCGATCCTCACGGTGATCTTCGTCTCACACCCGCACATGTGGCTGCTGGTGATCGTGACGCTGCTCGCCCTCGGGCTCGGCCTGCACCTCGTCGCCTCCATCGGCGGCGGTGACATGCCGGTCGTCGTCTCGATGCTCAACAGCTACTCGGGCTGGGCGGCCGCGGCGTCGGGCTTCCTGCTCAACAACGACCTGCTGATCGTCACGGGTGCGCTGGTGGGCTCCTCCGGCGCCTACCTGTCCTACATCATGTGCAAGGCGATGAACCGGTCGTTCATCTCGGTGATCGCGGGCGGCTTCGGCATCGAGGCCCCCACCGGGGAGCAGAAGGACTACGGCGAGCACCACGAGGTCACCGCCAGCGACGCCGCCGAGATGCTCAAGGACGCCAAGTCGGTGATCATCACGCCCGGCTACGGCATGGCGGTCGCCCAGGCCCAGCACGGCGTGGCCGAGCTGACGCGCAAGCTGCGCGCCCGGGGCACCGAGGTGCGCTTCGGCATCCACCCCGTGGCCGGCCGCCTGCCGGGACACATGAACGTGCTGCTGGCTGAGGCGAAGGTCCCCTACGACATCGTGCTGGAGATGGACGAGATCAACGACGACTTCGCCGACACGGACGTGGTGCTGGTCATCGGCGCCAACGACACGGTCAACCCGGCCGCGGCCGAGGAGCCCAACAGCCCCATCGCCGGCATGCCCATCCTTCACGTCTGGGAGGCCTCGAACGTGATCATCTTCAAGCGCTCGATGGCCTCCGGGTACGCCGGGGTGCAGAACCCGCTGTTCTTCCGCGACAACTCAGCGATGCTGTTCGGCGACGCCAAGGACCGCGTCGACGACATCGTCAAGGCGCTCTGAGCCGCCCCGGCAGCCACCGGTTGGCCGGACCGGCGCCGGGGACGACGCGGGCGACGCGCCGCATCGCCGCGGCCGGGTCGCGCCGGCCGACCGGGACGATCGGCGCGATGACCCCGCCGGAGCCGGTGTGGGTGACGATGGCCTGATTGGCGACGCAGGACGGTGTCGCCGGTGCCTCAGGCGCGATGTCGATGGCCCGGGATGAGCGTATATGTGTCACTCAGGGACATCGACTGAGGTCTGCCGGTGGTCTGTGGGACCACCGGCAGGGTGAGCGGGGGTGGCCGCTGGGTCAGATCCCCAGCGCCTCACCGCGGGCCTCGGCGATTGCCGTGGCGCCGGCCTCACCGACCAGCAGCTCGGGCCGCAGCGTGCCGCTGTTGACCAGGTCGAGCGCCGGGTAGCGGCCCACCGACGCAAGACCCGCGTCCAGCGCGATGACCGTCGTCTCCCCCCCGAAGGCCCGGGACGCGGTGGCGATCACGGTCAGGCTGCCGCCGTCGGTGAGGTTGCGCGCGGCCGCCAGCGCCTTCTGGGCGGTGTGGGGGTGCAGACCGTCGAGGGTGTCGATCAGTACGACGGCGTCGGCGCCCCGGGTGGCCACGCGCTTGGCCTGCTCGACGACGAGGTCGACGGCGTGATCCTGGGCGTCGGCCGAGGCGGCGAAGGACAGCGCCGCCGCGGGAGCCGGCAGCGACGTGGGGGCCGCCGGGCTCGTGCCCCAGTCCGACAGCTCCTCCGGGCGCACGCCGGTCAGCGCCACGAACACCGTCAGCGCCTCGTCCTGGGCCAGGACACCGGCGAGCTGCCGGAGGGTGTGGGACTTGCCCGACCACGCCGCGCCGGTGAGCAGGACCCGCGAGCCGCGACCCAGCGGGGTGAGGAACTCGATCGCCTTGAGCGTCGCGTCCTCAGAGGCCAGCTTGAAGCGCTCGGACGGGAAGCCCGCGGGCAGGTCGTCATAGCGGGCGCGGTCAGCGATCTCTGCGGCCGGGTGGCCGTTGATGGTGTCGATGCGCACCAGCGAGGCGAAGCGCTCCGAGCGCTGGGGCGGGCGGCGCGGGCCGGTGACGGTGTCCCCGGACACGAGCTCACAGCGTTTGACCTGGGCGGCGGAGACGTAGACGTCATCGTCGGAGGGCTCCGGCGGGCTGACGCGGACAAAGCCCGAGCCGTTGGGGAGCAGCTCGATGACGCCCTCGACGGTGACCGCCTCGGCCTCCGGGGTGTCGCTGCCGTCGGAACGGTCCGCGCGGTCGGAGCGGT
>CAZZVR010000082.1:0-16030 GCA_964657595.1 Burkholderia sp. PAMC 26561 | reverse complement strand
GTGGCGCGGAAGCTCCACAGCGCCATGGCGATATTGGAGTGCCATGGCGCCGGCGGAGTGCCGTCGGGCAGCTGGGCGGCGACCTCATCGCTCAGGCCGCCGGCCAGCACGGTCGGCACGTCGCGCATCTCTGAGGCGCTGAGCCGCATGGCGGTCGATTCAAGCAAGCCCGCACCGGCGACTCGTCAGTACACCATGGCGCCGGGCGCCAGCAGCGGGCTCGGTGCAAGCGTCAATGTCCCGGAGTGACACATATACGGTCATCCAGGGACATCGAGCTCTGAGCTAGAACACCACGACCTGGCGTACCGCTTCACCGCTCGCAAGCCGGTCAAAGCCCGCGTTGAGCTCGTCCAGGCCCAACCGGTGGGTGAGCAGGCGCTCGACCGGTAGCCGCCCGGCGCGGTACATCTCGATGAAGCCGGGGATGTCGCGCTCCGGGACACAGGAGCCGAGGTAGGAGCCCTTGAGCGTGCGCTCCTCGGCCACCAGCGACACGGCGGGGATGCTCAGCTGCTGACTGGGATGGGGCAGCCCGACGGTCACCGTGGTGCCGCCGCGGCGGGTCGCCGCGTAGGCCTGGGCGAGCACCGCGGCGGAGCCGACGGTCTCGATCGCACATGCGACCCCGCCGTCGGTGAGGCGACGGACCTCCTCCACGGTGCTGTCGTCGCCGAACAGCGCGTGGTCGGCGCCCAGCTCGCGAGCCAGCTCGAGCTTGTCGGGGATCCGGTCCACGGCGATGACCTGGCCGCCGGCGTCGAGGGCGGCGAGCAGCGCGGCCAGCCCGACCCCGCCGAGGCCGAACACCGCGACGCTGTCCCCCGGCTGGATCGACGCAGCGTTGAGCGCCGCCCCGGCGCCGGTGAGCACCGCACAGCCGAACAGCGCCGCCAGCTCATACGGCAGCTCGGGGTCGATCTTCACCGCGGAATGGGCGGACACGACGATCTGCTCGGCGAAGGCCGAGACGCCGAGGTGATGGTGCAGCTCAGACCCACCGCCCGCCTCGTGCCAGCGCCGCTCACCCGACAGCAGGGTGCCGGCGGTGTTGGCGGCCGCGCCCCGGTCACACAGCGCGGGGCGCCCGGCACGGCAGTGCTCGCACTCCCCGCACACCGGCACGAAGGCCAGCACCACGTGATCCCCCACCGCGAACCCGGGCACGCTCGGCCCGACCTCCACAACCTCACCGGCGGCCTCGTGGCCGAGCACCATCGGCATGACCCGGGGCCGGGATCCGTCGATCACCGACAGGTCCGAGTGACACAGCCCGGCGGCGCCGACGCGGACCGCCAGCTCACCCGGCCCGGGTGGATCGAGCTCGAGCTCGACGATCTCCAGCGGGCGGCTCTGCGCGTAGGGTGCCGCCAGGCCCATCTCGCGCAGCACCGCGGCACGCACGGGGCTCATCGCCGGATCGCCTCCAGCTGGGCACGCAGGTCGTCGGGGATCGGCACCGGGCGGCGGTCCGCCCGGTCGACGAAGACGTGCACGAACCAGCCCTCAGCCAGCGGGCGGGGCGCTGCCCCGTCCCCGCCGGCGCCCGCGTCCGCCGCCCCGCCGTCGAACAGACCGACGGTGTAGCGGACGCTGCGATTGCCGAGATGCTCGACGGCCAGCCCGGCGAGGATCGTCCCCGGGTAGGCGATCGAATCGGTGAAGCTGCAGTGGGACTCCGCGCAGACCCCGAGCACGTCACCGCCGTGGATGTCGAGTCCGGCCTCACCGATGAGGTACTCGTTGATCACGGTGTCGAAGAACGCGTAGTACTCGACGTTGTTCACGTGTCCGTAGACGTCGTTGTCGTTCCAGCGCAGGGAGATGCGCGACAGATAGGGAAAGTCCGGCGAGTTGGCCATCTGGCCTAACGCTAACTACTCAAGCGAAGAAACGTGCGACTCGGTGGCCCGGATGACCAGGGTCGCCATGTCGTCGTCATGCAGTTCGTTGTAGGCGGCGGCCGCCGCCAGCGGCTGGGCGGCCAGCTCGGCGATCGAGGCGCCGGAGGACACCAGCTCGCCGAGCAGTTCCACCAGCCGCTCCTCCCCGAACAGCACTCCGGCGCGGCGCGACTCGGTCAGTCCGTCGGTGTAGAGGAACAGCACGTCACCGGGCTCGAGCAGCAGCTGGGTGGTGGCGTACTCCATGCTCGGACCGAGACCGAGGATCGTCCCTGACTCCCCCACCGCCAGGGCCTCGCCGCGGGACCGGATCAGAATCGGGGCGGGATGCCCGGCGCTGGCGTAGCTCACCGTGACCCCGTCAGGCCCGGGCGCCAGCCGCAGGCAGATGGCGGTGATGAGATCGAGCTGATCCCGGCGCTTGTCGGCATCGATGGCGCTGTTGAGCGCGGTGAGGATGCTGGCGGGGTCATCGTCGTGACGGGCGGCCTCACGGGCGGTGTGGCGGGCCATGCTGGTCCGGGCCGCCGCCGCCGCACCCCGGCCGGCCACGTCGCCGATGATCGCGGTCCAGCCCGCGGCACCGGGGAACACGTCATAGAAGTCACCGCCGACCACCATCTGCTCGGCGCCGGCGCGGTACTCGGCGGCCAGCTCCGCGCCCGGCACCTCCGGCAGCGCCACCGGCAGCAGGCTCGACTGGAGATCGAAGGCGATGCCGCGCTGCTGCTCGAACAGGTGGGCGCGCTCCATCACCTGGGCGGTGCGCTCGGCGGCGATGGCCAGCCGAGCCTGATTGCGCGGGGGCAGCGCGATGCCGTGAGCGAACTCGATGACCAGCGTGCCCATCTCCTCGCCGTAGGCCAGCAGCGGCAGCACGACCACGTGATGCTCGCGGTCGGCGTCATAGAACACGCGGTGCTCATGCACCGCGTCAGACAGCACCTGCGCGATCCGCCGCTCGACCTCCGCGGCCGCCAGTGGCGGGTCTCCCTCGGGGGGATCGCCCTCGAGCGGGAAGATCAGCCGGGGCCGCAGTACCGCGGGGCGAGCCTCATACAGGTAGGCGCGGCGCACCACATAGGGGTCCGTCAGCACGCCGAGCAGGGCGATGACCGCCTCCACCTCGGTGTGGGCCGCGGCGAGCTCCTCGTTGAGATCGAGCAGGCGCTGGGCGTCCTCGGCGGCCTGACGCAGGGCATCCTCGGCCTTGCGCATGCGCAGCAGCGCACGCACCGTCGCCACCAGCACCGAACCGTGCACCGGATCGGTCAGGTAGGCGTCGGCACCGCCCTCCAGGCCACGCACCCGGGAGGAGTCATCCACCGCCGACTGGGAGAGATGGATGACCGGCACATGCGCGGTCACCGGGGTCGCCTTGAGCCGGCGACACAGCTCGAAGCCGGTGGTGTCGGGCAGGTTGACGTCGAGGACGATGAGGTCGGGGACCTGGGGGCCCTGGGCGATCCGCGTCCCCTCCGCGCCGGTGCCGGCCTCCAGCACCGTCATCCCGGCGCGAGTGAGGGTGCGGCGCACCACATAGCGGTTCTCGGGACTGTCGTCGACCACCAGCACCGTCGCGGGGGGCTCGGGCGTCACCTCGGATTCGGGCATGCTCAGCTCATTCCCCCGGCGCCGCTGCCGCCACCGTAGGCGTCACGGGCGTGCAGGCGCCGGAACAGCTCGAAGATCGCGTCCTGGTACTCAGGCTCCACCCCGATGCCGAAGTCGCGCACCCCGACGATGATCATCCCGCTCGCCGCCTCCCCGTCCTCGGACCGGGCCGGCCGGGCCTCGACCTCGACCCGCGGCGCCGAGCCTGGTGAGTACTTCGCGGCGTTGGAGATGAGGTTCATCAGGATGTGGGTCAGCGCGTCCCGGTCAGCCGCGACCACCACCCCGGGGGTGAGCACCGCGACGTCGGCCCGCGAGCTGGCGGGCCCGAGCAGCACCACCGCGTCCTCCACCGCCTCGCCGAGCGACGTCGGTGCCAGGACCGGCTTGAGCCGGTCCGCCCGGGCATGGTCGAGCAGCGAGTCCATCAGCGCGTCCATCCGGTCCCCCAGCCGCCGGATCGTCGCCAGCTGCTCCAGCCCCTCGGCGGGGACCCCGGCCCCGAAGTCCTCGAGGAAGAAGCCGAGGAAGCTCTGCATGTTGCGCAGCGGCTCGCGCAGATCATGGGCCACGACGAAGGTGAATGACGCGAGGTCGGCGTTGGAGCGCGCCAGCGCACGGTTGGTCCGCGCGAGATCCTCGGCCTGCTGGAGCACCACCGTGCCGATCCCCGCGCGCAGGCTGACCACCGCGTCGCGGTCGAGCTGGCTCCAGGGCCGGCTGGCGCCGGTCACCGACTCGGACCAGGTGCGGTAGGAGCCGCTCGGGTGCAGCCGGCCCTTGGCCGGGGCCAGGCCGTTGTCCCCCCAGGTGACCGAGGTGACGTACTCCTCCCTGAACCACAGCAGGTGCGCCGCCCCGGCCCGGGCCAGGGGCAGGGCGATCACCCCACAGACCGGCGCGGCGTCTGAGGCGAGTGCGGGCAGGTCTGCGGCCAGGGACTCGGTGACGAACACCTCCCCGTCATTCCCCAGCGCAGCCAGCAGGGAGCTGACCACTGACGCGGCAGGGGTCACCCCGATCAGCTCGACCTGCTCACCGATGCACACCGCGGCACCGTCGGCGCCACACAGCTCCAGCAGTGCCGGGCCGGCGTGAGCCAGTCCTTCGGCCAGCCCGTCAGCGTCGGCGCCGGCCAGCACGGACAGGATCGCCTCGCGGTGACGGTCGGTGACCGCCCGGCGCGACGCCGTCTCCCGTGTCAACAATGCGCCGAGCTGGCTGGAGGCCACCCGGCCCAGCACCTCACAGGCCAGGCGCAGTCGATGCTCGACAATCCGCGGACCGGCGTAGTGGTGTCCGGAGACGAGCCCCCACAGACGTCCGTCGACCTCGAGCGCGATGGACATCGAGGCGGTCGCCCCCATGTTCTGGAGGTACTGCAGGTGCATCGGCGAGACCGCGCGCAGGATGCCGCCCGACAGGTCCGGCCAGTCACCGGTCACCGGGTTGACCAGTGGAGTGAGCGGGGAGGCGACCCCGGAGGCGTCGGGGATGAAGCGGACCCGGTTGGCCAAAAACAGCGCCCGGGCCTGGGCGGGGATGTCGCGGGCGGGGAAGTGCAGGCCCAGCCAGGGCTGGAGCTCAGGGCCGCGCTCCTCCACGATGACCACCCCATGATCGTCGGCCTCGAAGCGGTAGACCCACACCCGGTCAAAGCCGGTCAGCGTCCGGACCCAGGCGGCCGCCAGCTCGAGCAGCTCGAGCGAGCTCTGGGCCGACTGCAGCGCGCTGAGCATCGAGGCGACGTCGTCGGCCAGCGCGGCGGCGCTGGCGGCGGGGCCGGCGGGCTCGAACTCGACGATCACCACGTCGGGGGCGCTGCGGTAGCTGAAGGCGTCAAAGCGCTGTCCGGCAATGCTCACGGTCCGGGGGCGCAGCCCGGCCGCGTCGACGCCGGCCCCGGCGCCGGCGAGGGAGCCCGCGTCCGTCTCCCCGATCAGCGCGTCGAGCGTCGTCCCCAGCAGCTCTGCGCCGACCCCGAGGACCGCCAGGGCGTTGTCTGAGCGCTGGACGATCGTGCGCGCCACCCCCTCGAGCGCCAGCAGGGCACCGTGGGGCTGAACCCCGCCGGGCGTGTGGATCGGCTCGCGATCGCAGTTCTCCAGGGTGATCTCGCTACCGGGCGCCAGCAGCTCCTGCTTGATCGAGATGGACGCATCCACACCGCAATCCTGTCACGCTGGGCCGAGGGAAGAGGTGTCCGGGACAACCGTGACACGAGGTAGGGCTCGTCCTCAGTGTCAGTTCCCGAACCAAGGAGACCGTCTTGCACCGCACTCTCGCCGCTGTCGCCATCGCCAGCGCCGCCACCACCCTGGCCTTTGCCGCCCCCGCGCTGGCGGACACCACGCCCATCCCGCTGTCCTTCGACAACCTCGTGCTCGACACCCCGGCCACCGGGGACGCCGCCGTGGTCAGCCCGTCCACGGCACCGCTGGCGGTCACCGCCAACGTCGACACCACCACGGGGGACTTCACCATCGACCCGAGCGCCTTCAGCGCCCCGACCTACGCGTTCAGCCAGCCCGTCAGCGGAACCCTGTCCCTGGCCCTGGCCTCCACCGCCAGCGGCAACGTCAACTTCGCCACCGGCGCGGTGACGATGACCGGGGACTTCCTCTCCACCATCACCATCCCCAGCCTCGGCGGCGCGTGCATGATCGACACCGGGTCGCTCACCCTGTCCACGGCGACCACCGCGCCGCTGCCCGGCAAGGCGTTCCCCGCCGGGGCGACCGGCGTGGCCACTGGTGACGGTGCCTTCGGGGCGGGCTGGAGCTCACTGAACCCGGGTACCGGCCCGGCCTGTGCGACCGTCGACTCCTTCGTCGACAACGGCGCCGGGGGCATCTGGGTCTCCCGCGGCATCTCCCCCACCGCTGCGACGGCCGGCACCACGCCGAAGATCTCGGCCAAGGTCACCAAGCCCACCGCGGTCAAGGCCGGCGCCAGCGCCACGGTCAAGGTGACGCTCGCCAACACCGGCGCGGCGGACACCAAGTCCGTCAAGGTCTGCCTGGTCGCCAAGTCACCGCTGGTGGCCTCCAAGTGCCAGACGATCACCAAGCCCGGCGCCGGGGTCAAGAAGAACCTGGTGTTCAAGGTGAAGACCACCAAGACCACCAAGGTCGGTAACCACCAGCTGTCGGTCACCGCGACCGGCGCGAAGGCTCAGACGCTGACGCTCAAGGTCACCAAGTAGCGCGCTGAGCTGGCGGGGGTCCCACAGACCCCCGCCGTCAGCAACTCAGTTGACGCCGGCTCCGGCCATCATCTCGTGCTCCTCCACCGGAGCGCTCTTGAGGCCGATCGGCGCCGACAGGACGGCGTCAGGGATGCCGAAGCCGTCAACCAGCGATTCGGAGATGCGCGCAGTGGCGGTCAGCAGCTTGTTCACCTCGCGGGTGAGCTGCTTGGTCCGCCCCGAGGCAAGGCGGCCGTGCTCCTGGAAAAAGCCCTTGTCCTCCTCGACGCTCGTCAGGCCGTAGAGGCAGAGCACCCAGGACAGGGCCTCCTTGATCGCCGGGTCCTCGGTCTCGTCGACGACCTTGCGGAACGCGGTGAAGGCGAAGGTCTCCACGTAGGAGCTGCCCACCAGGAGCAGGTGGTCCTGCACCGAGCGGAGGATGTCGAAGGACGGGACCTTCTCCTTCAGGCCCTTGCGGAAGCGGTTGGCCACCGCCGCGGTGATGTGGCCCTGGCGCCACTCGAACAGGTCGAGCAGCAGATCGTGGTCGACCAGGGAGACGTCCTCGTCCGACGCATCACGGCCGTTGCGGCTGGTGCCGGGAATCCAGTCGGAGATGACCTGACCCACCTGACGGGCGAACAGGCGCTCAACCACCGTCTCCACCGCCTGGCCGGCGACGAACTGCACCAGGCCGAGGGAGCCGCCGCTGCCGGCGTCATGGGCGTAGTCGGTCAGCAGACCGCGGGCCGCCAGCATCGTCAGCACCGTGTTGTCACCCTCGAAGGTGGTGAAGATGTCGATGTCGTCGCGCATGATGCCGAAGCGGTTCTCGGCCATGTAGCCAGCCCCGCCGCAGGCCTCGCGACACGCCTGGATCGTCTTCATCGCGTGCCAGGTGTTGGCCGCCTTCAGCCCGGCGGCCAGGGTCTCCAGCTCGCGGCGCTTGTGGTCGTCAGCCTCGTCGCCCTGGCCGATCACATCGGCGAACCGGCGGGTCAGCTCCTCTTGGGCGAAGTACAGCGCGTAGGTCCGGGCCAGCAGCGGCAGCAGACGGCGCTGATGGGTGCGGTAGGACATCAGCGTGACCTCCTCCGCGCCCTCCTCCGGCGGTCCGAACTGCACGCGGCGGTTGGCGTAGCGGATGGCGATGGTCAGGGCGTTCATCGCGGCACTGAGCGACGCGGCGCCCACGCACACACGCCCCTGGACCAGGGTCCCGAGCATGGTGAAGAAACGCTTGTTCGGGTTCTCGATGGGGCTCGAGTAGATGCCCTCGGCGGACACGTCGGCATAGCGGTTGAGCAGGTTCTCGCGCGGCACACGCACGTGGTCGAACCAGATCTGGCCGTTGTCCACGCCGTTGAGACCGGCCTTGAGGCCGTCGTCCTGGGTGCGGATGCCGGGGAGGTCATCGCCGTCCTCGTCGCGGATCGGCACCACGAAGCAGTGCACGCCCTTGGACTCTCCGCCGATGATCAGCTGCGCGAAGACGGCGGCGACGGTGGCGTACTTGCCGGCCCCACCGATGTAGTCCTTGCGCGCGTTCTCGCTCGGCGTGTTGATGATGAACTCCTCGGTACCCACGTCGTACACCGCCGTGGTCTCGAGGTGCTGGACGTCGGAGCCGTGGCCGTGCTCGGTCATAGCGAAGCAGCCGAGCAGCTCCGTGGTGCTGGTATCGAGCAGGTACGCGTCGTGGTGGCGCTTGGTGCCGAGCTGGTGCACCGCACCACCCCAGAGACCGAACTGGACACCGAACTTCACGAGCAGGCTGAGGTCCGAGTGGCCGATTTCCTGGAAGCCCACGACGTTGAGCGCTGGATCGTCACGGCCGCCGTAGGCAACCGGGAAGCCGGGTACGTTGATGCCGGCTTCGGCGATCGACTTCATCCACTCCATGACCTTCGCCCGGTACTCGTCCGGCGCGAGGCCCTGGACGGGGGCGAACTCCGGCCGACTCATCACGGCGCGGATCTCCTCACGGAATGCGCGGTGCTCCCCGTCGAGGACCCGGGTGAGGTCCGTGGGGTCGAAAATGGGGTCCGTCGCTGAGGGCGCTTCGCTAGCTACTGCCATACGCTCGAGACTACCCCTGAGTCACGCCGAAGATGCGTGTGAGCTTGCTCCGGTCCGCGGGCTTAATCGGCACGCAATCCCCGTGGATCAGCCACCCGGGTGCGAGCGCGCCACATGGCCATACCGGGGGGCCGGTGCGTCGATGAAGATTGCCGGCTCATGGAGGGGTCGCTCGGGGAACGGAGTCCGCAGGCCACCGGGGCGGGGAGTGACATCCGCCACCGGCGCGGGCACGTGATCGTCTGCGGGATCGTGCCGGTCACCGTGCGCACGGTCGAGCAGCTGCTGACCGCCGGCGCCCAGGTCGTGGTGCTCGAGGACGAGTACGCCAAGGAGCGCGACCTCCTGGCCCTGCGGCGCCTTCACGTGCCGGTGGTCGCCCGCGGCTCGCGCACCTCCGACGCGCTGGCCGACGCCGGCGTGGCGGGCGCGGAGGCGGTGGTGTGTCTGGAGTCCACCGACCTGCGCACGCTGGAGACCGCGCTGCTCGTGCACGGCATGGCGCCTGACGTGCGGGTCGTCGCCCAGCTCGACAACCCGGCGATCGCCCGGGCGGTGGAGGAGGTCACCGGTGAGGCGAGCGTGCTCGACGTGGCCGCGCTGTTCGCCCCCTCGGTCGTCGAGGCGTGCGTCAAGCGCCGCGCCCACGACATCGTCATCGACGGCACCCACTTCGTCACCGTCGAGGTGGCAGCCACGCGCGCGGACTCGCTGCGCGCGCTGTACGGCAGCCTGGTGCCGCTGGGGGTGACCTCGGAGGAATCCAACACGCCGGTGGTCTGCCCCGGGCGCGACCTCCGCGTCAGCGAGGGCGACCGCGTCACTCTGCTCGGCACTCGGGAGGAGGTCGAGACCGCCGGACTCGGCTCCCAACTCCACGGTGACGCGGCGATCACCCGCGGGCGGCTGCTGGCGCGCTGGACCCGCATGCGCACGTTCTTCGAGACGGGTGACCGCGCGCTGCGCGCCGCGCTGTTCCTCGCCGTCGCGCTGGTCGTGGTGTCGGCGCTGATCCTCCACTTCGCCTACCGCCAGCCGGGTGGCCTGGGGCTGCTCACCTCGCTGTACTTCACCGTCGAAACGATCGCCACGGTGGGGTTCGGCGACTTCTCCTTCGCCCACCAGCCGACGGGCATGAAGATCTTCGGGATCCTGCTGATCATCGCCGGCACGACGATCGTCTCCACCATCTTCGCGTTGCTCACCAACGCCCTGGTGGCACGGCGGATCGCCCAGCAGCTCGGCCAGGCCGACATCCCGGGGATGCGCGGCCACGTGGTGATGGTCGGACTCGGCGCGGTGGGCATGAAGGTGCTCGAGGGCCTGCTCGAGCGCGACCGCTCGGTGGTGGTGGTCGAGCGCGACGAGAACAACCCCTACGTCAACCGGGTGCGCCAGCGCGGCGTGCCCCTGGTGCTCGGCGACGCCACCCTGGGCCAGACGCTCGACTCGGTCAACCTCGCCCAGGCGTCCTCAGTGGCGATCGTCACCTCCAACGACATGGCGAACATCGAGACCGGCCTGGCGGTGCGCGACCGCCTCGGCGAGCGCTGGGAGCGGGTCCCCGTGGTGCTGCGGGTGCTCGAGCGCGAGATGGGCGAGCACCTCCAGCACTCCTTCGGCTTCCGCCAGGTGTGGTCGACCCTGGCCATCGCCGCGCCGTGGTTCGCCGGGGCCGCGCTGGGCATGCAGGTGCTCAACTCCTTCTACGTCGGCAACCATCCCTTCCTGCTCGCCCGGCTCCCGTTGTCGGAGTCCGGCGGCCTGGCCGGGCTGACCATGCTGGAGCTCGGGGCCAACGTGCGGGTGATCGCGATCGGCCGTGGGGACGGCCAGCTCGAGCATCCCCCGCGCCGCGACACCCGCCTGCGCGGCGGGGAGAGCGCCTATCTGGCCGGGCCCTTTGAGGAGCTCATGCAGCTCCTGGCCCGCGAGCGGGCGCCCCAGGGCGGCCGGGCAGATCGACCCGGGTGAGCTCACGGACCGGACACTCCGGCGGCCGGGTGGAGGCGAGGTAGGCGTCGAGCAGTCCGGCCCGCGCGAAGCCGCGCTCGACCTCGTCTCGGTAGGGGCTGGCGACCACCGCGCTGCCGGCGGCCACGGCATTGGCGTAGCGCCGGCGGGCCTCGGTCGTCCCCAGATAGACGTACACGCGCGTCGTGATGGTGAGGGCGGCGCTGATCCGGTCGGTCACCTCGACCCGGCCGTAGTTGCGCTCGCGCTGGTCGAGCTGGGTCAGGGTCTGGCGGGTCACGGGCAGCAGCAGGCCGACGCAGCTCGTGGTCGCCTGAGCGGTCAGGTTGAGAAAGGTGACGCCGACGTCGGGCCGCTCGCCGGTGACCGGGTCGAGGTAGTACTTGTACCCGGGGATGTCGACGGAGTTGTCCATCGCCACGTCCCAGGTGCGCACGAACCCGGCGAGGCTGGCGGCTGGGAGGGCGGTGTCCGTCTCCGCGGTGAGAGAGCCGTAGGCGAACACGTACATGGGCGGCCCACGCTACCGGCTGCGCGTTTTAGGATCGCTGCCATGACGAGCTTCCAGAAGTCCGGCCCCCTCGGCGTGATCACCATCGAGCATGGGGCGCTCAACCTGTTCGACTACGAGCTGTTCGAGGCGCTGGAGGCCGCGGTGACCGAGGCCGAGCTGACCGCCCCCCGCGCCCTGCTGGTCCGCGCCGAGGGCAAGATCGTCAGCGGGGGTGTCGACGTGGGTCGCGTCTTCGACGGGCTGAGCGGAGCTGAAGGAGCCGCCCTGTGGGGGCGGCTACTGGCGTTGACGCACCGCTTCGAGGACCTCCCGATGCCGACGGTCTTCGCCGCCCACGGCCTGTGTCTCACCGCCGCCTTCGAGATCAGCCTGGCCTGTGACCTGCTGCTGGCGGCCGAGTCCGCCCGCTTCGGCCTGGTCGAGCGGGTGGTCGGGCTGACCCCGTCGATGGGCGGCACCCAGCGCCTGGCCGAGCGCGCCGGGCCCGCCCGGGCCAAGGAGTTCGTGATGACCGGTGAGCTGTTCGACGCCGCGACGCTCGAGCGCTGGAACGTGGTCAACCGGGTGCTGGGTGACGAGGGCTTTGACGACGCCGCGCGTGCGTTCGCCCTGGCGATCGCCGAGGGGCCGACCCAGGCGCACATCGCCACCAAGCGGATCGTGCGGACGACGGTCGAGGGTTCGGCCCGCGCGGCCGACGCCATCACCCCGAACGTCTCGGGCGCGCTGTTCGAAACCGAGGACCTCCAGGGGGCGGTGCAGTCCTTCATCCACGACGGTCCGGGGCGCGCGAGCTTCGAGGGCAAGTGACCTGTACGGCACGCGGGTTGTCACACTAGTGTTACCTGGGTAATCGGGTTTCGCTGGGTTGCTCGACGAGGGAGAGGGAAGTGCCGGACCAGAAGCCGCTGTCACCACTGGACTCGTTGTTCCTGTGGGGCGAGCACCGCAACACCATGATGCACGTGGGTGGTCTGCTGACCCTCGAGCCTCCGGACGGCGTCGATCGCTACTACATGCGCGACCTGGTGGATGAGGCGATCGCCTCCCACGACGTCAAGGCACCGTGGAACCGCAAGCTGCTGGCCACCGGCATGCTGCCCAACCCCTTCCGCTCGTGGGTGACCGACGACGACATCGACCTCGACTACCACGTGCGCCGCTCGGCGCTGCCCAGCCCCGGCGGTGAGCGCGAGCTCGGCGTGCTCGTCTCGCGCCTGCACTCCAACCCGTTGGACATGCGCCGTCCGCCCTGGGAGTGCCACTTCATCGAGGGTCTCGAGGGCGGGCGCTTCGCCCTGTACGTGAAGATGCACCACTCGCTGATCGACGGCTACAGCGCGATGAAGCTGCTGACGCGCTCCTTCTCCCAGGATCCGGCCGACATGAACAAGCCGCTGTTCTTCAGCATCGGCTTCTCCCCCCACACACCGCGGTCCGACGACGACGCCGACGGCGTCCTTGCGGAGGTCGGGTCGTTCGTCGACAGCGCGCGCAAGCACACCTCCTCCGCCCTGACCCTGGGCAAACGCGTGGCCTCCCCGCTGGTGCCGTTCCGCAAGCGCTCATCAGAGCTGGTGTCAGCGTCTCAAGCGCCGCGATCGATCCTCAACAACCGGATCGGCCCGACGCGGCGCTTCGCCACCCAGCAGTACGCCCTGGGGGATCTCAAGGAGCTCGGCGAGCGCCACGCCGCCACGTTGAACGACGTGTTCCTGTCCATCGTCGGGGGCGGCCTGCGCAAGTTCCTGGGTGAGAGCGGCCAGCTGCCCGACAAGTCGCTCGTCGCCTTCATGCCCGTCAACGTGCGGACCCAGAGCGACAACGGCGGCGGCAACGCGATCGGGGCGCTGCTGGCCAAGGTCGGCTCCGACGTCGCCGACCCGCTCGAGCGTCTGCACACGGTGTCCGAATCCGCCAGTGCGGCCAAGTCCCAGCTCGAGGGCATGACCAAACAGGGCATCCTCGCCTACAGCGCCTACCTGATGGCGCCGGCCGGCGTGCAGGCCTTCAGCGCGATCACCGGCATCCGCGGTCCACTGCCGACCAACTTCAACCTGTGCGTGTCCAACGTGCCCGGCCCGGACTATCCGCTGTATCTGCGGGGCTCGCGGGTGGTCGCCTCCTACCCGGTGTCGATCCCCTTCCACTCGATGGCGCTCAACATCACCCTGCAGAGCTACGACGGCACTCTGGGGGTCGGCTTCGTCGGCTGCCGCGACACCCTGCCCCATCTCCAGCGCCTGGCCGTCTATACCGGCGAGTCCCTGCGCGAGCTGTCCGCCGCCGCCTGAGTTTGGGTTAGGGGGGTGAAAAGCGCTCGCTCAAAGCCTCTATAGGAGGTGAGCGATGCGCCAAGTGATCCACATAGAGCCAAACGCCGCATCGCTGCGGCCCAGAGCGGCTTCATCACCCGTCGCCAACTCCTCGGGCTGGGGTTCGGCCCAGGCTGGATCAAGGCCCAGATACGGTTGGGTCATCTCATCGTCGTCCACCATGGCGTCTATGCGGTCGGGCACATCCCCGCCCACCCTGCGGCCCGGGCAGTTGGAGCGCTGCTGGCGGCCGGCGTTCACAGCGCGCTCGCCGGCGGGTCAGCGGCCTCCTATCACGGCGTCTACCAGCGTTGGGACGAGCCCTTTGAGCTCATCACCACCGAGAACCGGCGGCCCTCCGGGCTCATCCTCCATCACAGCCGCACCCTGCTGACCCGCGACGTCTGGCGTGTCGGGGCCGGCCTGCGCGTCACGAGCCGCGCCCGGACCGCACTGGACATCGCTCCGCGGATGAGTGACAAGCAGCTCGCCCGCGCGGTCAACCACCTGCGCCTGAACCGGCCCAAGCTGACCCTCGACCAGCTCGTCGACGTGATGGCGCGCAACCCCCGTCACCCGGGTGGCGCACCGTTGCGGCGGCTGCTGCACACGAGTGGTCCGCGCCCCACCCGCTCGGACTTCGAGCGCGAGTTCCCGCCCTTTGCGCGGCGATTCGGTCTGCCCCCGTTCGAGCTCAACGTGCCGCTCGGCGGGGTCGAGGTCGACGTGCTGTTCCTGCCCGCGCGGCTGATCGTCGAACTCGACACCTTCGACACCCATCTGCTCAACTTCGCCTCTGACCGCGACCGTGACGCGCTCCACCTCGCGCGGTTCGGGATCCCGACGATCCGCATCACCTGGGAGGCCTTCCGTGCCGAGCCGGCACGTCAGGCCGAGCTGATCCTCGCCGCCCTGGCACGGCGCTGAGGTCGGGTCGGGCAGAATGCTGCGCCATGCCATCCATGACGCCGGTCGATGAGAGCTTCTTCCAGTCCGCCCCCCAGCGGTTCGAGCACACCTGGGAGATCGCCCAGCCCGCGGCGGTCGTATGGTCCCAGCTGACCGGTGACCAGCCGCTGTTCTGGGTCAAGGGATTGAAGATCAACTGGACCTCACCCGCGCCCCTGGGCGTCGGCAGCACCCGTGAGGCCCACGTGCTGGGCCTGCTCACGTTCAAGGAGCACTACTTCATCTGGGAGGAGGGTCGCCGCAAGGCCTTCTACGGTGCGGGTGCGAGCCTGCCGCTGATGACGCGGATGGCCGAGGACTACGTGATCGAGCCCCGCGGTGAGAACGCCTGTGCCTTCACCTGGACCATCGCGGTCGAGCCCTCGCGGCTCGGCAAGCCCGGCGCGCCGCTCAACGCCCTCATCTTCGGAGCGGCGTTCCGCGACACCGCCAAGCATTTTCGGGCCGCTTGAGGCAGCGGCTGTCGGATCGGCGCCACGCCGTTCGTGGTAGGAAGGACAACCCGCGTTCTCATGGAGATCAGACATGCCCCAGTACCTCGTCGCCGTCTACAACAACCCCGAGTCCCGCAGCCGCCCGCTCGAGGTGATGGAGCCGATCTGGGCCGCGGTCGATCAGGTCAACCAGCAGGCGATGGCCGACGGGATCTTCGTGTTCGCCGGCGGCCTGCACGAGCAGAGCGCCTCGACCTCGATCGATGCCCGGTCCGGCACGCCGGTCATCAGTGACGGACCCTACGTCGCGACCAAGGAGTACATCGGCGGCTTCTGGATCATCGAGGTCCCCGACCTCGACGCCGCACTGGCCTGGGCCAAGCTCGCCGCCGCGGCGTGTGAGGAGCCGCTGGAGGTCCGCCCGTTCATGGAGGCGCCGCCCTCTGCCTGAGGCGATCCACCGCGCCGAGTGGCCGCGGCGGGTGGCCGCACCGACCGCCACTTGAGCGATCACAGCGCCGCCGCGATAGTCTCGCCCCACCGTGACCCCCGCAGAAACGATCGTCAGCTTCTACGGCGCCTTCGGCCGCCGCGACGCCGAGGCCATGGCGGCCTGCTACGCGCCCGACGCGCACTTCAGCGACCCGGTGTTCCGCGACCTCAACGGTCCCGAGGTCAGCGCGATGTGGCAGATGCTCACCACCTCGGGGCGCGACCTCCACGTCCATCTGCTCGAGCACCACGCCGAGGGGGCCAGCCACACCGGCACCGCCCACTGGATGGCCGACTACACCTTCAGCCGCACCGGGCGTCGCGTCCACAACGACGTGCACGCCACCTTCCGCTTCTCCCCCGACGGCCTGATCGCCGAGCACCGCGACTCCTTCAACATCTACGCGTGGGCCAAGCAGGCGCTCGGCCCGGTCGGCTCCCTGCTCGGCTGGGCCGGACCGTTCCAGTCCTCGTTGCGCTCCGGTGCCGCGACCACGCTGTCGAAGTACATGCTGGCCGAGGCGCGGCGGCCGGCCGGCGCCAGC
>CAZZVR010000081.1:13734-16103 GCA_964657595.1 Burkholderia sp. PAMC 26561 | reverse complement strand
CGCCGCCACCACCGCCGCCGGTCTCACCCAGCCGCTGAACCACCGGGCGCCGGGCGTCGGGAGACCCAGGCCTCACGGGTCATCCGCCAGCGCCGCTCGATGCCCGACTCGCCCGGCGCGGTCGGCGTGTCGGGCGACTCCCCGACCAGCCCGAAGCCGAGCCGGCGCGGGACGCCCTCGGAGGCGAGGTTGGCCGCGTCGTGGTGGATCTCGACGTGGGTGATCTGATCCAGGCAGAACGCCGTGTCGGTCAACATCGCGACGGTCCGGGAGGCGATGTGGCGCCGTGTGTGATCGACGTGAACCCAGTAGCCGATCTCGAGCCCGTCGGGACCCAGGCGCCAGTGCAGGCCACAGCTGCCGGCCACGGCGCCGTCGCGGAAGATCCCGTAGACGCCGTCCCCACCTGAGCGCCGGCGCGCCTCCCAGCCGCGGAAGCGGGCGACCTGCTCCTCAGGGGTCGGCAGCGGCTGGTTGGCGAACTCCATCCAGGGCGCGAGGTGCGCCCGGCTCGCCCGCATCGCCTCGACCTGAGCGGGGGCATCCTCGGGGCGCCACACGCGCACCATGAGGTCGCCGTCAGCCCCCGCGATCTCAGGCAGCAGCACAACTCCACCATAACCTCCTCTCGCTAACGTTCAGCGGGTTGTGAGCACCTCAGCGGCCGGTATCGCCGTGGCATCGGACCGGCGTGACAGCGCCGTCACGCGGCTCCAGACGTACTTCGCGGACAGTCCGGTTCGCACCCTGCAGACCGCCCTGGGGGTGATCTGGCTGGTTGACGCCGGCTTGCAGTTCCAGTCCTTCATGTACTCCCCCGGCTTCATCGCCACGCTGAAGTCGACGGCGGCGGGCCAGCCCGGCTGGGTGCACGACTCGGTCATCTGGGGGGCGAACATCGCCGCTCAGAACCTCAGCGTGTGGAACACCCTGTTCGCGCTGGTCCAGGTGCTCATCGGGATCGGGCTGCTCTACCGCCCCGCCGTCAAGCCCGCGCTCATCCTCAACTGCGCTTGGGCGCTGTATGTCTGGTGGTTCGGTGAGGCGTTCGGGATGATGCTGATGCCCGGGATGGCCGCACCGCTCAGCGGTGCTCCCGGCGGCGTGATCATCTATCTGCTCATCGGCCTCATCGCCTGGCCGGCGGCGAGACCCGCAGGCCTGCTCGGCGTGCGTGGGGCCCGCACGATGTGGGCGGCGCTGTGGCTCGTCATCGCCTGGCTGTGGCTCCAGTCCGCCTCAGCGGCACCCAACGCGATCCACGACATGATCAACGCCGCGCCCTCGGGGATGAGCTGGCTCTCCAGCCTGCAGGACGGCGTCGCCTCCGTCGCCCAGGGCAACGGTGTGGCGATCTCCCTGGTGCTGGCCGCGGCGTCGGCCGCCATCGCCGTCGGCGTCGCCGTCAACTGGCGAGCCCGGCAGCTCCTCACCCTCGCGGTGATCCTCAACCTCGCCTATTGGCTGGTCGGCCAGGGACTCGGCGGCATCTTCGCGGGCGGCGCGACCGACCCCAACACCGCGCCGCTGATGATCCTGCTCGCCTACGGCCTCTACCGCCTCATCCCCTTCCCAACCGAGTCCTCGAAAGAGACGGTGACCCCAGCATGAAACCCACACGCACCCTGATCGCGGCCGGGGCTCTGACCCTGGCGCTGGCCGGTTGTGCCTCCGCCGACAAGACGGGTCAGAACGCCGCCGACACGAGCTCGAGCTCAGCCGCGGCGAGCTCCTCGGGCTCGGGCAGCGCCGTCGGCTCCTCCGGCTCGGCGATGGGCTCCTCCGGCGCCACGATGAGCGCCGCGGCGGAGAAGAAGACCAACGCCGGAGCCGTCAGCGCGCCGATCCCCACCCGCACCATCGCCACCGGGACCTGGAAGGACATGAAGATCGTCGCCCAGGAGCGGACGGCAGTCCCCTTCTACGTCGACAACGGCACCGGCTACACCGAGCTCAAGCCGACCAAGCACACCGCGTTCCACCTCATGGTGATGCTCAACGATCGCACGACCGGAGTGGCGATCCCCTACGCGACGGTGTGGGCGACCGTGTCGAAGGGCTCCAAGACCGTGTTCAACGAGCGCCAGTGGCCGATGCTGTCGGAGTACATGGGCCCCCACTACGGCAACAACGTCACCCTGCCCGGGCCGGGCACCTACCAGATCAAGCTGCTCATCTCGGCCCCGGTGGCCGCCATGCACGTCGAATACGGCCACATGTGGGTCGGCACCCACACGGTGACCTCCACCTTCACCTGGAAGTGACCGTGTCGATCGGGTCAACCGCGTGGCTGTCTCCCGCCGCCGCTTCATAGCCGGCGCCGGCCTCGCCGCCGGGGCGGTCGCGGTACCCGGGACGCTGGCCGGATG
>CAZZVR010000081.1:11920-13724 GCA_964657595.1 Burkholderia sp. PAMC 26561 | reverse complement strand
GCGGCACCGCGGACGCGCCGCCGGCGGCCCGGCTCCCCCACGTCAACCTGCCGGCCGCCCGGGCCGGGCTGCCCGTGCGCCAGCACGCCTGGCAGGCGACGCTGGCCCACGACGCCTACGGCAACCCGGTCGCCCCGACGTTCGACCGGCTGCTGTTCTTCGACGTCAAGGGTGCCCCGGGCGCCCAGCACGTCCGCATCCTCGAGGCGGCTCTGCGCAACCTCGAGCATCGCTACGCCTGGGGGCCACACGGCCTTCTGTTCACCGCCGGCTGGGGCCACAGCTACTTCACCCGGTGGCTCCACAGCACCGCGCCGATCCCCGCGGCCACCGCGCTGTCGACCTTCGAGCAGCCCAGCGTCGACCGCTATGACCTGTGCCTGCACCTGGCCGCCGACGACGAGCGCCGCCTCGCCGAGGCTCAGCTGGCCCTGCTCCAGGGGCCCCACGCGATCACCGCGGCCCTGGAGCTGGCAGAGATGCGCACCGGCTTCAACGGTGCCGGGCTGCCGGCCCGGCACCAGCACGTGACCGGTATCCCCGCGGGTGACCCGGTGCCCCAGAGCGCACCGCTGTACATGGGCTTCGCCTCCAACCTCAAGGGCAACCAGGCGACCGAGGACGCGGTGACCATCCCCAGCGGTGCCTTCGCCGAGGGCACCACGATGGCCGTCTCCCACATGACCCTCAGCCTCGACTCCTGGTACTCGGACCTCACCGAGGCCCAGCGCGTCCAGCGCATGTACTCCCCCCAGACCACGCTGGCCGACCAGCGCCGCATCACCGACCAGGCGGCGTCCAACCCCGGGAAGCTGAACGAGGCGATCAGCCGCTACGGCGTCATCGGACATGCCCAGAGCTCGGCGCGGGCGCGGCGCAACAACCGGGCGATCATCCTGCGCCGGGATTTCAACACCACCGACGGCGGCCAGGCGGGCCTGCACTTCGTCTCCCTCCAGCGTGACGTGGCGGACTTCATCACCACCCGCCGGCAGATGAACCAGAGCGGCGCCTCGCTGGTCAACCCGGCGGTCACCGAGACGACCAACAACGGGATCAACGAGTTCATCTTCGTGCTCAAGCGCGGCAACTACGTGCTCCCCGCCCGCTCCGAGCGCGCCTTCCCCCTCCTGCCCGGCCGCGCCGCCGCGCTCGACGACGCTCTTACACACTCCGTTTAGGCTGTCTGGCCGTGCTGCCTCGGCCCCAGCGGATCCTCGTGTGTGCACTCGGCCTCCTCGCGCTGCTCGGCGCCGGCGCGGGTGCGGCCGGCGCCCGTGCCGCGGCGTCCGATCCACTGGTGCGCATCGGCCGCGCCCCCGTGCTTCCCACCGGCACCCGGGCGCTGGCCGGCGCCGCCTCGGCCGCTCAGCGCCTGCGGGTCACCGTCGCGCTCCAGCCGCGTGACGCCGCCGCCCTGAGCGCCTATGCCCGCGCGGTGGAGAACCCCCGCTCACCCGACTACCGCGCGTACCTGACGCCGGCGCAGTTCGCCGCGCGCTTCGGCCCCAGCGCCGCGACGATCCACCGGGTTCGCCGTGCGCTGGTGCGCGCCGGCCTGAAACCCGAGGGCCTGCGCGCCGACCACCTGTCCTTTGACGTGCTCGCCGACGCGGCCGGGTATGAGCGGGCCTTCCACCTCCGGCTCGCCCACGTGATGCTCCCCAGCCACCGGGCTGTGCTGGTCAACCTCCAGGCGCCGGCGCTGCCGGCCTCGGCGGCCGCCGGGGTGCAGGCGATCGTCGGCCTCGACGGCCTGGCCAGGCTGAGCTCGAGCCGGGAGCGCCCGAGCGCGCCGGTGGTG
>CAZZVR010000081.1:0-11902 GCA_964657595.1 Burkholderia sp. PAMC 26561 | reverse complement strand
CCAGCGACACCGACCACCCACACCAGGACGGCCAAGCAGACCCCCACCGCCTGCGCGGCGGCCACCAGCGCCGGGGCCCAGCAGGGGGCGTACACAGCGGATCAGATCGCCTCGGCCTACAGCTTCGACGGCCTCTACGCCGCCGGGGACGAGGGGGCGGGGGTGACCATCGGCGTCTATGAGCTCGAGCCGAACCTGACCTCGGACATCGCCGGCTACGAGGCGTGTTACGGCATTAGCACGCCGGTCACCTACACCCAGGTCGACGGCGGCGCCGGCAGCGGCGCGGGCTCGGGGGAAGCGGCCTTCGACATCGAGCAGATCATCGGCCTGGCCCCCAAGGCCAACATCGTCGTCTACCAGGGCCCGAACTCGAACTCCGACAGCCCGGGGTCGGGGCCCTATGACATCTTCGCCACGATGATCAGCCAGGACAAGGTCTCGATCATCTCCAACTCCTGGGGTGAATGCGAGGCCCAGGTGGGTGCCGCTGACGCCCGCGCGGAGAACACGCTGTTCGAGGAAGCGGCCGTCCAGGGCCAGAGCGTGCTGTCGGCCTCCGGCGACTACGGCTCTGAGGACTGCGACGGCGCCACCGCGGACGGCGCCAGCACGCTCGCGGTCGACGATCCCGGCAGCCAGCCCTACGTCACCGACGTCGGCGGGACCTCGATGACCGCGCTGGGCCCGCCGCCGACCCAGACCACCTGGGACAACGGCGGGGCCGCCTCGGTGCTCGGCGTGACCTCCGGTGCCGGGGCCGGTGGGGGCGGTATCTCGAGCTTCTGGCCGATGCCGGCCTACCAGTCATCGGCGCCGCCCACCCTCGGGGTGGTCAACGCCGACTCCCGCTCCACGCCGTGCAGCGGGACCGGGGACTGTCGCGAGGTGCCCGACGTGTCCGCCGACGCCGATCCCGCCCACGGCTATCTCATCTACTACAACGGTGACGCCTCGGTGCCGGGCCAACCCGTCGGCTGGCAGGCCTCCGGCGGTACCAGCGGCGCCGCTCCCCTGTGGGCGGCGGTGTTCGCGGAGGCCAACGCCGACTCGGCCTGCGCGGGAACGCCGATCGGCTTCGCCAACCCGGCGCTGTACCGGGCCGCTGCCGCCGGTCAGAGCACCTACTTCGCCGACGTGACCAGCGGTGACAACGACTTCACCGACGCGGGCGGGGGCCTCTATCCGGCCACCGCCGGCTACGACATGGCCACCGGCCTCGGTACCCCCAACGTCACGGCACTGGCCACCGAGCTGTGTGACGAGAGTCTGCGCCTCAGTGTCCCGGCCTCGCTGCAGAGCTTCGTCGGAGCGCCCCGCAGCCTGAGCGTGACCACCGCGGACCCCAACCCTGCCGTCACCGTCGCGGTCACCGGGCTGCCCGACGGGGTGAGCTTCACGCCGAGCACTCAGACGATCAGCGGCACCCCGACCCGGCCCGGGCGCGCCACCGTGACCGTGTCGGCCTATGACAGCACCGGCGCGGTGCGCGTGGCCCGCTTTGGGTGGAACGTCGCGGCGCGCCCGACGCTCACCCATCTGCACCTCACCGGAGCCGCCGCGGGTCGCCCGGTACTGTCGCTGCGCCTCAGCGCGGGGCGGGCCGAGGCTCCGCTCAGTGCCCTGGCGCTGACGCTGCCGGCCGGACTGCGCCTGGCGCACGCCGCCCAGCTGACCGTCACCGCGCTGAGCGGCGACACGAAGATCGCCCATACGGTCAGCCGCTCGGGCCGGTTGCTCAAGCTGACCCTCAGCCGCGCCGCCACCCCGGTGGTGGTGCGCTTCGGTCCCGGCGCCCTGGCCGAGGCGGGCACCGTGCGCGCCGCCGCTCGGCGCGCGCACAAGCCGACCTACCGCGTGGCCGCCGTGGTGGCCGACGCCGACGGCGGGGTCGCCAGTGTGCACGGGTCAGCCCGGCTCACAACCTGAGAAGATCTCTCATCGATGCCTGATGAGACCCCTTCTGAGCTGACCGACCGCTACACCTCGGCGCTGGCGGCCGGCCTCGCGCCGGACCTGCTCGAGCGCTTCCAGCGCTACGTCCGTATCGACACCCAGTCCCAGATCGACCCGACCGAGACGCCCAGCACCCCGGGTCAGCTCGAGCTGGGCCGCCTGCTCCGGGCTGAGCTGCTCGAGCTCGGTCTGTCCGACGCCACCCAGGACGCCGCTGGATACGTGATCGCCACGCTGCCGGGCACGGTGGCGGACGCGCCGGTGATCGGGGTGATCGCCCACGTCGACACCTCACCCGACGCCCCCGGCGCCGGGGTGGCGCCGATCGTCCACCGTGACTACGCCGGGGGGGTGATCGAGCTGCCGCGCAACGGCACCCGCCTGGATCCCGCGCGGGTGCCCGAACTGGGCGACAAGGTCGGCCATGACATCGTCACCGCCTCCGGGGACACGCTGCTCGGCGCCGACGACAAGGCCGGGGTGGCGGCGATCATGGCCGCGGTCGCGCACATGATCGGGGACACCGACACGCCGCGGGCCACGCTCCGGGTCGCCTTCACCACCGACGAGGAGATCGGCTCGCTCGCCTCCGCGCTCGACCTCGAGGCCTTCGGGGCACGCTGTGCCTACACCCTGGATGGCTCCGAGATCGGTGAGCTCGCCTTCGAGTCCTTCAACGCCAGCGAGGCGCGCATCTACATCGAGGGCGTCGAGGTCCACCCCGGCTCGGCCAAGGGGATCATGGTCTCGGCGCTGGCGCTGATGGCCCAGGTCATCTCCGCGCTGCCCTATGACACGCTGACGCCGTCGACCACCGACGGCCGTGACGGCTTCATCCACCCGATCGAGATGAACGCCACGGCGGGATCGGCCTACTGCCGGCTCATCCTGCGCGACTTCGACCGCGACTTACTCGACGCCCACGAGGCGCTCCTGCGCGCGACGGTGGAACGGATCGTGGGAACTGAGCCCCACGCCTCGGCCCACGTGGAGATCGTCCAGCAGTACGGGAACATGCGCACCGCGGTCGAGGCCGATCCGGACGTGGTGGCGGTGGCCGAGGCGGCCTACCGCGCCGAGGGCATCGAGCCGGTCAGCCAGCCGATCCGCGGAGGCACTGACGGCGCCGCGCTGTCCCTGCGCGGCCTGCCCACCCCGAACCTGTTCACCGGCGGGCACGAGTACCACTCGGTGCGCGAGTGGGCGTCGCTCAACGACATGGCCGCCGCCGCCGCGGTGGTGTGTCATCTCGCTGAGGCGTGGGGCCGGCGATGAGCCCGGTGGCGGAGCGCCTCGCCTCCTTCGACGGGGAGATCGCGCCGGCGGACCAGACGTTCCTGCCGGTGACCGACGAGGGCCTGATCCGTGGCGATGGCGTGTTCGAGGTCATCCGCGTCTACGACGGCCACCCCTTCAAGCTGGATGAGCACCTCGACCGGCTCGAGCGCTCGGGTCAGAACCTGCGCCTGCCCGTCGACCGCGAGAGAGTGGCCACCGAGCTGTGGAAGCTGTTGGCCGAGGCGGGCACGGGCCCCAACCACCAGGCCGTGCGAATCATGCTGACCCGTGGCGGGCACCGGATCGTGATGACCGAGCCGTTACACCCCCTGCCGCCGGTGTCGCGCCTGGCCAGCATCACCTACTCGCCCACGCTCGTGCTCGACGGGATCAAGTCGCTGTCCTACGGCGCCAACATGCTCATGGCGCGCCTGGCCCGCGAGCGCGGCTACGACGACGCGCTGATGGTGACCCCCGGTGGGACCGTGCTGGAGGCGACCACCTCCTCGATCTTCTGGGTGCGCGACGGCCAGCTCGCCACCCCGCCGCTGGAGGACCACATCCTCGCCTCGATCACGCGCGCGATGGTGTTCGACGTGGTGGCCGACACCGGCCTCGCCGGCGGCCAGGTCATCGAGCGCTCGGTCGACCTGGCGGAGCTGCTCGGCGCCGATGAGGTGTTCGTCGCCTCGACCATGCGCGACGTCCAGCCGGTGGCCGCGATCGATGACAGCACCTTCGCCACGCCGGGTCCGCTGTCGGGGCAACTGGCGGCGGCGGTCGCCGCCTACGTCGCGCAGTGGCGCGCGGGCACCGGGGCGGGCGCCGGCGCCGGGCCGTCCTGAGCGTTCACGCCCGCGTCTGAGCTGTGCGGATCCTCACCGTCATCGGCAACCGCCCCCAGTTCATCAAGGCCGCAGCCGTCTCCCCACCGCTGCGGGCCGCCCATGAGGAGGTGCTCGTCCACACCGGCCAGCACCACGACGACCGGCTCTCGGCGGTGTTCTTCGCCGAGCTCGGTCTCCCGGCCCCGGAGGTCCAGCTCGGGGTGGCGGGGGGTTCGAACACCTCCCAGACCGCGCGCCAGCTGGCCGCGCTGGAGCCGGTGCTGGCCGAGGTGGCACCCGACGCCGTGCTCGTCTACGGCGACACCAACTCGACCCTGGCCGGGGCGCTCGCCGCCGTGCAGGCGGGCATTCCCGTGGCCCACGTGGAGGCGGGCATGCGCTCCTTCGACCGCGCCATGCCCGAGGAGGTCAACCGGGTGCTGGTCGACCACATGTCCACGCTGGCGCTGTGCTCATCGTCGATCGGGGTGGAGAACCTGCGGTGGGAGGGCATCGAGCCCAACGCGCGGCCGCCGGTGGGCATCGAGGTGGTCGGCGACGTGATGGTCGACGTGGCCCTGGCCATGGCGCCCGCCGCGCGTGAGCGGGTCGACCTCGTGCGCGAGCACGGGCTCATCCCGGGGGGATATGTCCTGGCCACGGCGCACCGGGCCGGGAACGTCGACACGCCCGAACGTCTGTCCGCGCTGGTCGCGGTGCTGGTGGCGGTGGCGGGGGAGGTGCCGGTGCTGCTGGCCCTGCACCCCCGCACGCGGATGCGGCTGTCGCAGTTCGGGCTGTCACTCGACGGCGTGGCCGGCCTGACGGTGACCGAGCCCCTCGGGTACGTGGAGCTGACCGCGCTGCTCGTCCACGCCCGGGCGGTGCTGACCGACTCCGGCGGACTGCAGAAGGAGGCCTACTTCGCCGGGGTCCCCTGCGTCACCCTGCGCCCGTCGACGGAGTGGGTGGAGACCGTCGAGGCGGGGTGGAACACCCTGGTCGACCTCGACCGGGTGGCGGCGGTGTCGGCAGTCCGCCGCACATCGGCGGCGGAGGGCTCGACACCGCCGGTCGAGCGCCCGCCCCTCTACGGCGACGGCCACGCCGGGCAGCGGGTCGTGGCGGCTCTGGCCCGGCGCTTCGGCTAGCCGCGGCGGTCGGACTTCTCGCGGCGCACGGTGGCCTTGCGCCCCTTCAGCTTGGTCTGGCGCAGGCCGGAGATGACCTCGTCGACGCGGTCGGCGGGGACCTCGACGAGGCTGAAGCGGTCGGTGAGCTCGATCGATCCGATCTCGCGACCCTGGAGCGTCGTCTCCCCGGTGATCGCGCCGACCAGGTCCTGGGGGCGGATCTGGGCGGAGCGGCCCAGGCCGATGAACACACGCGCGGTGGGCCCGCCCGCGCTGGGACCGCCGCCGTTGCGCCGGGGGGCCCGCGCGCCCTTGTCGCCCCGGTCGGACTTGTTGGGCTTGTCGCGGTGCAGGGTCATCTGGGGGATGTCCAGCTCGGCGTCCTCGTCGCCGCCGACCGAGGTCGACTCGTGCGCGAGCTTGATCGCCGCCAGGGCGACGTTGAGCGGGTCGAACTCGTCCGACAGGGTGTCGAGGACGACGCGGAAGGACTCGAGGTCGTCCTGGAGCAGTGACTCGTGCAGGGCGGCGCGGGTCAGCTCGAGCCGGCGCGCGCGCAGATCGGCCACGGTCGGCACGGTCTCGATCTGGATCGGCTGCTGGGTCAGGCGCTCGATCGTCTTGAGCATGCGGTGCTCACGCGGTTGGGCCAGGGTGATCGCGGTGCCCTCACGGCCGGCGCGACCCACCCGCCCGATGCGGTGGACGTAGGACTCCGGGGCGGACGGCACGTCGAAGTTGACCACGTGGGTGAGGGTCTCGATGTCGAGCCCACGGGCGGCCACGTCGGTGGCGATGAGCAGGTCGGCGGTCTCTGAGCGCAACCGGCCGAGCACCCGTGTGCGCTGCTCCTGACTGAGGCCGCCATGCAGGGCCTCGGCACGGTAGCCCCGGCCGTTGAGTGTCTCGGTGAGCTGGTCCACGTCCGCCCGGGTCCGGCAGAACACCAGGGCCTGACCGGGCTGCTCGACGTCGAGGATGCGGCCGAGGGCGGCGGACTTGTGGGCGCGGTTGACCACGTAGGCGGTCTGGCGGATCTTCGGCGCCTCACCGCTCTGGTTGATCTGCCCGAGGCCGACGCTGATGGTCGTCGGGTCAGACAGGTGCTTGCCCACCATGTGCTTGAGCCGCGGGGGCATCGTCGCGCTGAACAGCACGGTCTGGCGCGTGCTCGGGGTCTGGTCGAGGATCGTCTCGATGTCCTCGGCAAAGCCCATGTCGAGCATCTCGTCCGCCTCATCCAGCACCACCACTGCGAGCTCGGACAGGTCGAGGGTGTTGCGGTTGAGATGGTCGATCGCCCGGCCCGGGGTGGCGACGACCACGTCGACGCCGCGCTTGAGCGACTGCATCTGGCGCACGATCGGTGCGCCGCCGTAGACAGGGAGGACGCGGGCGCCGAGGTGGCGCCCGTACTTGTGGATGGCCTCTGACACCTGGGTGGCCAGCTCGCGGGTGGGCACGAGGACCAGGGCGTGGGGCCGGGTTCCGCCGAGCGTGATGCGCTGGAGCAGCGGCAGGGCGAACGCCGCGGTCTTGCCCGTGCCGGTGGCCGCCTGGCCGAGCAGGTCGGTGCCGAGGATGAGCGGGGGGATCGCCTCGGCCTGGATCGGCGTGGGCTCCTCATAGCCGAGCTCGGTCAGGGCCTGGAGCAGCTCCTCGCGGAGGGCGAGGTCAGAAAACGTCGTCATGGGCCTCCTACGTTAGGAGGCCGACCGCCGTGGCCCCCCCCGGGCTCAGAGGCCGGCGCGCCGGCGGATCTCCGCCGGGCTGATCCAACCGGGCCTGAGTCCCTGGTGCACCGTCTCGTTGATCAGCGCGACGAGCAGCTCATTCAGCGGCGCGTTCACGCCGCTGAGGCGAGCCTGGAGGATGATCTCTCCGGTGAGGTAATCGGTCTCCAGCGACGCGCCGCGGGTCAGGGACTGCCAGGTCGAGCCGCCGGCGGGCGCGCGCCCGGGGATCTCGCCGATGCCCTCCCAGAGGTAGCGCTGGGGCTGGTTCTCCGGGCGCTCGGGCAGGTAGTTGATGCCGGCGGCATCCAGCACCGCCCGGCCCTCGACCCGCGCGACCTCGATCAGGTCATCCAGGCCCTCGGCACCGACGCCACAGACCGCCTGGGCCGCGTTGGCCAGGTTGTCGATCAGCTTCGCGTACTTGGCGCTCATGATGTCCGGGTTGGGCAGCGATTCAAAGCGCGAGGCCGCCAATGCGCCGGTGACCGCACTCACCAGGTCATCGACCCCGTGGGGGAAGCGGCCAACGTCGATCTTGCCGGTGCTCTGGGTCCCGAAGGCCTGGACGACGCCGGGCTCGAGGTGGGCGGCCGGGATGAGCACGACGGCGCCGTAGACGTCGGGCAGGAGCCGCAGGGCGGTGCGCTCGTTGGCCACCCCGTTCTGGAGCAGCACCACGGGCACCCCCTCGGGGCGCGCCGCGCGCAGGTCCTCCAGCGCCCCCTGGGTGTCCTGGCTCTTGACCGCCACCAGCACCACGTCATCGGCGCCGATGCCCAGCGCCGCCGGGGTGCCGGCCACTGGGATGGCGTGAGTGGTCCTGTCCGTCGGCGTCTCCAGGGTGAGGCCGTTCGCGGCGATCGCGTCGTGGTGGGCCCCACGGGCGATCAGCGCGACGTCATGTCCGGACTGGTGCAGGCGGGCGCCGACGACCCCGCCGATGGCCCCCGCACCGAAGATCACGAACCGCATGGGCCCAGGCTAGTCGCTAGTGCGTGACGAGCGCGGGGCGGTACTCCGCGACCGGAACCGGGCGGCCGACGTGATAGCCCTGGGCGAAGTCGACCCCGTTGAGCCGCAGGAAGTCGAGCGTGGCCTGGTCCTCGACGCACTCGGCGATCGTCTGCTTCTGCAGGCCCTGGGCGATACCGACCAGCGCTTTGATCACGTGCCGGTCGGTCCGGTTGGCGATGCAGCGCGTGACGAACTCGCCGTCGATCTTGAGGTAGTCGGCGGGGATGTGCTTGAGGTAGTAGAAGCTGCCGAAGCCCGCACCGAAGTCATCCAGGGCGAAGCGGCAGCCCAGGGTGCTCAGCTTCTCGGCGAACTGGCGGGCGACGGCCATGTTCGCCACCGCGGCGGTCTCGGTCACCTCGAAGATGAGGCTGGCGGGGTCGATGCCGGTGCGCTCCAGCTCCTGCTCGATCGCCGGCAGCATCAGCGGGTCACTCAGCGTCTTGCCCGACAGGTTGACCTCGAGCACCAGCTGCTCGCCGCGGGCCTCGTATTCGGCGATCAGCAGGATCGCCTGGTGGGCGACCCAGCGGTCGATCTCCCCGATCAGCCCGTAGCGCTCGGCGACGGAGAGAAACGCTCCGGGGGGCACAAGCTCGCCCTGCTCGTCGAGCATGCGCAGCAGCAACTCGTGCTGGCGGATCTCGCCGGTGCGCAGGTCGAGGATCGGCTGGAGGTGAAAGGTGAAGCGATCCTCCTCGATCGCCGCGCGGATCCGCTGGATCCAGGCGAGTCGCGTGCCGGTCTCATTCGTGTCCTGTCCGTCCCCGCGGTTCACCGCGACCTGGTCCCGCCCGGCCTCCTTGGCGTCGTACATCGCCAGGTCGGCGGCGACCAGGGCGTCCTCGACGTTGACGATCCCCGGGGTCAGGATGGCCACCCCGACACTGGCGGTGACCCGCTGGTGGGGCTGGCCGGCCAGGCACAGGCTCTGCTGACGGATCGCCGTGACGATCGTCTCGGCCACCTGGGTCGCGGCGGCCGCGTCGGCGTTGGGGAGCACGATGGCGAACTCATCGCCGCCCAGCCGCGCCACGGTGTCCCGGGCGCGCAGGCGGTTGCGCAACAGGTCGGCCGCGGCGACGATCAGCTCGTCCCCGGCGCCGTGTCCCAGCGTGTCGTTGACCGACTTGAAGTGGTCGAGGTCGACGACGATCAGCGCCCCGCTGGTGCCGCTGCGCTCCAGCCGGGTGATCTGATGGCCCAGCTCCGCCTCGAGGCCGCGGCGGTTGAGCAGGCCGGTGAGCGGGTCGTGGTCGGCCAGGTGACGCAGCTTCTCCTCGAGGTCGCGGCGCTCGCGCATGTCCTGGATCTGGGCGATGAAGTGCAGCGGGTGGCCGGCGGTGTCGCGCACCAGCGAGTAGGACAGGTTGACCCAGATCACGTTCCCGTGGGTGTCGATGAAGCGCTTCTCCACCTGGTGGATGCGGATCTCCCCTGCCAGCATGCTCGTGATGTGGCTCTGGGAGGCCAAGAGGTCATCCGGGTGGGTGATGGCGGCGGCGTCGAGCCCGAGCAGGCGCTCCTCGCTGTAGCCGACCAGGTCACACAGTGCACGATTGACCTTGAGGAAGCTCCCGTCGACGGCGACCAGGGCCATGCCGATCGGCGCCTGGTCAAATGCTCCGCGGAAGCGTTCCTCGGCCAGACGCAGGGACTCCTCCGCCTCCATGCGCGCGGTGATGTCCCGGATCGAGGCAACCACGAACATCCCCTCGTCGGTCGGCAGCGGGCTGAGGCTGATCTCGACCGGGAACTCGTGGCCGTCGCGGTGGGCGGCGCGCAATTTGGCCACGGAGCCGAAATGGCGGACCGTCGGCGCGGCGGTGTAGGCGGCGGTGTTCTGGGGATGGTGGGCGCGGATGCTCTCGGGCACCAGCACCTCGATGGGCCGACCGACCAGCTCGGCCCGCTCGTAGCCGAACAGCGCGGTGGCCTGCAGGTTGGCGCGCACGATGGTGCCTTGGGAGACGACGAGCATCGCGTCTGGGGCGGAATCCAGCAGTGCCTCGGCGACGCTGTCGCTCGCGTGCGACGCGAGCTCGCCACCCCCCGCCGGCACGCTGCCCGGGCTGGCCACCGACAGCACCGGCAGCTGCGGGGCATGGGCACGGATCAGCGCGGTGGCGGCATCGGCGGGCAGGCCCGCGCAGTCCTGGCCGAGCAGCACGAGGTCCCAGGGTGCGCCGTCGGTGAGGGCGTCGCCGAGCTCGGCCAGAGTGGTGACCGCACCGGGCGCCACGGCGTCGGCGCCGCCGGACAGCTCCGCGTTGAGGCGCGCGACGGCTCCCGCGTCATGGCCGGCGAGCAGGATGCGCGGAGACATGGGAGTTCATCGGCAGCGGCGGGGCGATGTCTGATCCGTAGTTTGCCCCCGGGGTCAGCCGCCGGCTGACCCCGGGGCCGGCTCAGGCGGTCCGGTCCTTAGACTGCGACGCTCATGAGCGCTGAATCGCCAATCCGCATCGGGGTCGCCGGGCTCGGGTACTGGGGTCCGAACCTGGCCCGCAACTTCGCCAACCTGCCCAACGCCGAGCTGGCCTGGCTGTGTGACGGTTCGCAGGACGCCCTGGCCCGCGTCGCGGTGACTCATCCCGGGGTGGCGACCACCGGTTCCTTCGACGATCTGCTCGCGGATGAGACGCTCGACGCGATCGCTCTCGCCACACCCGTCCCCACCCACGCCGACCTCGCCGTGCGCGTGCTCGAGGCGGGCAAGCACTGCTTCGTGGAGAAGCCGTTGGCCCAGTCCGTGCCCGACGCCGAACGTGCCGTGGCGGCCGCGGCGGCCGCCGGGCGGGTGCTGATGGTCGGCCACCTGCTCGAGTACCACCCCGGTGTGACCAAGCTCAAGGAGCTGGCCGACTCGGGTGAGCTGGGAGATCTGTACTACATCTACGGCAACCGGCTGAACCTGGGCAAGCTGCGCGCCGATGAGAACGCGTTGTGGTCACTCGGCGCCCACGATGTCTCGGTCGTGCTGTCGCTGGTCGGGGAGGAGCCCACTGAGGTCGTCGCCCACGGCGAGTCCTACGTGCGCCCCGGCGTCCAGGACGTGGTCTTCTGCTTCCTGCGCTTCCCCTCCGGGCTGTCGGCGCACCTGCACCTGTCCTGGCTCGACCCCCACAAGGAACGCCGCTTCACCGTCGTCGGCTCCCGCCGCATGGCCACGTTCGACGACATGGCGCTGGAGGGCAAGGTCACCGTGTACGACAAGGGCTTTGATGAGAACGCTCAGGGCTATGGCGAGTACATCACCCGCTCGGGCGACATCTTCTCCCCGAGGCTGCCCTCGGCCGAGCCGCTGCGGCTCGAGTGCCAGCACTTCGTCGACTCGATCCTCCAGGGAACCCCGCCGCGCTCAGACGGCGCCTCTGGCCTGCGCGTGGTGCGGGTGCTCGAGGCGCTGCAGGCCTCCCTCGATCAATCCGCCCGCCGCGGCCATGCCTGACATCGCCCGCGGTGCCGTCGTCGACCCGACGGCGGTGCTGGCCGAGGATGTGGTCGTGCAGTCCAACGCGGTGGTCGGCCCGGGTGTCCGGCTCGGTGCCGGGGTGCTCGTCGAGTCCTGTGCGGTGCTCGGTAAACGCCCGCGCCTGCGCCGCGGTTCCTCCGCCGCCGGACTGGAACTGGCCGGCCTGGTCATCGGCGCCGGGGTTACGGTGTGTGCCGGCGCGGTGATCTACGCCGGGGCCAGCGTCGGGGACGACGTGATCGTGGGAGACCAGGCCCAGGTTCGTGAGCGCGCCGCAGTGGGCGCCGGCTCGGTGGTCGGCCGGGGGGCCTGTGTGGACTTCGCCGCGACCGTGGGTGAGCGGGTGTCGATCCAGACCGGCGTCTATGTCACCTCGGGCGCGGTGGTGGAGGACGACGTCTTCCTCGGCCCGGGTGTGTGCATGACCAATGACGACGACATGGGCCGGCATCCGCGCGGCGCCGCGCTGGCCGCGCCGGTGGT
>CAZZVR010000080.1:0-16142 GCA_964657595.1 Burkholderia sp. PAMC 26561 | reverse complement strand
CTCAGGCGGCGACGGCCGTCGTGCCTCAGGCGGCGACGGCGCGGGAGGCGAGGTGCTGGCCCACCTTGCGCTTGACGCGCTGCAGGGCGTTGTCCACCGTCTTGCAGTCACAGTCGAGCCGACGGCCGACCTCCTCATAGGAGTGGCCGTCCAGGTACAGCGTCAGCACGTGGGACTCCAGCTCCGACAGGGCGGTCGAGATGCAGGCGACCAGAGCGGACAGTTCCTCGGAGGAGATGACCTGGTTGACCGGATCGTGCACGGTGGAGCCGGGCAGCATCTCATCCAAGGTCGGCTCGGAGTCGCCGCTGGAGCCGGCGGGACTCGAGGAGAAGGAGACGTACTGGTTGAGCGGCGTGTGCTTGTTGCGCGTGGCCGTCTTCACCGCGGTGATGATCTGGCGGGTGATGCAGAGCTCGGCGAAGTTGCGGAAGCTCGACTCGCGGTCGGTGCGGTAGTCGCGGATCGCCTTGTAGAGGCCAACCAGGCCCTCCTGGATGAGGTCGTCGGAGTCTCCGCCGGCGAGGAAGTAGGACGACGCCTTGAGCCGCACGAAGCCGTAGTAGCGGCGCACCAGCCGGTCGTAGGCGTCGTGATCTCCCTGCTTAGCCAGGGCGATGAGGAAGCCATCATCGACCTTCAGTTGAGATTGAGAGTTGACGGAAAATCGAGCCACAGCAGATCCCCTCTGTGGGCGACGGAGCTTCCGCCGACCAATCGGAATGAGTTGCGTGACGCGTCACCTCCCCTGGCGCCGCACCTATTGAGTTATGTCCCCAGAGCTGCGGCCCTCCCAGGCCCTCAACCCTCAATGAACCGAGCCTCAAGCTGCGGTTCATCCTTATGACAGGCGCCAGATTGACACAGGCGCGTGCCTATGTCAACCGCAAATTGCACGATTTTGTGCAATCGGAGGAAGACCCACCCTCTGGGCGAGCTTGAGCCGGGTTATGACACCCTCTAGTGTGACTTGAGGGTTGACGGCGGGAGTTCACGTCAGCGCGCCGCTGCGGCCGCGTAGAGCAGCACCGCGGCGGCCGCGCTGACCGAGAGAGATTCGATGCGCCCACGCAACGGAAGCGACATCAGGGCGTCACAGGCGCCCGCCACCCGGGGCCGCAGGCCTCTCCCCTCCGAGCCGAGCACGAGCACCAGCCCGCCGGCGAAGTCGATCTGGCGGTAGTCGAGCTGGGCCTCCCCGTCAGCGCCGTAGCACCACAGCCCCGCCGCCTTGGCGGCGGCGAGGAAGTCGGCCAGGTTGCGAACCTGGGCGACGGGCAGATGCTCGACCGCTCCGGCGGAGGCCTTGCATACCGCCGGAGTGACCTCCGCCGCGCGCCGCTCGGGGAAGATCAGGCCGTCGGCTCCCGCACATTCGGCGCTGCGGGCGATCGCCCCGAGGTTCTGGGGATCCTGGACCTGGTCCAGCGCCACCAGGAACGGGGCGTCCGAAACGCTCAGCAGGGCCTCGGCGTCGGCGTAGCGGAATTCCGAGACCTCCGCGCAGATGCCCTGGTGCCCGTCAGAGCCACAGCGTGCCTCGATCTGCTCATGGTTCGCCTCCTGCACCGGAACACCGGCGCCGGCCAGCCACGGCTCCCGCGCCGCTCCCCGGGTCACCCAGATCTCTCTGACGGACCGGGGGCCGCGGACCGCCTCGTGCACTGCGTTGCGTCCGTAGACGATCACGAGCCCGGCAGCAGCTCGGGCCCGGCGGCGGAGTCGCGGATCTCCCAGCCCATCTCGTGCAGGGCATCGCGGATGCGGTCAGCCTCGGCGTAGTCCTTGGCCGCCCGGGCGGCCTGGCGCCGCTCGAGCAGCTCCAACGCCTCCGGGGGTGCGTTCACCTCATCCAGCTCGAGCAGGTTGGCCAGACCGAGGACATCGAGCATGTCAGCGAGGTCAGCGGACCCCACCGGCGCCGCGGACTTGTTGGCCTCGGTCACCCACTCCCACACCGCGGCCATCGCCGCGGGGGTGTTGAAGTCGCTGGCCAGGGAAGCGAAGAACCGCTCGCGCAGCGGGGCCGACCACGCCGGGGAGGCGCCGGGCACGAGGCGGCGGGCGACCGAACGCAAGCGAACGACGTTCTGGCTCGCGGCGTCGAGGCGCTCGTCGTCGAACTCGATCGGCTGGCGGTAATGACCGGAGACGAAGTACACCAGCAGGGCGTCACGGCCGTAGGCGTCCAGGGCGGCGTGCAGCAGGAAGGTGTTGCCCACCGACTTCGACATCTTCGCGGCGTTGGTGCGCACCATTCCGTTGTGCACCCACAGGCGGGCCAGGGCACCCCCGTGGGCCGCGCCGCTCTGGGCCGCCTCGTTCTCGTGATGGGGGAAGGTCAGGTCAGAGCCGCCGCCGTGGATCTCGAAGTCCATGCCCAGCAGCGCCTCGGCCATCGCCGAGCACTCGATGTGCCAGCCGGGTCGCCCCGCCCCCCAGGGGGCGTCCCACGCCGTGTCCTCATTCGGCTTGGTCGCCTTCCACAGGGCGAAGTCGAAGGGCTCGCGCTTGAGGTCGACGCCCTCACCGCCCTCACCCTGATCCATGTCCGCCAGCCGGCGGTGTGACAGCTCGCCGTAGCGGTCATAGGAGCGAACCGAGAAGTAGACGTCGCCGTCCGCGACGTAGGCATGCCCCCCGTCGATGAGCCGCTCGATCAGCGCGACGATCTCAGCCATCGTCCCCGCGGCGGTCGGCTCGTGGTCGGGCCGGCCGAGCTCCAGCCGGGCGGTGTCAGCCAGGTACGCGGCGGTCATCTCGCCCGCGAGCTGCGCCGAGCCGACCTGCTCCCGTGCGGCCGCCAGGTAGATCTTGTCGTTGATGTCGGTGACGTTGACCACCAGGGTCACGTCATAGCCCTCGTGGGCCAGGAACCGCTTGAGCAGCGAGAACACCACGAACGGCCGCGCGTTGCCGACGTGGATGCGGCCGTACACGGTGGGACCGCAGGCGTAGATGCCGACCCGGCCCGGCTCCCGGGTCGCCAGGGGCAGCACCCGGCCGCTCAACGTGTCATGCAGGGTGACCTCACGCACCGCGAGAACGGTAGCTCAGCGTTCGACGGTGGCGATGGCCAGGGCCGCCGCACCCTCGCCGCGGCCGATGAAGCCCATCCCCTCACCGCGGGTCGCCTTGACGTTGATCCACTGCACGTCCACGCCCAGGGGCACCGACAGCCGCGCGCGCATCTGACCCTTGTAGGGGGCGAGCTTCGGCGCCTCGAGCACCACGGTGGCGTCGAGGTTGCGCACGCTCGCGCCCACCCCGACGAGCAGATCAGCCGCGGCGGCGAGCAGCGCCATCGAGTCGACCCCCGCGTAGGCGGGATCGGTGTCGGGAAAGTGCTGGCCGATGTCACCCAGACCGGCGGCGCCGAGCAGCGCGTCGATCACCGCATGGGTGAGCACGTCGGCGTCGGAATGGCCGAGCAACCCTCGCTCGGAGGGGATCTCGACGCCCCCGATGATCAGCGGCCGCCCGTCCGTGAACTGGTGGCAGTCATATCCGATGCCGGTGCAGACTCTCATCGCTGGGAGAGAAGCAGCTCGGCGGCGCGCAGGTCGGCGGGATGGGTGATCTTGAAGTTGTCCGGCTCGCCGGCCACGACGTGAACTAACCCGCCGGCCGCCTCGATCAGCCAGGCGTCGTCCGTCGCGGAGGCCAGGCCGGCGCCCGAGGCCCCGCGCAGCACCCGCTCGAGCGCGGCACGCTGGAAGACCTGCGGGGTCTGCACCGCCCACAGCTCGGAGCGATCCAGCGTGGCCGACACCGCCGTGCCCCCGAGCGGCACGTGCTTGATCGTGTCGGTGACCGGCAGCGCCGCCACCACCGCATCCGCCCCGGTCACCGCCAGGGCATCCAGCGCCCGGGCGAACAGGTCGGCGGAGGCCAGCGGGCGGGCGGCGTCGTGGACAAGGATGGGGTCCCCCTCCGGGGCGGCCTCAAGGGCCGCCAGAACCGACGCCGACCGGACCTCACCGCCAGGCACGCCGATCACCCCCGGGGGCAGGGGGAACGACAGCGCGCCGGCGGGCAGAGCCACGACCATCGCGGAGATCGCGCTGACCCGGGACAACGCCTCGAGCGACCATTCCAGCATCGGACGGCCGCTGACGGGGACCAGCGCCTTGGGGCCCCCCGCCCCCAGGCGCTCGCCGCTGCCCGCGGCCACGATCAGCGCGACCGCCACTCAGCCGACTCCGCGCGCCGCAGGTCAGTCGCTGGCGACGGTGACGCTGTGCGCGCTCGCGCCCGCGAGAATGAGGTCGGTGAGGTGCGCGTCGACGTCGTCCTCATCCATCTCCAGCGCGTACATCATCTCCGAGGCGAGGATCTTCTTGGCGCGCATGTACATCTGCTTCTCACCGGTCGAGAGGCCCTTCTGGGACTCACGCACCCCCAGGTTGCGCACGACCTCGGCGAGGTCGAAGATGTTGCCGGTCTTGATCTTGTCCCGGTTGAACTTGAACCGGCGGTTCCAGTTGGGCGGCATCGTCGAGACGTCGTCCTGGAGCACCGCGATCACCCGCTGGCAGGTCTCCTCATCCACCACACGCCGCAGACCCGCGACGGCGGCATTGGCGGTCGGGACCATCACGGTCATGTCGTTGTGGAGGATCTTGATCGTCAGGTACTCACGGATCTCGCCGAGGACGTGCTTGTCCTCCTTCTTGAGCACCGTACCGGCCCCGTGGTGGGGGTAGACGACCGAGTCACCGATCTCGAACACGATCTGCTCGAGCAGGACGACCTCCTCGAGCTCCTCGAGGACGGCGTCGAGGTCCTCGGTCTCCTCGAGGTCATCGACCTCGGTCTCAGCGTCGGCTTCGGGTACGGCGTCCTCGTTCACTGGATCAGTAATGGTGTCCTCCTTGTTCGGGTGCGACAGCTCAGCGGGGGTGGTGCACGATCAGGTCTGCAGGTACCGATCAACCAGGTTGATCTCCTGCAGGCGGCGCAGGCCCTCGCGGATGTCCTTCGCCCTGATCTCGCCGACGCCGTCAACGGTCTCAAGCTCGCCGTCAGTGGCGGCCAGCAGCTCCTCGAGCCCCCCGAACTCCTCGATGATGCGTTTGATCACCATCTTGGGGAGACGGGGGATCCGGCCCAGGATGCGGATGCCGCGCGGGGAGATCGGATAGTCCAGGCTGTTGAGCTTGCGATCGAAGCCGAGCAGTTCGGCCAGCCGTCCGAAGTCGAGCAGGTCCTGGTGCGCGAGCCTGACCAGGGTGTCGAAGCCGGCGGCGAAGGTCTCGTCCGTGTCCTCGAGGATGTAGTCGTGGACGAGGGCGGTCTTGTCGGCGGAGACGCCGACCATGGTCTCATCCAGCTGCATCTCGATCAGGCGCCCCTCGGTGCCGAGCTCGACGATGTAGCGCTCGATCTCCACCGCCATGCGCGTCACCAGCTCCGCGCGCTGGAGCACCGTGAGCACGTCGTGCAGAGTGGCGCCACCCTCGAATTCCAGGGCGGTGAGGCGCGTGGAGACCTGGTCCAGGCGCGAGCGGTACTTATCCAGGGTGGCCAGCGCCTGGTTGGCCTTGGCCAGCACGACGGGGATGTCCTCGAGGATGTACTTGACCCCGTCGACGTAGAGCGAGACGACCTGGCGGCGCTCGGAGACCGCGACGACCAGCGCGTCGGTCTGCTTGGAGACCCGCTCGGCGGTGCGGTGGCGGGTGCCGGTCTCGTTGGTGAGGATCGTCGGGTCGGGCGTCAGCTGGACGTTGGCCTGGGCGATCCGGTTGGCGTTGGTGGACAGCACGATGGCACCGTCCATCTTGGCCAGCTCGTACATCTGGGCCGGTGAGTAGTCGAGGTCGAGCTTGAAGCCGCCGGAGAACATGAAGGCGAGCTCGTCGGGATCGCCGATGACGATCAGACCGCCGGTGTGGGCGTGGAGGATGTTGTCGATCCCCTCGCGCAGCGCGGTACCCGGCGCCACCATCTCGAGCGCCCGGACCATCCGGGACTCCTGACGGGTCTCGAGCTCCACGGTGAGCTCATCCCCGGTACGTGACGCCATAGCTCGAACTTTACGCCCTTGCGGGGCGTGGGGTTGCCCGCTCGACTTTTCCGTGCCCAGCCGGTCAGGCCGCGACGGGGCCGGAGCGCTCCGCGCGCCCGAGGGCCGCGCCGACGGCCCGCCGCAGCACGACGTGGCGCGTCGGCTCGATCACGTCGGCCAGGCCGAACTTGCGCGCCTCGGCGAGGCGGCGATCGGCGTGGGCGACCGAGCGCAGCTCACCGGTCAGACCCAGCTCGCCGAAACAGGCCAACGGGCGACCGGCCGGCCCCTCCAGGGCGACGCCGCGGGCAGCCGAGGCGACGGCCAACGCCACGGCCAGGTCCGCCCCCGGCTCGTCGATGCGCACCCCACCGACGACGTTGACGAAGACGTCGGCCTGGCCCACCCCGACACCAGCGTGACGGCCCAGTACGGCCAGCACCAGGGCCAGGCGGTTGCGATCAAAGCCCGCCACCACGCGCCGGGGCTGCTCGAGCTCACTCGGCGATACGAGCGCCTGGACCTCGACGAGCAGCGGCCGCGAGCCCTCCATCGCGCACAGCACCACCGACCCGGGGGCCTGGGTGGCCTCGGCCACGAAGCGGGCGCTGGCGTCGAGCACCTCGACGAGCCCGGTGTCGCGCATCTCGAACACGCCGGCCTCGTTGGTCGAGCCGAACCGGTTCTTCACCGCCCGCACCGTGCGGTAGGTCCGCTCGCGCTCCCCCTCGAACTGGAGCACGCAGTCGACCAGGTGCTCGAGCACGCGCGGACCGGCCAGCGCACCCTCCTTGGTCACGTGACCGACCAGCAGCACCGCGGTCCGATTCCGCTTGGCGATCGCCATGATCTCGGAGGCGACCTGGCGCACCTGGGCGACGCTCCCCGCCGCACTGGTCAGCTGGTCTGAGACGATCGTCTGCACCGAGTCGATCACGCACACGTCGGGGCGCTCGGCCTCGAGGGTCGCCAGCACCGTGGCCAGATCGGTCTCGGCGATCACCGGAATCTCCAGCGCCGCGCCGCCGAGACGCTCGGCGCGCAGGCGGATCTGGGCGGCCGACTCCTCGGCGGAGACGTACAGCGTCTTGTGGCCCGCACCGGTCAGGTTGGCCAGCGCCATGGTGGTCAGGGTCGACTTGCCGATCCCGGGGGCACCGCCGATGAGCACGAGCGAGCCGGGGACCAGCCCGCCGCCGAGCACGTTGTCGAGCTCGCCGATCCCGGTCTCCCACCGGCGATGCTCCTCCGCCGCGACGTCACCGAGGCGGGTCGGCCGCGTCGGCGTCCCGCCGGCGGCGGCACTGCCGGGTCCGGAGAGTCCGCCGCGGCCGGCGCCGGCCTTGGGCGCGGGGGCGCGCACCTCCTCGACCAGGGTGTTCCACTCCCCACAGCCCGGGCACTGGCCGGCCCAGCGGGGGGACTCATGGCCGCAGGCGGAGCAGACGTGGACGGTGGTGGCTCTGGGCATCCGAGAGTTCGAGACTACGGGTGGGCGGAGATGGATCGACCGCTCGACGAGAAGTTTCGCCCGCCGGGCTGAGGGATTTGCCACGGTGACAAGCACCGCGGGTCACCGATCACCGATGAAGGGATGTCATGAGCACCACCACCACCGGCCTCAAGCAGCTCAGTCTCGTCTGCATCTCAACGCCAGACCAGGATCGCGCCGTCGCCTTCTATGAGTCGCTCGGGTTCGAGAAGCGGGTGGACACCGAGTTCGGGGGCGGTTACCGCTGGATCGAGGTGTACCTACCGGCAAGTGACACGGGGGTCGCGCTGGCGCCTCCGCCCGAGGGCAGTGAGCCGACTCCCGCCAGCACGGGCATCACCCTGACCACCGACGACATCGACGCCACCCATACGGCGTTCCGCGACCTTGGGGTCGACGTCGACACCGAGGTCGCCCGCATGGGCGGTCCGGTGCCGCCGATGTTCTGGTTCCGGGACCCGTCCGGGCACTCGCTCATGGTGGTGGAGGACCCGAGCTGACCCAGAACGAGCAAGGGCCCGCGGGACGCACTGTCCCACGGGCCCTCACCCTGACGTTCTGATCTGAGGTCGTTACTCCTCGGACTCCATCGGGGCGTCCGGGGCGGGCTCGATCTCCGCGCGATCATCTCCGGCGCCGTCACCCTCGGCGCCGACGCCGACCGGCGTGGGCTTGGGTGCGGGCTCGATGATGCTCAGCTTGACCTCGCTCTCACCGTCGTCCTCGGTGGCGGGCTCGACCAGCACCGTGGAGCCGGCCGGGACCTGTGAGCGGAGCACGAAGTCCGCCAGCGGATCCTCGATGTAGCGCTGGATCGCGCGGCGCAGCGGCCGGGCGCCCATGGACGGGTCCCAACCCTTGTCGACGAGGAGATCCTTCGCCTCCTCCGACAGCTCGAGGACGAGTTCGCGCTCGGCCATCGAGTTGCGGATCCGCAGCAGCAGCAGGTCGACGATCTGTTTGATCTCGTCCTTGGCCAGCTTGTGGAAGACGATCACGTCGTCGATGCGGTTGATGAACTCGGGACGGAAAACGCGCTTGAGCTCGCCCATGATCCGGCTCTTCATCTCGTCGTAGGAGACGCCCGTCTCGTCCTCGATCGTGCTGAAGCCGATCTGGAAGTTCTTGGCGATCTCCGACGCACCGATGTTCGAGGTCATGATCACGATCGTGTGGCGGAAGTCCACGGTGCGGCCCTGGGCGTCGGTCAGGCGACCGTCCTCCAGGATCTGGAGCAGGATGTTGAAGACATCGGGGTGAGCCTTCTCGATCTCGTCCAGCAGCAGCACGCTGTAGGGCTTGCGTCGCACGGCCTCGGTGAGCTGACCGCCCTCGTCGTAGCCGATGTAGCCGGGAGGTGAGCCGACCAGACGGGACACGGCGTGCTTCTCCATGTACTCCGACATGTCGATGCGGATCATCGTGTCCTCATCACCGAACAGGAACTCGGCCAGGGTCCGAGCGAGCTCGGTCTTGCCGACACCCGAGGGGCCGAGGAAGATGAACGAACCGGTCGGGCGCTTGGGATCCTTGAGTCCGGCGCGCGAACGGCGAATCGCCTTGGAGATGACCTCGACGGCGGCCTGCTGCCCGATGACGCGCTTGTGGAGTTCCTCCTCCATGCGCATCAGCTTGGCGGTCTCCGCCTCGGTCAGCTTGAACACCGGGATGCCGGTCCACATGCTGACGATGTCGGCGATCTCCTCCTCACCGATGCTCGGACGCTCGGTGGCCTCTCCGGCCTCCCACTGCTCGGCCAGATCGCGCTTCTTCTGGGTGAGGCGACGCTCCTGATCACGCAGGTTCGCGGCCTTCTCGAACTCCTGGGCCTCGATCGCGGCCTCCTTGGCACGCCGGGTCTCCTCGATCTCGTCCTCGAGCTCGCGGTAGACCGGCGGGGAGGTCATCGACTTGATGCGCATGCGGGACGCGGCCTCGTCGATGAGGTCGATCGCCTTGTCCGGCAGGAAGCGGTCGGAGATGTAGCGGTCGGCCAGGTCGGCGGCCGCCTCGAGCGCCTCGTCGGTGATGTTCACCTTGTGGTGCTGCTCGTAGCGGTCACGCAGGCCCTTGAGGATCTGCACGGCCTCCTCCACGCTCGGCTGGTCGACGACGATCTTCTGGAAGCGCCGCTCGAGGGCGGAGTCGCGCTCGAGGTACTTGCGGAACTCCTCCAGCGTGGTCGCGCCGACGGTCTGCAGCTCCCCGCGGGCCAGGGCCGGCTTGAGGATCGAGGCCGCGTCAATCGCGCCCTCGGCCGCACCGGCACCGACCAGGTTGTGCAGCTCGTCGATGAAGAGGATGATGTCGCCGCGCTGGGTGATCTCCTTCATCACCTTCTTGAGGCGCTCCTCGAACTCACCGCGGTACTTGGAGCCGGCGACCAGGGCGGCCAGGTCCAGCGTGTAGATCTGCTTGCCCTTGAGCAGCTCGGGCACGTCGGCGGAGACGATCCGCTGAGCCAGGCCCTCGACGACGGCGGTCTTGCCGACGCCGGGCTCGCCCACGAGCACCGGGTTGTTCTTGGTGCGGCGACTGAGGATCTGCATGATCCGCTCGATCTCGGTCTCACGACCCACCACCGGGTCGAGCTTGCCGTCGGAGGCCAGCTTGGTCAGGTTGCGACCGAACTGGTCCAGCAGCTTCGAGGACTTCTTGCCCTCGCCGCTGGCGCCGGAGCCCGCCGCAGCCGCGCCGGAACCCGAGCCGGTGCCGCGCTGGCGGCTGCCGGGACCCGAGAGCATGCGGATGACCTCATTGCGGATCTTCTCCGAGTCAGCGTCGAAGTCGAGCAGGATGCGGGCGGCGACGCCCTCGTTCTCACGGACCAGGCCGAGCAGGATGTGCTCGGTGCCGATGTAGTTGTGGCCGAGGCTGAGCGCCTCGCGAAGTGCCAGCTCCAGGACCTTCTTGGCCCGGGGCGTGAACGGGATCTGGCCGGAGGTGACCTCCTCGCCGGAGCCGACGATGCGCACCACCTGAGCGCGGACGCGCTCAACGGTGATCTCGAGCGACTCGAGCACGCGAGCAGCCAGACCTTCCTCCTCGCGGAGAAGACCGAGCAGGATGTGCTCCGTGCCGATGTAGTTGTGCTTAAGGGTGCGCGCCTCTTCTTGGGCCAGGACGACCACCTGACGGGCGCGCTCTGTGAATCGCTCGAACATGATCAGATCTCTCTGTTCGCTGGGACTAGGACAGGTCGGTCGATTGCTTGTCCGGACTGTGTGGGCGGAACTCTGCCCACACCCAGTTTAGGAAGGCGCTCTTGACCCAGTGATCGGCCGCGACGGTGGAACCCATGAGTCGACGGTCTTGGATCTGAGGCCATAGGGCAGTCTAACAAGCGTCCCCCCGGCATCGGTGGAGCGCTACCCCGCAGGGAGCGGTCTTAATCCGCTCAACACGTCCGCCACGACCCCGGGAGCCGGTCAGTCGCGCATGGCGGGGAACAGCACGACCTCGCGGATCGACGTCGTCTGGGTGAACAGCATGGCCAGCCGGTCGATGCCGATCCCGATTCCGCCGGTCGGCGGCATGCCGTGCTCGAGCGCGGTGACGAACGCCTCGTCGTAGGGCATCGCCTCATCGTCCCCGGCCGCTTGGAAGCGCACCTGCTCCTCGAAACGGGCGCGCTGGTCGTCGGGATCGTTGAGCTCGGTGAAGGCGTTGGCCACCTCGGTCCCGTCCACGTAGGCCTCGAAGCGCTCCACCAGGCGAGGGTCGGTGGGGTGCCGCTTGGCCAGCGGCGAGAGCTCGACCGGATAGTCGAGGATGAGGGTCGGCGCGATCAGGTGCGGCTCGACCGTCTTGGACAGCAGCTCGTCGGCGAGCTGGGGCCAGGAGTCGGATTCCTTGGGTTCCAGGCCGATTCCCCGCATCGCCGCGGCCAGCGCCTCACGCTCAGGGTGCTCGAGGATGTTCACGCCGGTGCGCGACGCGATCGCCTCCACGAACGTCTCACGCCGCCAGGGCGCCGACAGGTCGTGGGGACCGGTGTACCCGACCCGCTCGGCGACGAACGCCACGAGCGCCTCGAACCGGGCGGCCACCTGCAGGTAGCCGGCGTAGGCCTCGTAGTACTCGATCGTGGTGAACTCGGGGTTGTGGGTGGTGTCGACGCCCTCGTTGCGGAACTGCTTGCCGATCTCATACACCCGCTCGAGGCCACCGACGATCAGCCGCTTGAGGTAGAGCTCGGTGGCGATGCGCAGGAACAGGTCGCGGTCCAGCGCGTTGTGATGGGTGACGAACGGGCGGGCGGCGGCGCCACCGTAGAGCGACTGGAGGATCGGGGTCTCCACCTCGATGAACCCGTGGTCGTCGAGGTAGCGGCGGATCGCCGCGATCAGCCTGGCCCGCGTGATGAAGATGGCGCGCGACGGCTCGTTGGCGATCAGGTCGAGCTCACGCTGGCGGTAGCGCGTCTCCACATCAGCCAGGCCGTGGTGCTTGTCCGGGGGTGGACGCAGCGACTTGGCGTTGAGCTGGAAGTCGGTGACGCGCAGGCTCAGCTCGCCCTTGCGGGAGTTGAAGGCGATGCCGTCGACGCCGATGAGGTCGCCGAGGTCGAGGCTGGTCAGCTGGTCGAGCCGGTCGGCGCCGAGCTCGTTGACCCGGGCCTGGAGCTGGATCCGGCCGGAGCGGTCGACGAGGTCGAGCCACGCCATCTTGCCCGCGCCGCGCCGCGCCGCGATGCGACCGGCCACCCGGTGGGCCGACTCGGTCTCCTCTCCGTCCTTGAGACCGGCGTGGGTGGTCCGGATGTCGGCTATGGGCTCGACATCCGGGTAAGCGTGCGGGAACGGCTCCACGCCGGCGGCGCGAATGCGCTCCAGCTTGGCCCGGCGGTCGGCCAGGACATCAGATCCCTCGAAGGACGGCTCCTCGTCGGGGCCGCCCGTGCTCGGCGGCTCCGGGGTCACGCCAGCCAGCTTAGGCGACTTCGATCTTCTTGATGGTCAGCTTCCGCTCGCCCTTGGGGGTCGAGACGGAGGCGACTTCACCCTTCTTCTTGCCCACCAGCGCCTTGCCCACCGGTGACTCGTTCGACAGCTTGGACTCGGCCGGTTTGGCCTCGGCCGAACCGACGATGCGGTAGACGTGCTTGGCCCCGTCGGCGTCCTCGACCGAGACGGTCGATCCGACCCGCACCACGTCGTTGTCGAGCTCGGAGGGCTCGATCACCGTGGCGGCACGGAGGCGCTCCTCGAGCTGGAGGATGCGCGACTCGACCATTGCCTGCTCGTTCTTGGCGTCGTCGTATTCGGCGTTCTCGGAGATGTCGCCGAAGTCGCGAGCCTCCTTGATGCGCGTGGCGACTTCCCGGCGACGCGTGGTCGACAGGTCTTCGAGCTCCGCCTTCAGCGAAGCGAGTCCTTCGGGAGTGAGGATGACGTCCTTGGCCATATCGAGCCGGTGAGTATAGCCGTGGAAAAGGGTGGTTCCCCACCCGGATTCGATGGATTCCCGAAGGGTTGTTCCGGGTACATCCGACCGTCGGTCCGGGTGGTCTGGGCTCAGGCGGTGACCGGCTCCAGGAGCTCGCGCACCGCCGCCAGATCGGGCGCCTGCTGCAACGCGCTCTGGCGCGCCTTCTGCTCCGCGCGGGTCCCCCCGAGACGCTCGACGTACCACGGGTAGAACTTGCGCAGGTAGCGTCCGGCGCGCTCGGTTCCCATGTGCTCGACGGATCGGTCGATCACCCAGGTGAGCTCGTCGACGATCTCGGCGTGAGTGGGTTCGCGGCCGGGCTCCCGGCCGCCGGTCAGCTCGGAGAAGATCCACGGATTGCCCAGGCCGCCTCGGGCGATGAGAACCGCCGCCGCCCCCGTCTGCGCGTAGGCACGCTGGGCCCCCTGGGCACTCCAGAGCCCGCCCGACAGCAGCACCGGTACCGGCAGCTCCTCGACGAGCTGGGAGAACAGCGTGTAGTCAGGGGAGCCGGAGTGGCGCTGGGAGGCGTGACGCGGGTGGATCGACAGCGCGGCCACATGGCCGGAGTCCGCCAGCATGCGCGCCAGCCGCACGCCCTTGCCGTCACCGGGCTTGAGACCGGTCCGCAGTTTCACCGTCACCGGCAGGCCGCTGCCGGTCGCCGCCGCCCGGGCCAGGGCGACCGCCGTGTCGGGGTCATCCAGCAGCGCCGCCCCGGCGCCGGTCTTGCACACCTTGGGGACCGGACAGCCCATGTTGATGTCGATCAGATCCGCTCCGGCCTTGGCGACCGTCTCTGCGGCGGAGGCCATGACGTCGGGGTCATGACCGAACAGCTGCACCGACACCAGCCCCTCATCCGGGTGGATGCGCAGCATCTCGTTGCACGTGCGGTCGTTGCCGTGGTGAACGGCGAAGCTCGAGACCATCTCGGAGAAGGCCAGCCCGGCGCCGTAGCGCCTGGCCTGCAGGCGCACGAACCAGTTGCCGATGCCGGCCAACGGCGCGAGCAGCACCCGGTTGGGGACGGTCAGTCCCCCCAGGGTCCAGCTGTCGGTGAGTGCGCCTGAGGCCATGGCTTCATGGTACGAATCGGACATGGACCTGACCGAACTGCTCACTCCGTGGCATGCCGCCGTCGCCCAGTGGGTTCCGGGTCTGGCGGTCTTCGACGCCCACACCCACGTCGGGTTCCACGACCCCGACGGCTTCACCCAGTCCTTCGACGAGCTCGTCACGCTGCTCGGCGCGGCCGGGGCGAGTGGCTGCTTCGTCTTCCCCTTCCACGAGCCCGACGGGTACCCGGGCCCCAACGACGCGGTGCGGAGTGACGCCCAGGCGTTCAACGCGGCGACGCCGGCGGGACCGCTGATGATCCCCTTCTGTCGGGTCAACCCCTGGGATGGCGCCGTGGCCGAGGCCGAGCGCTCCCTCGACCTGGGTGCCCGCGGCATCAAGCTGCATCCGCGCGCCGAGGCATTCGACCTCGACCATCCGGCCGTGGCCGACGTGTTCGCGCTGGCCCACGAGCGCGGCGTGCCGGTGCTCATCCACTCCGGCCGCGGGATCGAACCCCCGGGGCGCCACATCCTGGCCCTGGCGCAGCGCTACCCCGGCGCGCGGGTGATCCTCGCCCACGCCGGCGCCACCGACCTGTCCTGGCTGTGGCGGGTCGCCCCCGACGTGCCGAACCTGCTGTTCGACAGCGCCTGGTTCCTGCCCACGGACCTGCTCGCCCTGTTCAGCCTGATCCCGCCGGCCCAGATCCTCTTCGCCTCCGACGCGCCCTACGGCCAGCCACGCATCACCAGCCTGAGCCAGGTCCGCCTGGCCCTGCAGGCCGGACTGTCGGGGGACCAGATCCGGCTCATCTGGTCCGAGCAGTCCCTCGCCCTGGCCGCCGGGGCGCCTCTGCGGGTGGCCGGACCGGCCATCGGCGAACGCCAGCTCGCCCCGCACCTGCTGCTCGACCGCGTCGCCGAACTCCTCCAGATCGCGACGATGCTGTGGATCCGCGGCTCCGACGGCGCCGAGGTGCTCGCCCTGGCCCGACTCGCCTGCAACGTTCCCGAGGAGCATGACGACGCGCCCGTGTTCGGCGCGATCTTGTCCCTGCTCGACGCCCACGACGCGATGTTTTCCGCTGACCCGGATGGCCGCGCCCGGATCGCCCCGCTGATGCTCGCGGACTGCCTGGCCCGGACGCCGGATGTGCCGCTGCCGGCGTCGGCAGCGGCGTCGGCGCCAGCGCCGGCGCATTAGGCCGCTGCCCGCCGCGCGAGGATCGCCTCGAGGTCATCCAGCGCGTCGCTGATCGCGTACTCGATGCGCCAGTCGCTGACGTGCAGGGTCTGGATTCCGAGGGTCAGCAGCTTGGCCCGCTTGAGTTCGTCCTTGGCCCGGTCCCTCAGGGCCTCGTGATAGTTGCGCCCGTCGATCTCCACCCCGACGTTGTGCTCGGGCCAGAGGCGGTCGATCTCCCAGCGGATCCCGCCGGCCTCGATGTACACGTTGCGCTCGGGCTCGGGGATCCACGGGCGCTGATGGAGTTCGCGATCAAAACGCGCCTCGAGCTCGGACTTGGAGCGTGCCGGGGTCAGATATCCGCCGTAGGCGTCGGTCACCATGGCCACCCCGGGCCGTCCGTGGTGGCGGGTGAGGATGGTCCGCATCAGAGCGTGGTCGAGCTTGTGTCGCTGGACCGCCTTGGTGATGAGACCGCCGAGCTGGCGGGGGTTCGACACCGGGGCCAGCTCGATGAGCAGGCGCGGGAGCGCGGCGTAGCGCAGCGGACCGTCGGTTCTGATCTCGTCGCTCAGCGGTGGGGTCCGGGTGCGGTGGATGATGACGCCGTCCCGGGAGCGACGCCCCGTGGCCGCGGTGACGTGGACCTGGCGGGTGAAGGGGCTCCAGAGACCGGCGACGGCGAGGCCGGACCCGCGGGTCAGGTAGGCCCCTTCCCCGGCCATGTACTGAGCCGCGAGGTAGGTGCCCTGCCACGGGAGGTCGGGGTGGCCGTAGGCGTAGACCCCGCGGTGGAGCCGGTGCAGCTGGCCGCGCTCGACCATCGTGCGGACCCGGGTTGCACTGAAACCGAGACCGTAGAGCTCCGTTGCCGTGAAGACCCGCCAATTGCCCCGAGCAGCTCGCTCAAGAGGGTCCGTGTCACGTTTTGCGTCCATTTCACACAAAACGTGACACGGATCG
>CAZZVR010000079.1:0-16205 GCA_964657595.1 Burkholderia sp. PAMC 26561 | reverse complement strand
AACCTTCCGGGGAGTCACGCATGAAGCGGATCAGATCGAGAGGGACCTTGGCGATGTGCGTGGTTGCTGCGCTGTGCATCGCGGCACCTGTGGTGGCGATCGCCGCAACCGGCTTCAAGACCGGCCGCTACAGCGGCGAGACGAGCCAGCACCAGAAGCTTGTGGTTTCCTTAACCCACGCTACTGGCTGCACCGCCAAGACCGAAAACACCGTGACGTACTGTCTTGGGACCGTGAGCCAGGCTTACCTGACGCTCAAATGTCCGGACGGCACGAAGTCGAACAGCTACATCGACATTGAGGGAAGTCTCAGCGGAGGCGTCCTGAGCTACACCGAACGGGGGTCAAGTGAAACAGTCGATCATGTCTACCTCCGGGATAAGACCAGCGGGACGATAACCGGGCTGATCGAGTACTCGTCAGCCGAGTCGATCGAAGGGACGGGCCCGGTATGTAAGTCGGGGAAGGTCACCTTCATCCTGCATCACGGCTGATCTGGACGAACGCGTCGGTCTTTCGCAATGACTGTTCCCAGAGCTACCTGGGTTTGACGGAAACACGGTCGAGGTGGTGACGCCGGCGGAGAAGCGACGAGCACTAGTTTCCGCGGGGCACCACGGCTCGGGCGAAGATCTACTCGGGCCTCGAGAGCGCCGACTAGAACGCGAAGCGTCGGCCTCGCTTCCGGCGAGTTGCATTCCGATGAATCAGCCAGTTCGCGACGGGCACAGTCTCACCGGGCCCGGTCAATCGACGGCAAAACCGCGTGGCGCTGGCCGCCGAGTCCCGACCCGCCAGCGCGGCCACTCGGGCGGGCCTAGCGGCCGTCACTCTGGTCTTGCCGCTCGCGCTCCGCTTTGCGCCGTCGTCCGCGACGGAAAATGGAATTTTGAAATGCAGTCAACAGCCCCATCACAGCGAACAGGCCGATGACGAGCATGGTCTTTCCAAACGAGTAGGCAGCCATGACGGCCATTCCGGGCTCGTTACCCGCCTGCGATGCGGTCGAATCTCCAAGAGGTGACCACCGAAGAGATGACTCGCGGAGGCGGAGACGACGATGTAGCTCATCTGCAACCTTCCGCGGTGGCGCTCGTGAACAGCCTCAGACCACGGCACCAGCCGCTGCACGGGTAAAGGGCGTCCGTGCTCGCCTCGACGCCGGCCCTCCTATCGGCGAGTTGAAGGGGGGCGCATCCCTCGGCCCGCTGGAGCAACTCAAGCGGGAGATTCGAAGCTCTTGGCCAGCTCGTCCAGGATTGAGTCTGGCGGCTTCCCCGTCTCATGGCTTGCCCACATGATGGCTGCCGACAACGCCGCTATCGCGACGTACTGCGTCATTGCATTCCATTCGGAGCTCTGGAGAATCTCTCCCATTACTACGAGTGGCCCTAGTGCCTCCGCGCTCGTGGGATTGACGGGCTCGTTGGCAGCGTCGGGCCGTTCGGCAGCGTTCAACATCCGGCGGGTCGTCTCAATCACCAAGCGACCGGCATCACGAGGATCGTTGGGAGGTTCAGCGCTCACGTCGACGATCGTACTTCCGCGGAGCTCACGGGCATATCGCAATTCGGAAACCTGGCGAAGGGCGCAGACTCAGGCAGATCGACCGACACTGCACGACCCCTGCCAGCCCTGTTTGCCGCGACAGCCGTTGCTGCGGCCCGTGGGTTAGTGTGGCTGAATGGCCTCGATGATCTTGACGATGGGGTCTCCTAGCCAATCGCCGACGCACTGGTAGGCGCCACGTACGAGGGTCCAGGCCCGCATGCGAGTTTGATCCAGGCCCGCTTCGGCGAACGCGTCGAGGCGTCGTTCGGTTTCCCGCTGGTTCATCTCGGAACCGAGCGGGTTCCAGAGAAACGGAGGGACGTCAAATTCGGGTTCACCCAACATGGGCTTAGGGTCGATCGCCAGGTAGCGGGTTCCGGCGTCGAGGATGTTGTGGTGGTGGAGGTCGCCATGGATCAGCGTGCTGTTGTCAATCTGCATCTGGTCAAAGACTTCGCGGCCTGACTGGAGCAGGCGCCGTGCGGCTGGCGTCTGCGGCGTTGCGTTGGTGAGTGACTCATTAACGTAGTCTCCGATCCATCGAAACGGTGGGGCTGCGGGTCGCCAGAGGCGGGACGCGGCGCCGACCGCGATTGTGGTCGCAGCCGCCGAGTCCATGGCGGCAAGGTCAGTTCCGGGGCGAGCACGCTCGAGCAACAGCGCGCGCTTGGTGCGATCCGCTCGCAGATTGCGGATGGCCCCGTCGCCGGCCCAGAGCTCAAGCGCGTCCGCTTCGTGGACTGACTCATCATCGTCCTGCCAACCAATCTTCAGAACTGCGTCTGAGCCAACGGACGCGACGTAAGAAAAGTTCGACAGCTGGAATGCCGGGCCGAGCTCGAGGCCCCATTCGCCGGCGACTTCACGAGCGATTCTCTCCAGGTCAGAATCATCAGGTTCGCTCATGCCGTCATTCAACCTGACCAGGCAATCGACCCGCCGGAGGGCTCGCGGTTGGCACACTCGACTGGCGATGGACGAGCAGCCACTCCCAGGAGGAAATGCCGGCGGCGCCACTCGCGTGGGAGAGACCGTTCGCCGTCCGGCGGGACCCTGGACTTCAACCGTCCACTCACTTCTTAAACACCTCGAGACCCACCAGTTCCCCGGTGCGCCGCGGGCTCTCGGTATCGACGAGCACGGCCGCGAGGTCTTGACCTTTCTGCCCGGCATCACCGTTGGCGATGACGAACCCTGGCCAGCGTGGGTGCACTCCGACGAGGCACTGATCGACGTTGGCCGATGGCTACGTCGCTACCACGACACGGTCTCCAGCTTCGTCCCCTCAACAGACGCCCGGTGGCGTCTGAGCTCCCAGCAGTGGCAGCCCGGCGACATCATCGGACACAACGACGCCGCACCCTATAACGCGGTCTGGTCTCCGGGCGGCTCACCCAACGGCGATCAGACGGGCCAACTGCTGGGATTCATTGACTGGGACTTTGCCGGACCCTGCTCACCCATCTGGGATCTGGCCTACGTGGTGTTCTCCTGGGGACCATTGCACGCCCGTGAGGTAGTCGCCAGAGAGGGGTTCACCGAGTTTGAGGACCGACCACGCCGCATCCGACTCCTGCTCAACGCCTACGGGTACACCGGAACCGTCCCCGAACTCCTCAACGCCGTCCGCGCGCGAGTCAGGGACCTCTCGTATACCGTCCTCACCCTCGCAGCCCAGGGAGATCCACTCTTCGCCCGCATGGTGGCTACCGGAACGATCGAAGCTCAGACCTGCGCCCTGCTGGACCTGGACCAGGACTCAGACACCTTCGAACGACTCATCTAGTCCCTGCCAGGAGCGCCGCCCGCGGGTCGCGCCGGGCACCAAATGCCTATGCACCGAGACCACAGATCCCGCCACAACGCCAGCCCTGCAACCGGCGATGAGCCTCTACTTGCTGGACAGGTGGATCCTGACCGAGGCCGGAAAGGACCTCTCCGACTTGCGTCTCAAGGACCGCCTCTGGGACTATCTGGGCGATCGATGTATTTGACTTGATGGTGAGCGCCGTTCCGGATCTTGTAGCTGAGAAGCGTTTTCGTTCTTCGCGACCGTCTCGGTCCTCAGGAGCAGTGGCGAGTGTCGTCCTGATTGCCGTGGCAGCGATAGGGCTGCTGATGGCGGGTTGTGGGCCCGTTGGCGCTCAGTCGGCAGCTGTTCAATCGGCTAGCACCGTGGCGTTTCAGAAGGTCATGGGGAGCCCGTTTGGCGCGGCGGCGTCACCTGATGGTCGATACGGCTTCGTGACCCTGATCTCGGGAGATGTCCTCGTCTACTCCCTCGCAGGAAGCGCCCCACGATTGTTGAGAACCATCAGAGTTCCTCAAGGCGCCGCGGGCTGCTCGGTCACTAAAGACGGACGTCTGGTGCTCATCGCCAACGGCCGCGCCGGCGACACCGTCCTGAACGCCGCACGCGCCGAGACTGGGGCCTCGCACTCGGTCCTCGGGACTCTGGCTCCACCGCCAGGCAAGGCCACAAGCAGCTTCGGAGCGATCGAGACCGCAAGCAGCGCGAACGGTCACTTCGTGTTTGTCACCGTCGAGGACAGCGCTCAGGTCGCGGTATATGACATTGGGTCTACATCGACTCCGAACCTCACCACTACCGCCTATGTGGGAGCCGTGTCGGTTGGTGAGGCGCCCGTCGGGATCGCGCTCTCCCCCAATGGCCAGGGCCTCTACGTCACAAGCGAAGTCGACACCCACCTCCGCATCGACCACAACGGCACACAGCCAGACGGAAGCCTCAGCATGATCAACCTAACCCGTGCTGAAACCGACCCTGCTCAGGCCGCATCAACCGCAGTCGACGCCGGCAACCAACCCGTGCGCGTCGTTGTCTCGCCCAGCGGCTCAGTTGTCTGGGTCACCGCCCGTGGAAGCGATCGTGTCCTGGGCTTCTCAACCCGGGAGCTCCATCAAGACCCTCAACACGCCCTCATCGCGTCCGTCAAGGTGGGCACCGCACCCGTCGGGATCGCCGAGTTCGATCACGGGAGCCGTCTGATCGTCGCCGACTCAGACCGCTTCAAAGCCAAAGGTGCCCACGCAGCCCTGACGATCATCGACACGGCGTCTGCACTCCTTCATCATCCCGAGCCGGTCATCAGCACCCTCCCAGCGGCGGCGTTTCCCCGCGACATCGCCGTCATAGACACCGACAAGCTCGCCCTCGTCCCCAACTTCGGTTCCCACCAGCTCGAAACCGTCAGCCTCCCAACTCCCTGAACCGGGTTCTAGACAGCGATCAGCTGAACGCGAAGTACACCCGTCAACATCGGCAAGAGAAACTCACCCTCGGCGGTCTCCGGTGTGCTCGCCAAGAACGCACGGATTCGGGTGAGAGTGGCGTCTCGCTCGTGGTCTGCCATCACCAGCATCCCCGCCTTCGTAGCAAGGGTCGCGACAAGCGAATCGGCTGTGCGGACCTGCCCATGTTGGAACTCGATCTGCTCGGGCGAGCCGAACCGGGGCGTCTCTCCAGCGTCAGGAAGATGGAGGTCTGCTGTCTCAACCCGCCAGCGGTCGAGCGTATCCCGCGATCCGATGGCCGCGGCGCCGCTGACCCGCTCAAGCTGCCTAACCCAGCCAACCCGCGTGTCAAAGACGTTCCATAGCCCAGAAAGGACACCCCCGGGGGCAAGGACCCGTGCGATCTCAGGCCCCGCGACGTTCATGTCGAACCAATGCATGGCGTGCCCGGCCAGTACAGCATCGACGGATGAGTCGGGAAGCGGAATCTCCTCTGCGCTGCCAGCAAGGGCGCGAACAGTCAGAACTCTGGTGTGCAACTCATTCAGCATCTGGCGGTCGGGCTCGACCGCGACGACATCCGCGCCCAGTGCGACCAGAACTGCTGTCAGCTTCCCTGTTCCAGCACCGAGATCCAGGACTCTTGGACCGGGCGCGCGATCAAGCGCCCAGCGGACCGCGGCGTCCGCATAATCAGGTCGATGCTCGGCGTAGACGGCCGCGGACGCGCCGAACGACGAAGCGAGAAGCTGATCATCACCCTGTGCCATGCGCGCAGCCTACCCTGCCTCTCTGCTGACGCGGCGGTTGTGACCTACCTCAGCAGAAAGCGGTACCACCTATGCAGATCTGCGTCAACACAGTGGATCGCGCCAGCCCCGCAATCGGCGACCTGCAGTCAGCCCGGAATGCTCGAGCTTCGGAAGCGATGGGTTCGCTGTTCCGAACTGGAGGAGCGTTAGACCGGGCGCGCTGCTTTAGCCGCTGATCCAGCCGCGTTGGCGCCCGCGCTGTGGCGGTAATGAACCGATGCCCCCGCCGGCGGGCAGCCTTTCGGGATCATTCCCCACGCCGAGCAGACTGCGCGTGAGTTGCTGCCCGCTGTGAAGAAGATCGTCGAGTGCTGCGCTGGTGTGCTTGGCCGTGACTACCGGGTCATCGTCGCCTTGTTCGAGCGCAGCGAGAATCGAGCGCCTGAGCAGTTCTTTGAGAAAGGATGCGGTCACACCCGCAGTCCGATTGATGATCTCATCGAGATCCGCGTCGGCGAGCCGAAGTGGAACGCCGCGGGCATACAGCTTCAGCAAACGCGCACGCGCTTCCGCGTCGGGCAGGTCGATCTCGACCGCGACATCGACACGACCAGGGCGTGCTGCCAATGCCGGCTCAAGCAGGTCCGCACGGTTGGTCGTCAAGACAAAGAGGAGGTCGGCGTCGCCAGCCGCGCCATCCATTGCGTTGAGGAGCTCAAACAAAACGGGCATCGCGCCTGGCCCCTGACTGCGATCTCCGGCTACAAGGTCGACGTCTTCGAGGACCAGCACGGCTGGCTCGAGATCTCGGGCCAACTCAGACGCCGGCCCGATCGCATGCAACGCACGGCCTGACAGGATCAGCCGCGTGTAGCCGTCCATGCGCCCAACCAGGTACCGCATGGTGTGCGTCTTTCCTGTCCCCGGCGGGCCAAAGAGCAACAACCCGCGCTTTAGGTGCTGGCCAGCCCTGAGCAGAGCCTCTCGGTGAGCAGCGACTGACAGCGCGTGGCGCTCAACCCGTGCTAGCACCTCCTCGGGAAGAACGACGTCCTCACGTGCGGTCACAGGCAGGTCGCCAAAGGTCAGCGCAACTCCACCCCCCGGGGTCAGCGCGACATCGAGTACGTGACCGCGATACACGTTGAGGAGATTGCGAAGCTCATCAAGGCGGGCATGCACCGCCTGAGCCGCTTGAACCGGGAGACCAGCGATCTCAACGTTGATCGTCGGATCGTGCTGCTCGCTCGGTCCGCTCACCATCACCACGTACCGACCAAGCGCATCGGTCACGAGCAGCAGCGCGAGCTGCAGACACGCCAACGTGGACCCAGGGCCATTGGGCAGGTCCACCAGCGGCGGCGCCGACAGCCGCAACTGGCCGATCCCCTCTGCGCTGATGATCTGCTGCAAGCTCGCACCGCCGTGATGAGGTGGAACCGAGATCCCCTGCACCACAACCTCACGTCCCGCCTCACTCGACCAGGCATTCAGCGCCGTTTGCAGATTCACATGCTCGAAAGGACGCAGAGAGCGACTGACGACCGAGCGGTCAGAAACCCGGTCACCGAGAAACTCAGCGACCATATCCGGAACCTCGCTGCGAACCCGGTCAGTGCTGCGGACCCATTGCAGGAAGGACTGAAACGACGCGGCGAACTCCCGCGCCTCGCTGTCTGAAGGCCCCGTCATCTCACAGCCACGCTACCTCTGATGACCATCGACTTCCAGCTTCTCAGAACCAGACGGCCAACATCCCCGCTGTTGCCTACGCAGCAAGAGGTCGCGGGCAGCCGTTGCTCCAGCTGCGCTTCCGGCGAGATCAGATGGTACGTATCGGCAGCTTGCACAGCCGGAGGATGTCGTCGACGACCCCGGAAACGGGATGCATCGAACTGACGGGCTCCATCGCCTTACGCTGCCATGCGGCTTCGAAATCGGTCAGGTTCGGGACGACCCGGTCTACTTGTGCCGCCCGGAGTTCCTGAGAGGCGTGGGCAAACGGGCCATCGGTTCGCGTCAGCAGCCGACGTGTGAGCTCCAGAGGGTCTACGACGAGGTAGAACGCTCGGTCAAAGAGGTGCAGGATCTCGTCCTCGCCGCCCGCACAGCCACCGACGAAGCACACGTTGCCCAGATGAGCGGTAGCGATGCGCTGAGCTAATTTCGGCTCATACCGCCAGAGGTGGTCTTCATAGAACTGAGGTGTTCGAGCCGAGAACACGGGAGGGTCCACCAGCGTCTCACCTTTAGTGCGTGTGACCCACGCCCCAATGTGATCATCCGCGTCGATCGCCTCATATCCGCGAACACTCAGTTCCTCGCAGACGCTGGATTTGCCGCTGCCGGGCACCCCAGTGATGTAGATCAGCACAGAGGCACGATGCCAAAGGATTGGCATGCGGTTCTCTTAAGTCTCGAGCCCGGACTAGCTGAGCCCGGGACGGTCTGCTGGCCCGGCCGGTTCTGTCGGCTCGCCGGGCTCAGCGAGTGCCTACGCAGATCGACGTGTGAAGTCGCGCTCGCGCCGGCCCTGCATCTCGGTGCATGTCGCGGACCGCTGCATAGGTATCGACGCGTTTGCCGGCAGGCTGAGGTCAGCCCCGGTTTGGGCGAGGAGTGCGGCTCCGGTGCCGCCCATCGCTGATCGTCAAAGCAAAAGTCTTAGCCCGGCCGAGAAGGCAGCCAGCAATGCTGGGTCTTGTGAAACTGGGCCCATCGGAGGTGCGATCCGGGAAGCAGAGTCGCTTCTACTGTTCGCAAGAATCAGACGCTCAAGTGTGGCTGGGACCACGACGCGGTGCACCCGTGCCAGTCCGATTCGTGGTGTCCTCTCTGTCGCTCCTTGACCGGGTATCCCAGCGGACGATCGCACGAGACATTCTCGGGCCCCGGGCTGGCGAGAGGCGCCCGCGCGGTTGGTGCGGTCCCGGTGGTTGTTCGCCCGCCGGGACGCTTAGGAGCAGAGCTCAGTAGATACGTTCGATCCCGTCGGGCATTCTTACCCACGCGTGCCGGCGCTCCTCCCAAGTTGAGCGCTGGGGAGCGGGAAAGCTCGGATCGGCGAACGCGCCGACAGGGATCGCGTACATGCCTGGGTAGTAGGTGTTCTGAAAGAACACGGTCGCGCCGCACTCAGGACAAAACGAGAACGTGCACGACCCGCCCTCGTCCTTGTGGCGGGTGTACTCGGTGGCGCGCCCCTCGATCGTGACATGCTCACCCTCCCAGCGCGCCTGTTGGGCGAACGGTCCGCCCGTACGCCGCTGGCAGTCCAGGCAATGGCACACGCCGACGCTGACCGGCTCTCCGGTGACGGTCGCGCACAGCTTTCCGCAGCTGCAAGTCGCTTCCCGGGAGCTTGGCGGGAAACTCATGAGCGCGCGGTTTCGGCGTCGACCGAGACGTGGGGAATCGCGGAGGTACTCAGGAGACGGATTATCACAGCATCTGACCCCGCTCGGCGATCGTCCAACCGGACACCCTTGCCGCCGTGCTCAGCGCGTTCCCGACCGCTCCCTCGGTCCGGAAAGCGGAAGTGGAGGGCCGCCCGAAGAGCCGACTCCTGGTTCGTCGCCAACTGAGAAGTATCGCCGAGAGTGCTGGCTTCCATGGGCTGTGGCTGGGTGAGCGCATCGCATGTCGGCAGGCTGCGGGCGGGACTTACGTAGGCAGATCCTGATCCCGTACCTCCGAAGCAACGCCCCGCATTCGGCGAAGCTCACGATCGCAGTACAGCCGACCACCGGTTGTCGCGGAGGTCGATGATCCAGTCGGCCTGAGCGAGCAGCGGGTACCCGAGGATGATCTCCAGAGGTTGTTCCAACGTTGCGTTGATCTCGCTCAGGTCGACAACGGCCGCCAAGCTGTCGCCAAAGCTCAGCGACCCGATCCGCGGGCCGCGGAGAATCACCATCGGAGTCTCGGCGGAGCCGACACCATCGCTGCCTTGAGCTGACCCCGCCGGCGTGAACAGCTCAGAGTGGCGGTCGGCGAACCCGGCGTCGACCACAGTCACTCCCGCCCCCGTGTCCCAAACTGCTTGCGGCGCCGACACCGCATCCCAATGCGCTGAGAGAAGCACATGCCCGCGCTGGCCTCGGTTCATAGGCCACCACGTGCGGTCTTTGATGCCAGCTGCGAGATTGTCTGTCTCAGCGGTCAGACACGCCGAACTGAAGTCCACTTTCCAGATGTGTCCGTCGAGGAAATCCACGCCGAGCAGATTTCCGACCGGGTTGCCCGGTTCGCCAGCGTCACGTCCAGGCCTTCGCGATGAACCCCGGCCAGGCGCACCGACCCCAGTGTCCCCATCGACCGCCCGGGCTGGCTGAAGAGGCCACGAGAGTCGGAGGATTGGGGCGTGTCGGCGACGGTCACCGGCACCTCACCCTCGATGACCTGCGACTGCGCCGCGGCGGCGTCGAGTATGAAGCTCACCGGCCGGCCGTCGACCTCCGCGGTCACCCGGACGACTGCGCCTCCGGGCGTCTCTGCGTCGGGCTCGATGTCCAGCGGCACACTCGCTGACGTCACAGCCCGGCATGCTAATTGGCCGCGACATCGCCGTCGCCACTCCCATGTCGTTTTAACCGGACCGACAGGCCCTCGGCTCCTTCGGCAGGACGATCAGTCCCTCTGCTGCTGAGGCAGACCCAGTACGGGAGCCCTCCGTCCTCGGCCTGGGATTCAGCGATCTGAGCGCTCTCGTGGGCGGCTAGGGATCGCGCTTGAGCCGAGGTGGGTTAGCTGGGGGGTCGCCGGTCGGGTCTGAGTGCTCTCACCGATCGGGAACGAATTGGGCGGCTCATGACAATTAGTCAGTGAATGGAGGAACGAGGCAAAAGGCCGTCTCCGATTTCGGACGTGGAGTTGATCGCCCACTCCGCGGTCGATCCGGCAGTGTTCGGGGAGCTGTTCGAGCGTCACTTCGAGGACGTCTATCGCTACCTGGCGCGAAGGATCGGCTCTGAGCGGGCTGACGATGTCGCGTCCCAGACCTTCGTTGTGGCGTTCGAGCGACGCGACAGCTTTGACCCAGAGGCCGGGCAGGTCTCTGGCTGGCTTCTGGGGATCGCAACGCATCTGCTCTGGAACGAGCGGCGCTCTGAACAGCGTTCGCTGCGTCTGATCGCCCAGATTCAGAGCCAGACCGCACCAGATCTCGCAGACTCGGACCTCGACCACTGGCGGCTCGATGGCGTGCTCGCCAACGCGTTGCTGGCACTCGACGGTGACCAACGCGACGTGTTGTTACTCACGGCATGGGCGGAGCTGTCCTATGACGAGGTTGCCGCCGCACTGTCTATCCCGGTTGGGACGGTTCGCTCGCGCCTGTCTCGGGCGAAAGCACAGTTGCGAACCGCATTGAACGTCACATCGATGAGCGACGCCGCCGCAAGCGCCGCCCGATCACCGGAGGTCTCATGAGCGAGGACCTGGAGCAGCTGCGCCGCTTCAACACCTCGGTGCCCGCACCCTCCGCAGCCGCACGAGCACAAGCGCGCGCGGATCTCAGCGCGGCCATCGCAGCCACAGCCGGTACGGCTGTAGCAGAGCCGAGGCGACGGGGACGCACGCGGCGGCTCTGGATGCCGCGTGTGATCATCGCGACCACCACAGCCGCGTTGTGTGCCGTAGCGCTCGTGCTCGCTCTGGCTGTGTCTGATGGTCGACCGGCCTCAGCGGCCGCAGCGACCTTGACTCGGCTGGCGGAAATCGCCGCCAGCGGGCCGTCGCTCGTTCCCGGACCCGGTCAGTACCTTTACGTCTCCTCTGAGGGCACCGACGTCAGCACCGGCGTCAGCGGCACACCACCCAAGATCTGCACCATCATCCGGTTCAGCCGGAGTCAGATGTGGACCGCGGCGAATGAGTCAGGACTGCAGCAGGGGACAGCCGGAGCATCGCATTTCACCTCCCCCGCCGATGAGGCTGTCTGTCACAGCCTGCACATCGGCAGCGAAGGCCAGGGTCTGAGTCGCCTCTGGTTCGCCGCGGGCTGTGGCGAGCTCGGACCCACGAACAACATGCAGGACCTATCGACCAATCCTCAGACGCTGCTGGTCCAAATGCGTCGCATCGACGGCGGGCCTCGCACGGCCGCAGAGGACTTCGTTCACGTCGGCGACTTCCTCCGCAACACCGACGCGAGCCCAGCACTCCGCGCAGCCCTCTACCGAGCCGCTGCACACATCCCCGGCGTCAAGTTCCTAGGCGTCGTGCGAGACCATCTCGGTCGTACCGGGCTTGGCGTAGCGATCAAATCCAACGGCATCGAGCACGAGCTCATCTTCAACGCGCACACCGCAGCACTGATGGCCGAAGCAGATCGCGGCTCGACGCCAGGCACAGACGACTGGACCGCGTACTTCAAATCCCAAGTTGTCGACAAGCTCCCCAAAGCATCACCCCTGCCACTCACCCCAGGATGCATCCGCACCCAAGGGTTCGCTCACAACGTCCCCGGCGGCAGCGTCATCACAGGAGCTCGAAGCAAATAGGGCGCCGCCATGTCGAACGCAGTCGTGCCTCATGAGAAAGCTTGGGGCGAGAAAGTTAGCGCCGGCTGCTTTCGGCGATACCTGACCACCTTGGACCCAAACGCTCGGGGTCGGGAGCGTAGGGTTTCTGGGGATGCGCGAACTTCGCCCCGGGTTGTGGCACTGGACTGGCACCCATCCGAGATGGACAGACGAGGACGACCAAGCTGATCACCCATGGGGGCCAGAGGTTTCCTCATACGCATTCGCATCTGGCGATTGGCTCGTGCTTGTCGATCCGGTCATTCCCCAGAGCGGCCTTGACGGCCTGCTTGGTGAGCGAGAGGCGGTGACGGTTCTGACCTGCCCGTGGCATGCGCGCGACTCTCTCGCGCTTGGTCTACCGCTGTTCGCTCCGCCTCCGGATCCCAGAGATCCAGATCCGTTGGCCGCACGCACTTACTCAGCCGGTGACAGTCTTGCGTTTGGAATCACCGCGTTCGCCGGTCTTGAGCCGATCGACCTCGTGCTCTGGGTCGAGGGATTTCGCGCGTTGATCTTCGGTGACACGCTGGTCGATTTCGGGAACGGTCTGGAGTTGCCCGATGATTGGGGTCCTAAGAGTGGTTCTCATCCGGAGGTTCTGCGATCGCTGAGTTCGCTGCTCGATCTGCCTGTCGAGCTTGCGTTGCCGACCCACGGTCAACCGGCTGGCCGAGCGGCGTTCGAGAGCGCATTGGGCTCACCGCGCAGCTCGCGGTGACCGGCGATATCTCGCCCGCTCCGGTAGCGACTGCGGCCTGTGTGAGGGAACGGGCGTGCGCTTATGCGACCGCCTCGCGCTACGCGTCCGCTGGAGCTAGTTGTGCAACTCAGCGGCGTACATGAGCTGGGCTGCTGATCGCGAGTCCGCTGTCTCCACCATGCTGTCGGTGAGGAAGCGTTTGGGTAGGCTCACCGGATGCCGATCCGTCGCGTTGTTATCGATCACCTTGTGGTGGGTGTCGCGGACCTTCAGCGAAGTCGGGCGTTCTACGCCCGAGCGCTGGCACCGCTCGGATTCGTGGAGCTCGGAGAAGGCAAGGATGGGCGCTCAGTCGCGTTCGGGCCGGCCGGACTCGACGACTTCATCATCTCTGTCGACTATTCCGCCGGAGCGTCAATCCATGTGGCGTTTGCCGCCGAATCGCCGGAGCAGGTTGACCAGTTCCATGTAGCCGCCATCGCCGCCGGAGGCCGTGACAACGGTCCTCCCGGCATTCGGTCCGAATACTCAACGGGCTATTACGGAGCCTTTGTACTGGACCTCGACGGCAACAACGTCGAGGGTGTCTACCACGCTGCGTAGCTAGAGGCCCTCTGCGCGCGCTATCACTACCGGTCCTGCTTGAAGTGGTGAGACGGCCCAGAGTGCATCGGTAGATCGCAACCGAGCCCTCGGCGTCGCCGGCCCTCGTGTCAGCGAGTCTCGTCGCCGGGACGCCGAGTGGGAACATGACTGAAGTGGCTGACTGGGATCCCGAGATCGAGGTTGACGAGTCGCTGGCACGCGAACTCATCCGGGGACAGTTCCCAACCCTCGATACCGGTTCCCTGCGCGGAATCGGGGAGGGCTGGGACTACACGATCTGGGCGACCTCAGAAGGCGTCGCATTTCGTTTCCCCCGCCGAGAGATTGTCATCCCGGGAATGCGCCGTGAGATGAACGCCTTGCCTTGGCTGAGCGAGCAGCTGCCCGCCGCGGTACCGAACGCGCGCTACCCAGGGGTTCCCACCGCCAAGTTCCCCTGGCCGTTCTTTGGCAGCCAGCTCATCGCGGGCACAGAGCTGACCCGAGCGCACCTCCCGGGGGCCGAGCGCAACGCGCTCGCCCAAGACTTGGGGGCCTTTCTTGCTCGCCTGCATTCGATCGCACCGTCGGCCGAACTGGCCGGGGTCCGCGATCCTCAGGGTCGCGGCGATATGAAAGTTCGGGTACCGCGCACCCGGGACGCGATTGATCGCGTCCGCTCACATTGGACGGCTGCAGACCAAGCCGAGCCCATCCTGGCCAGCGCCGAGAAGCTCGAGACTGAGGACTTCGTGGTCCTGACCCACGGCGATCTGCACCTACGCCAGATCCTGGTCAGCGAGACCGGCCGCCTCAGCGGGGTGCTCGATTGGGTCGATATCTGTGTCGCTCCGACCTCGCTGGACCTCGCGCCCTACTGGAGCCTCTTTCCAGTTGAGCACCGCGCGACGTTCCTGCGCGCCTACGGGCCTGCCGGCGCCGACACGCTGTTGCGCGCCCGGGTGCTCGCCCTCTGTCTCAGCGCCATGCTGGCCGCCTACGCAATCGACCGCGGAGATGAGCTGCTCTTGGCTGAGACCCTGGCAGAACTCGATCGCGCACTCATGGACTAGGGGCCCGTGACGAGCAGCCGAGAGGTCAGATGACTGCTCCGCCGGGCAGCGTCCTGGCGGCCTTCGGGGTCCAAGAACCTCTGCTATCGCTGCCGGGCGGTCAGGGAACTAACTGGAGGGCCGGCGAGTTTGTCTTCAAGCCCCTTGACATGTCTGTGGCCAAGATCGAGCTGCAGGCTGGTTGGACGGCTTGGCCGCGTCTCGTGGGCCACCACGTGTCGCGATGGATCGACACCATGGCTGTCGGTGATCTGTTGCACACCCAGATCGACATCCTGCACGTCCCTCCTGCGGCTTTGGCCGGCCGTCAAGACCACTGGGCTCGGGCTGATCACCTTGCCTGGGGCTCAGCATCCGCCGACGCGAAAGACCACGGAGGTCTCCTCACGGACCTGCGCGCCCTGCGCCGACCGGTGGTTTCTCGCGACCAGCTCATTCACGCTGACCTCACCGGCAACGTGCTCTTCCACGATGAAGAAGGGGCAGCCGTCATCGACACCTCGCCTCTGTGGCGCCCGAGGGAGTACGCGTCCGCGATCGTTGCGGTCGACGCCGTCGTCTGGAACGCGTCAGGAACAGAAGTGCTCGACTATGTGGCCGGGTTACCCGACGGAATCCAGATGCTGATCAGGGCGCTGATATTCCGAATGGCCAGCGACCGCGACTCCGCAGACGCACGCGCCGGCTACCAGCAAGTGAGCGACTACCTGCACGCCGTGTGAAGCAGCGAGCTCACCGCCACGCATTCGGAGAACCCCACCGATCCCACAACCTCAACAACTGGCCGGCTATGCCTCTGCACGAATGCGTCGAGCGAACGACTGCGACCGCCCGGAGTGACACGGACGGCTAACGCCTCGTGCCGCTGATCAGACCCGGGAACGTCGAGACGTGGAAGAAGCCAACGCGCTTGATGTCCGCGTCGACCTCGACCTGGGCGGCCGACAGATCAGTTCCGACCCCAAAGCTCTCACTTGAGCGGATGTACGCCAGGATCGGCTCCGCCAACGGAACCCGAAGCGAGTTCTCGAAGCGATGGACATTGATGTCCGTGAAGAACGGTTGGAGCTGCGCCGGTCCGGTCTCCAAGCCGAACTCCTCGCAGTAGTGAGTGATGTTCGTGCTGTCGGGGACGAGTTCGGCGAGCTCCGCCAGATGTCCCCGGCCGTTGGTCGAGCAATGGAAGGCGCCGGCCGGCGCCAGCACGCGTTGGAACTCGGCGAACGCTCGCGGACGGTCGGGCACGTGATACAGCATGTGATTCGCCACGACGACGTCGAATGCCCAGTCGGGGAATGGCAGGGTCTCGGCGTCCGCCAGCACGTATTCTGCGCGGCTACCAAGCGACTCGCGAGCCGTGTGCAGCATCCCGGCTGAAGCATCGGCAAGCGTCAGTGACCAGCTCGGATCGACCCGTTCGAGGTTCGCGGCCCACAGCGCGCCTGTCCCACAGCCTACGTCGAGAATCCGCAGTCCCTTGGCGTCCGGCGGAAATTCCCGCTCAAAGAGCCACGACGTCCAGTCCGGGTTGACGGCGTAGCCGTGGATCGAGATCCGCGCCTGCAGATTCTCGGGGCTCGCGTAGTTATCGAGCGGAATCACGTCAGCCATGCCTCCGGGTTTTCCAAAGCTTTCCCCAGAGGTGCCAGACGTCGACCCGACGTTGCCCTCACAACGACGAAAGCCCCGGAGAACCGGGGCCTTCTCAGAGCCCTCCATCGGACTCGAACCGATGACCCCTTCCTTACCATGGAAGTGCTCT
>CAZZVR010000078.1:0-16229 GCA_964657595.1 Burkholderia sp. PAMC 26561 | reverse complement strand
TCTGCTCCGGCGTGGTGTTCTGGGCCTCGTCGAGGATGATGAAGCTGTCGTTGAGGGTGCGGCCGCGCATGTAGGCCAGCGGCGCGACCTCGATCACGCCCCGCTCCAGGTGCTGGGCGACCTTCTCGGGTTCCAGCATCGTGTGCAGAGCGTCGAACAGGGGACGCAGGTAGGGGTCGACTTTGGCCATCAGGTCACCGGGCAGGAAGCCCAGCCGCTCTCCGGCCTCGACGGCGGGACGGGTGAGGATGATGCGATTGACCTCGCGGGCCTGCAGAGCCGCGGCTGCGGCGGCCACCGCGAGGAACGTCTTGCCCGTACCCGCCGGGCCGATGCCGAAGGTCACGGTGTGGGTGCGGATCGAGTCGACGTAGCGCTTCTGGTGGACCGTCTTGGGGGCGACCTTGCTGGAGCGATAGCGCCACACGACGTCGTCGAGCACCTGCACGGGGTCGATCTGCTCGCCGAGGGCACCGGACACCGCCTCGATCGAGGAGACCTCGAGCTCATGTCCCTTGGCGACGAGCTGGGACAGCTCGGTCACCATGCGCGAGCCGACCGCCACCGATGCCTCGTCCCCATCGAGGGTGAGGATGTTGCCCCGCAGGAACACGTCACAGCCCAGGTGCGCGTCGAGCGCCCGCAGGATCGTGTCCCCGCTGCCCGCCAACTCGGCGGCCGTCATGTTGTCCAGCTCCATCTGAGTCCTCAAGAGAGTGCCTCCCTGACTGCTGCTTGCGCGCGTTTGCCATCCACCTGTCCAGCCGTTCTGGCCATGACCAGCTTCATCACGGCGCCCAGGTCCCTGACCGTGGTGGCGCCGGTCTCGGCGACCGCGGCGGAGACGATCTCCGCCAGCCGGCCGTCGTCAAGTTCGGGGGGCAGGTAGGCGGCGATGAGCTCGGCCTCGGCGCGCTCCTGGGTGGCGAGGTCCTCGCGGCCAGCGGCGCCGAACTGCTCGGCGGCGTCGACGCGGCGTTTGCGCTCACGGCGGAGCACAGCCAGAGCGTCGTCATGACCCTCCTTGGCAGCCTTCTGCAGCTCGGAAGTGAGCAGCCGCAGTGCTCCCACTGTGGCCTTATCGCCGGCTTTCATCGCGCGAACCGTGTCCGCGCGGACCTGTTCAAGCACGTTCAAGCACTACAGAGGATACGACGCGCCATCGGACGGAAAGAAGTAAGGGTCCCGACCACCCACCGTTGGTCGGGACCCCTACGAACTCAAGTGCCTGCCCACGAACCCCTGCGACGGCACAGTGGTTCCGAAACGTCCTCGCGGTGGCGCGCTGCGAGAGGAGAGAGGACTCATTGCGATGCCACCACGAAGCTTGTGCCCGGAACGCGACCGATTGCAGAGATTGGCCACCGAGGGCCCGCCGATCACCGGCGGTTGGTGTACTTGAGGATGAGCTCAGCATGCCGGGCCGCGGGGAGCTTTCCATCATCCGCCTGGACAGGATTCGCCGAGTCGAGCTTGTCCAGAGGAACGGGTGTGGAAGACTGATCCAGGTGATGCGACTGCGGCCTCTGAGGCAATGGGGCGGCTGGGTGGCGCTGGCCGCCTCGGTCAGCGCCTACGTGCTGCTCTCGACCCTCAGCTTCCATCAGCCCTTCCACGTCGGTGCACGGGAGCTGCGCTTCTTCGACCTGCGCGTCTACCGCGGCGCGGCGCGGCGCATCATCGACGACACGGGGCTCTACCGGCGGCCGATCATCCGTCGCCTCGGGTTCACCTATCCCCCGGCCGCGGCCCTGCTTCTCGCGCCGCTGGCGCTGGTGCCCCTCGCGGTGGACAAGATCGTCATCAGCGCCCTCAACGTGGCGGGGCTGGTGTGGATGCTCTACAGCACCCTGCGCCTCGGCGGCGTGGCGGGCCGTCGCGGCGTCATCTGGTCACTCGCCGCCCTGCTCGCCGCCGGGGCGCTGTGGCTCGAGCCGGTCACCACCACGCTCGGCTACGGGCAGATCGACCTGCTCATCGTCGCCCTGATCCTGTTCGACCTCTCCCGCTCCGACGGCACGCCCTACCAGGGAGTGGCGATCGGGATCGCCGCCGGTATCAAGCTGACCCCCCTGCTGTTCATCGTCTACCTGCTGCTGGCCGGACGCGGACGCGTCGCGCTCACCGCGATCGCCGCATTCGCCCTCACCATCATCGTCAGCTTCGCCTCGGCCGGGCAGGACGCCGGCCGCTACTGGGGCGGTCTGATCCTCGACAGCTCGCGCGTCGGCGGCGCCGGCGACGCCGCCAACCAATCCCTGCGCGGGGCGCTGGCGCGCCTCACCGACACCCCCCATCCCGGGGTGGGAACCGAACTGATCGTGGTTCTCGTCGCCCTGGCCGGCCTGGCCCTGGCCGTCAGTGCCGCTCGGCGCGGGCAGACCGCGCTGGGGTTCGGGCTGTGTGCGGTCACCACCCTGCTGGCCTCACCGGTGTCCTGGACCCATCACTGGACGCTGGCCGTCCCGGCCCTGGTGCTGCTGGCGATCGCGGCCCACCGGGACCGATCCATGCCCCTCGCGATCGCCGCTCTGACCGCCGCGGCGGTCGGCTACGCCTATATCCCCGAGCGCTTCATGGGCCGCCACCAGCTGGTGATCGGCCTCGGATCGATCCTCGTCGACCCCTACGTCCTCCTCGGGGCGGCCGTCCTCGTCGCCGGTGCCGTGCACCGGCTGGGGGTCAGCTCACCGCGGGGCCGACGCCCTGCTCCGGCGCACCTGGTACCGCGGTGACCACCGGCGGGGGGATCTCCTGCTTCGGGGCCGGGGGCAGGATCGGCTGATCCAGCGGCGGGGTGTGGCCGATCCGGGTCATCTCGGCGATGTCACGCGGGAAGATCGAACCCACCGTCCAGTCGGTGATCAGCCGGACGCGGCGATCCCAGCCGGGCATCCACGCGAGGTGGTAGACGCGGGCGATGTTCCAGGCCAGGAAGCCCTTGACCTTGATGCCCATCAGGTTGGCCACGGCCTTGCGCCTGCCGATGTCGGCGAAGGACCCGAGCGTCTTGAAGGTGAACGGCTTGGGTGAGTGCCCCTTGAGCGCGCCGGCGATGTTCTTGCCGAGCAGGTTGCCCTCGCGGATCGCGTGCTGGGCGGTCGGCGGGCACGGCATGCCCTCGATCGCCGGGTTGGGCACCGCGGCGACATCCCCGACGGCCCAGATGTTCTCGAAGCCCTCGACCTGCAGGGTGGGCAGGGTCTTGATCCGCCCGCGATCCAGCGGCAGGCCCAGGTGCTCACCGATGGGGGACGGCTTCACGCCCGCGGTCCACACCAGCGTGCGGGTCTGGACGACCTCGCCGGTGGACAGGACCACGCGGTCGTCGGCCACCTCCTTGACTGAGGTGTTGACCTTGAACTCCATGCCGCGCTTCACCAGCAGCTTCATCGCCCACTCGGCGAGCTCGGGCTGGATCTCGGGCATCACCCGCGGGGCCACGTCGACGAGGAGGAAGTGCAGGCCGGTCTCCTGGCAGCGCGGGTACAGCTTCAGGGCATCCTGGGCGAACAGCTGGAGCTCGGCGGCACCCTCGAGGCCGGCGTAACCGCCCCCGACGAAGACGAAGCTCAGGTAGGGCTTGCGGTCGAAGGCGTTGTCCAGGCCCTCGGCCAGCTCCATGTTGTGGATGATCCGGTTGCGCAGCGCGGTGGCTTCCTCGATCGTCTTGAAGCCGACGCCATGCTCGACCAGACCAGGGATCGGGAAGATGCGCGACACCGATCCGAGCGCCACCACGAGGTGGTCGTACTCGAAGGTGTGCTCGCGCCCGGACACCATCTCCACGTTGACCGTCTTGGCCTCCGGGTCTCCCCCGCTCACCCAGCCGACGCGCAGCTGCGTGCGCTTGAGGTGATCGCGCAGGGGCATCACGATGTGGCGCGGATCCAGCGTCCCGGCGGCCACGCCCGGCATCAGCGGGGCGTAGGTCAGGTAGTTGGTGTTGTTGACGAGCGTGATCGTGGCGTCCGCCGGAGCATGCTTCTCCAACTTCTTGGCGGTGTAGTAGCCACCGAACCCGCCACCCAATATGAGGATCTTCGCGCCCATGTCCGTAATCCTAAGCAACCTGTGAAGTGAGCCGCAGTGCGGCCCACTCACCGGATACCCGGCGATCGGATTCCGCGAACCCCAGCTGGGCGAATCGTGAGCTGATGTGATCAGCTTCACGCTCGAGCAGGCCGGAAGCGATCACCGTCTGCGCCGCCACCCCGCGCGCACACCAATCCAGCAGCAGCGGGCCGAGCAGGTTGGCCAGCACCATCCGGGCCGGAGGCACCGCCAGGGGCCCATGCAGGTCGAACTGGCGCACCGCGTCCAGCACCACCCCGTTGACCGCGGCGTTCTCCCGGGTGGCGGCGACCGCGAGCGGATCGAAGTCGAGCGCCAGCACCGGTCCCCACCCGAGCCGGGCGGCCAGGATCCCCAGTACCCCCGAGCCGCATCCGAGGTCGACCACCGAGCGGTCGTCGGGTCCCGGCAGGGCGAGGTCGAGCAGCAGGCCCAGACACAGCGCAGTGGTGGCGTGGGCGCCGGTGCCGAAGGCCTGGCCAGGGTCGATGACGAGGTTGAGCTCGGTGTCGGCGGCCGGGATCCACGGCGGCCGTACCTCAAGTCGACCGCCAAGTCGTAGGGGCTGGTGGAACTCGCGCCAGCGCTCAGCCCAGTCGTCGGCCACCTCACCGGAGGACACCGACACCAACGCGCCTCCGGCCGCGGCCGCGACCGCGGAGCGCGCCGGCATCGCCTCCGCAGGCCCGTACAGCGCGTACTCGATCACGTCGGCGTCGATGTCGACCTCCTCCAGGCCCGCTGGGGCGAGGGTGAGCAGCTCGGCCAGGACGATCTCGGCCTGAGCCCGCCGGACGCGCACCGCGAGACGGATCACCGCCGGGCCGTCCGGGCGCTAGGCGCCGAAGGCACGCTTCAGCTTGGCGAAGACGCCCGCGTCCTCGGTCAGGTTCTCCGGCCCGAGCGAATCGGCCAGCTGCTGGACGAGGTCGCGCTGGGCGTGGTTGAGCTTGCGCGGCACGACGACGTTGACGACCACCCGGATGTCGCCGTGGCGGCGCCCGCGCAGCGAGGGCATCCCCTGGCCGCGCAGGGTGAGGGTCTCATGCGGCTGGGTGCCCGGCGGGATCTCCAGCTCGGCGTCCCCGTCGAGCGTCGGCACCGACACCGTTGTGCCGAGCGAGGCCAGCGGGGCGGCGACGTCCACCGCGGTGACGAGATCGTCTCCGTCGCGGAGGAAGCGTGAATCCTCGGCCACGTCGACGAGCACGTAGAGGTCCCCGGCCGGTCCGCCGTGCTCGCCCGCGTGCCCGCGACCGCTGACGCGGATGCGCTGGCCGGCGGCGATGCCGGCCGGTACGTCGACGTTGACGGTCTGGGCCTCGACCCGGCGCCCCCGGCCCCGGCACACCGCACACGGCGACTGAGGCACCTTGCCCTCGCCGTCGCACTCGTCACACACCACGGCGCGGACGACCTGACCGAACGGCGTGCGCGCGACGGTGCGGACCTGGCCAGCGCCCTCACAGCGCGGGCAGGTCTCGATCGGGGTGCCCGGCTCAGCGCCGTTGCCGCGGCAGTGCTCGCACATCGCCACCGCGTCGAAGGTGATCTCGACCGTGGCGCCGTGGGCGGCCTGGGTCAGCGTGATGCGGGTGCTGGTGGCGATGTCGGAGCCCTGCACGGGACCCCCGGGGCGCCCGCCACCCCCGAAGGCCGAGGCGAACCCGCCCAGGCCACCGCCGCCGCCCCCGCCGAAGAACGCCTCGAAGATGTCGTTGATCGACCCGAACTGGTCGAAGTTGGGGGCGCCCCCGGAGGAGCGCAGACCGTCGTGGCCGTAGCGGTCATAGGTGGCCCGGCGGTCGGCGTCTGACAGCACCTCGTAGGCCTCGGCGGCCTCCTTGAACTGGGCCTCGGCACCCGGCTCGGGGTTCACGTCGGGGTGCAGCTCGCGGGCCAGGCGCCGGAACGCCTTTTTGATGTCGGAGTCCCCGGCGTCACGGCCGACGCCGAGGATCTCGTAGTAGTCGCGCTTGGTCGATCCCGTGCTCATCGCTCGTCGTACACCTCGGCGACAAAGGCTGACAGCTGCGCCGCGGCCTCCCGGACCGCACGGATGGCCACGCCGTAATCCATGCGCAGCGGCCCGATCACCGAGACGCTGCCCAGCGGCCGCTGGGGCAGGCCGTAGCCGGCCTGGACCAGGGACACCGAGGCGAGCGCCGGAAGCTCGTTCTCGGTGCCGATGCGCACGAGCACGTCGCGTTCGGACAGCACGTTGCGCAGGACCCCGAGCATGTTGACGCGTCGCTCGAGCATCTCCATCAGCGAGTTGAGCTCGGTCACGTCACCGGTGCGGTCCGCCGACAGCAGGCGGGAGGTGCCGTCGAAGTACAGACGATCCTGGCTGTCGGTGGCCAGTCCGGTGAACACGGGCACGAGCTGGGCGAGGAAGGCCATCTCGGTGGCGCTCAGGCCGGGGTCGCGCAGCCGCGCTCCCAGGGTGCGCGCGCCGAGCCCGGTGCCGACCAGCCGCTCGTTCAGGTAGGCGGCCGCCCAGTCGATCAGGCCCGTGTCGACCGGCTGATCGAAGGTGAACATCCGCTTGGACACCCCGCCGCTCGAAGTGATGACGACCACCATGAGCACCTGGGGCTGGAGGGTCAGCACCTCGATGTGACGGATCGTGGCGGTGTCGATCGGCGGTGCGGTGACCAGCGCCAGCAGGTTGGTGACCTGGCTGAGGGTCTCGGTGGTGACCCGCATCGCCTCGTCGACCTCGTGGCGCACCAGGGTCAGGGCCAGCGTCGGTTTCTGGGCGACGGCGACCTCGGGCGGCAGCAGCCGGTCGACGAAATAGCGATAGCCCGCCTCGGTGGGCACGCGCCCCGCCGAGGTGTGAGGATGCTGGAGCAGCCCGAACTCCTCCAGCGAGGCCAGCTCACCGCGGATCGTCGACGGGCCCCAGGCGAAGGACTGGGCCAGCGCCTTGGATCCCACCGGGACCCCGGCGTCGAGATAGTCCTGCACCAGGCGCTGGAGGACGCGTTCCTGACGTTCGGTGAGCATGCGGACAGATGTTAGGCAGAGCGGCTGAGAAATCTGAGGCTCAGGCCCGGCGAACCGTGGCGGTCGCGTTGCGCACCAGCCGCGTGCCGTCCTGGGTGGCGCTCAGCGTCACGGCGACGATCCCGTCCGCGGACCCATCGGCCTGCCCGGCGATGACGATCTCGGTCCCGATCCGTCCCATCCCCCGGAACGCCAGGCTGAGCGACTCCAGCCCGTAGCGGGCCTCGGCGCCGTGGCCGAGCACGGCCCCCTCCGGGACCGCTGACTGTGCTGCCCGCGCGACCTGGGCGGCGGTCCACAGACCGTGGAGGATGCGGCCCCCGAGCCCCACCGAGACCGCGAAGGCCTCGTCGACGTGGATCGGGTTGTGATCGCCCGAGGCCGCGGCGTAGCGGTCGGTCACGCCCTCGACCGGGGCGACGCGCAACTCGACCGCCTCAGCGCTCATGCCTCGCCCCGCACGATGTTCGTCCAGACCCCGCGGGCCACTGCCGTTCCGTGCTGGTTGACCGACTCGGTGGCAAATCCGTAGAACGTCAGCCCGGCCGTCTCCCGGATCTCCGCCACGGTGGCGACGGTGGTGATCTCATCGCCGGCCCGGACGACCGGTCCGGGCCAGGTGAACGTCTGGCTGCCGTGGACGAGGTGGGCGAAGTCGATGGCCAGCTCGGGATCGAAGAGGCCCGCGGAGACCGCCGGCGCGGCGTAGACGACGGCGAACATCGGCGGGGCGATCTCCCCCCAGACGGCCGGATCCTCCTCCACCGCGGTCACGTAGGCGTCGATCGCCTCGCGCGTGACGGGGTACACGACCGGGTCGTATGCGTGCCCAATCTGCCCAAGTGCTGTCATAGGGCATGATTCTTCCAGTCCCAATACCACCGAACCACTTGACATAGGAGAGACATGTCACTCGCACTCGGCGACACCGCCCCGGACTTCACCGCGGAGACCACCCAAGGGCCGATCAACTTCCATGAATGGATCGGGGACTCCTGGGCCGTGCTGTTCTCCCACCCTCGCGCCTTCACCCCGGTCTGCACCACCGAGTTGGGCTCCGTCGCGCGCCTCAAGCCCGAATGGGAGAAGCGCCACGTCAAGGTGATCGGCATCTCGGTGGATCCGGTCGAGAACAACAACGGCTGGAACCAGGACATCAAGGACGTCACCGGCTATGAGCCCGACTACCCGGTGATCGGCGACTCCGACTTCGCGGTTTCCAAGGCCTACGGAATGCTCGAGGGCGGTGTCGAGGGCGAGGCGACCGACCGGACCCCGGCCCAGAACGCGACCGTCCGCAACGTGTTCGTCATCGGTCCGGACAAGAAAGTCAAGCTGATCCTCGTCTATCCGATGACCACCGGGCGGAACTTCGACGAGATCCTGCGCGTCATCGACTCCCTCCAGCTGACCGCGACCAAGAAGGTCGCCACCCCGGCCGACTGGAAGCAGGGGGACAAGGTGATCATCGCCAGCTCGGTGAACAACGACGACGCCAAGGAACTGTTCGGCGAGTGGGAGTCGCCCAAGCCCTACATCCGTGTGGTTCCCCAGCCATAGCTCGAGCGGAGGTGACCCCGGGGGCGGTCGAGCCGGACCACCCCCGGGACCGGCGCTGGGCGGCGCCCCGGATCCGGGAACTGCCGCGTAGATCGGGACAGTATCTGGGCAGAACCTTGACAGCACTGATACCCGGGCCTATCGTGGTGTTATGTCCTCCTCGCCCGGCACCGACACCACGCACAGGTTCGATCCCGGCGCCGGGGCGACCCTCGGTCCCGCGTGTCCAGGCGGTCGAGCATGAGGGTCGTGGTGATCGGCTCGGGCCTCGGGGGCCTGGGCGCAGCACTGCGCCTCCAGGGCGCCGGCTGTGAGGTGACCGTCGTCGAGCAGATGGCCCACCCGGGGGGCCGCGCGTCACAGATCGTGTCAGACGGGTTCACCTGGGACACCGGACCCTCGCTGATCACGATGCCGTGGGTGCTGGAGGAGACGTTCGCGGCGGGCGGACTCGATCTGCACCGCGAGGTGACCCTGCGGCGGCTCGATCCCCTCTACCGGATCAAGTGGTCCCAGGACGCACGCCACTTCGACTTCCACGGCTCGGCGGAGCTGCTCAAGGAGCAGGTGAAGCAGTTCTCCGAACCCGACGCCCGGCGCGTGGATGCGTTCCTCGCCGCCCTCAAGCCGATCTACGAGCAGGGCATTCTGGCGGCGGGTCAGCGCCCGTTCGACAGTCTCCGGTCCTTCGCCCAACTCGTTCCCGAGATGGCGCGTCTCCGCGCGATCGAGCCTCTGCATCACTTCGTCGCCCGATATTTCTCCCACCCGCGGGTACGCGAGGTCTTCTCGTTCCACTCGCTGTTCATCGGCGGCGATCCCTTCCGCGTGCCGGCGATCTACGCCGCCCTCGTCTACCTCCAGGTTCTGGACGGCGGCTGGTACGCCGATGGCGGGGTCTACTCCCTCGTCGAGGCCATGGCGAGGCCGCTGGATGTCCGCTGCGGGGTCGCGGTCGAGCGTGTCGAGACCGACGCCGGCCGGGTGACCGGCGTTCGCCTGGCGGACGGTCAGCGCATCGCGGCGGATGCCGTCATCTCCAACGCCGACGTCCTGAGCACCCACACGCTGCTCGGGATGGCGCCGAGCCGTCGACCGCTGCGCTCGACGATGTCGTGCTTCCTGGCCTACTTGGGAACGGATCGGCGCTTCGACGAGCTGCTGCACCACACGCTGCTGGTGGGATCCGGGTACCGCGACTTCATCCGCACCGCGACCCGGGGCCGGAGTCTGCCGGCCACCTACTCGACCTACGTCCACGCTCCGACCCGGACCGAGGCCGCCATGGCGGCTCCCGGCGGAGACTCGCTGGCCATCCTGCTCCCGGTCCCGAATCTCCGCGCCCGGATCGACTGGGAGCGGCAAGCCGACGCGGTGCGTCACGCCCTGGTCAAGGACATGGAGGACAGCTTCGGGATGCGCGGTTTGGAGGACTCGATCCGGGTCGAGCACCGGATGACTCCCCTGGACTTCAAGCACCGGCTCGGCGCGACCCTCGGGAACGCGTTCGCCCTCGAGCCAACGCTACATCAGTCGGCCTACTTCCGGCCGCCGAACCGGGTCCGTGGCGTCAGCGGCATGTATCGCGTCGGGGGCGGCACACATCCGGGAGCCGGTATTCCCGGCGTCCTCCTCGGAGCCGCTATCACCGCCGGACTGGTGCTCGACGACGCGCGTCTGCGCCACCCCGGACGGCTCCAGGGCGGATCCCCGCAACCGGAACTCTCGCCCCAGTGAGCATCCGGGACTTCTCCGCCGGCGTCCCCCGATCACCGGCCCGCCCCACTCCGGCGCGGCAGATCAGTGAAGCCCGAGCCGTCACGCGCGAGCACGGAGCGACCTTCTCACTGGCCTGCCGCCTGCTCCCGCGGGGCATCCGCGGGGATGTCTACGTGCTGTACATGATCTTTCGCACGCTGGATGACCTGGTCGACGAACACCAGCCCGGGGCCGCCCAACGCATCAATGCCGTCTCAGCATGGGCCGAGGGGCACCCGGGCGAATGGACGACCGAGGTGGAGTGGCTCGACGAACTCGCGCGGCGCTACCCGATCGACCGGCGTGCCGTCGCTGACTTCTGCCGGGGCATGGAGCGGGATCTCCGCGCGGAGACCTTGGCTACCGAGGACGACGTGGACGAGTACTGCTACCAGGTGGCCGGAACCGTCGGCATCGTGATGAGCGGGCTGCTCGGGACCGACGGCAGCCCCGAGGCTCGCGCGGCCGCGGCCAGGCTGGGGATGGCGATGCAGCGGACCAACATCCTGCGCGACCTCGACGAGGACAGCTCGGCCGGACGAAGCTACGTGTCGGAGGAGACGATCGCCCGCCACGGTCGGCCTGACCCGGGATGCCGAGCCGCCCTGGTGCGCGAACAGATCGCGCGGGCGGACGCTCTCTATGACCAGGGGTTGCGCGGCGTCCGCCATCTCTCCCACGGTCGCCTGGCGGTCGCCGCCGCCGGCCGGATGTATCGCGAGATCCTGCGGGAGATCGAGCGTCGCGACGGGGGCGAGATGCCCGGACGTGCCGTCGTGTCGCGGCCGCGCAAACTGGCGATTGGCCTCGGCGCGGTCCGCGCCGCACGTCGGGCCTGACCCCGGCCCACCCTCGGCCTTCCGGGCCACCGACGGCCCGTCAGGTCACCCGGTCGAGCCAGGCGACGAGAAGGGTGTGGGGCAGCGTCAACGCCGCGATGAGCGCCAGCGCGACCGCGATGATCTGATCCGTGGAGGTCAGGTGAACCGCGAGCAGAGCGCCGAATCCGCACAGTCCCAGCAGGGACACCACCGTGCACGGGAGCGCGGCGACCATGATGGTTGCGACCGCCCGCAGTGGATGGCCGTCGTCCATCTGCGACGCGGCCGTGGGCTCGAGCGCGGCGAGCCTGATCGTGTGGCGCCAGGAATGCCAGGCGATGAAGTACAGGCCGATCGCGAAGACCGGCTGCACGAGCCCGAAGAACGCCACGAGGCCGACGAGTTCGAGTCGGGGACGCCGGCCGCGGCCGGCTCCCAGGGCGCAGACGACCGCCACGGCGACGCCGGCGACCACGCGCAGCCACCCGGCCGGTGCCAGATCGGGCGGATGGGACAGGAACGGGGAGAGCAGCGACCGGGTCGCCTGGTCGAAGGCCGTGGGAGACGCCAGGGCCGGGAGGACGACGGGCACGAGCCCGCGAGCGGCCGCGAACGCCGCGCGGCGTGGCTGGGCTGGGAACCAGGTCAGCTCACTGGCACCCCAGTGCACTGCCGCGGTCAGGAAGAACAGCGCCAGCGCCACGAGCGGGGCGACGAGCCAGACCGCGATTCCGATGGCCGTCACCGCCACATATCCGGTGACGAGCAGTGCCAGCCCGCGCCGACCCAGGGCACGTTTGCGGACCCATCCGGGAACGAGATGGTCGACGGCGCCGTGCGGCAGGCCCAGGAGCATCAGGCTGGCCACCAGCGGCACGTAGCGCAGCTCGTACACGAGGTGTGGGGCCACCAGGGCGACGAGCCCCCCGAGCCAGAGCGTGACGTAACCGGGCCACGCCCACCAGCGGACGGGAACCGAGACCTGCGCCCGAGACCCTCCGCGGTCGGGTCGCATCCCGGGGACCGGCTCACCGGACGTGAAGGCTCCTCTGGGGGCGGCGACGACGGCGAACGTCATGCGCTCAGCCGTCCGTCCCCGGTCTGGCGCGCCGACGCCCGAGCCCCGTCAGCCTGTCAGCCGCGGCTGACTCACCCGCACGACACAGGGCCGAGAGAAACAGGCCCTTGGGGAGGGCGGCGATGACGCGCGCGTCTTGGGCCAGAGTGGTCTCGTCCGTCATGAAACGAGCGAACACATCTCCCGGAACCCCGGCGGCCAGACGTAGAAAGACCTCGGGGAAGCGCTCCGGTTCCGCGTCGAGGGCCCGGAGGAAGATCGCATCGAGCGCCGGCCGGCGGCCCGGGGCCAGACGGGTCGGAAACCGGCTCGACCGGGCGTGGGCCCGCGCGACCTGACTGCAGTGACGCTGGATGCGGCTGAACGCGTACCCGCTCGAGGGCCGAATCGCCCCCGCGGCCGCACCGACCGCATGCACGTGGGGCCCGTGACTCAGCGGGAAGCGGCGTGTCGTCATCGGTATGTGCCCGCGCTCCTCATGGAGGAGCTGCCAGCTGTCGACTCCGAGTCGTCCGTGCAACTCCTGCTCGAGTATCTGGCGACGCTCAGCCGGGGCGATCGCCTCCCGCCCGATCGACGTGTCCTCGATGAGCGCGCGGGTGCGGGAGAACGGGAGGACGTAGAGAAAGCGAAGCCCGTGGCGCCCGTCGTCGCGGAAGTCCATCAATGTCGCGATGCCCGGATCGAACCTCGGCGTGTCGAGCTCGACCTCCCAACCGAGGAAGCTCTGTACTAGCTCGACGCGACCGTGGGCTTGGCGGCGCAGCAGCGGACTGCTCGGGCCGAGCGCGTCGAAGACGGTGGACGCCTCGAGGGTTCCGGTACTCGTCTCGATGACCGGCTGCTCCCCGTCAGTGGACACCGCGAGGACCGTCTCGCCGAGGCGCAGTTCGACGTTGGGCGCCGCCGCCAGGCGCGCCAGCGCCCCTTGGTAGATGTCGCGTGAGTCAAAGTGAACGTAGGGACGACTGTGCGAGCTCACCAGAGCGTCGATGCCACCCGCAGTGACGCGCCACTGCGGCCACCGGTGGCTGGCGAGCTCGCCGAACCGCATCGACTCAGACGCCCAGGTACACCATGTCCGGTCTCGCTCCCACCGCGTGCGCCGATCGATGAGCAGAATCGGCTGTCCGAAGTCCTCCTCCAGCAGCGCGCAGGCCAGTGACAGCCCCGAGAGCCCCGCGCCGAGGATCGTGGTGGGGCAGCCGGAGCGGCGGTCAGGCACCGGCTGATGCCCCAGCACCGTCGCCCCAGGCGGCGGTTTCTGACAGTCCTCCGCCCTCCAGGGCCGTCGCCACGCGGTCAGCCGCGGTGAACGGATCTCCCGACAGGAAGCCTGCCCAGTGCGCGTGGGCGAGGCGCTCGCTGACGCCGTGTCCGGCCAGAGCCAGCGGTGAGGTGTCCGCGATCCGCCTCAGGGTCTCCTCGACCTCTAGGTCGTCGGGGCCGGGAATCGCGCTCGTGACCACGGTCATCGCGGGTTCGAGCGCCACCGCCATGGCCTCGATGGCGGCGAACGGGGTGTTCGCCCCGAGGAAGGTGATGCGCCAGCCCTTCTCGCGGAGGGCCAGGCCAAAGCAGATGAGGCCCAGATCGTGGTGATCCTCGGGGTAGCAGGCCAGCAGCGCCGTGGGACCGAAACCGCCGCCCCAGCCTCGAGCGAGGCCGAGGAGCCGGCCCCTGAGCACCGCTGTGGCGAAGTGTTCCTGGGCGATCACAGCGTCACCCTGCTCGCGCCACCGCTCGCCGAGCTCGCGCAGGTACGGAAGCACGGCGTCGCGGACGACCGCGGAGAGGGACAGCGCGCCGAGCAGACGATCGAAGACCCGGTTCGCCTCATCCTCATCCAGCCGGTCCAGCGCGCGTCCGAGCTCCGCGGGGTTGGCCGCCGAGGCGGTCGCCGGGAGCTCGCTCCTGAGCGGTCGCGGCTCAGGAACCGGCGGCCCCGGCGTGTCGAACTCCTGGCGGGTCAGCAGAGCCGCCTCCGCCGCCGACAGGCCGCCGTCGAGATGCTCGAGCATGCGGTTGACCCGGCGCCGCTCCTCCGCTCCGTAGAGCCGCAGCCCACCTGCGGTCCGCGCCGGGCTGGTCAGTCCGTAACGACGCTCCCAGGAGCGCAGAACGTCGGCGTCGACACCGACACGCCGGCTGAACTCCCCGATACGCAGGTGCTGGTCAGAGGCCGAAGGTTCGCGGGGCAAGGTTTGCACTGTACGAGTGGTGGACGATTTCTGGGCAGCGTTGGCCGGCGGAGGGTTCTCCGGTCCGGCTCGCGCGCAAGCCGGACCGGAGAACGTGGGGACGCGCCTGAAGGCTCAGGCCGCCGCTCGGGCGACCGTCGGTGAACCGGTCGCGGTGACCGCGCGGCGCTGACCGAGGATCCCGGTGCACAGCAGCACGCCGAAGACCACCTTGGCGGTCAGGTCGATGATCGCGAACACCACGATCTCGCTGGTCAGGCTGAGCGTCCTGGTGCCCTCGGTGCCAAGCACCCACAGCACGGGGTAGATGCACCACAGCACCGTCAGAATCGGCGTGAGCCGGTCATACAGTGCCTCGGCCGCACCACCCTGGACATGGGCGGCTTGGCGCACGGGACCCCAGAGCACGCCGAGAATGATCAAGAAGGCGATGCACGAGATCGCGTAGAAGCCGTACTTCACCGCCTTGTCCTGCGTGAGGCCGGCCGCCAAGCCGGTCACGATCATGAACATGTCAGCGCCGACGGCGCCGTAGACGAGTGCACTGCGCTCGCGCCCGGCCTCGCCGGATCCAGCCTCGGAGGGCAGTCCGATCATGAGCAGCCCGCCGATGAGGAGCGGGGTCGTGACGAACCAGTCGAGGTATCGAGCGAAGAACACGAAACGACCATGGACATGGACGATGCCGTAGCCGTTGGCCATCGCGTAATACGCCGTGAAAGCGAGGGTGCAGACCGCGAAGCTCATCACGAAGTGATGCTTCTGACCGCGGGGAGCCTGTCGACTCAAAGCCGCGATCACGATGGCGCCGAGGCCCATGCCTGCACAGCCGATCCAGAGAACGGTCTGCTGGGTGGAGGTCAGCAATGTTCGCTCCTTCGGGGTGGGTTTTTCATTTCCCCGACAGTACCAAGTCTTGTCCAGCTTTTGTCCAGGACTTGTCATAGGGGGAGGGCTCGGGTCAAATCGGGTTCTTCAGAGGCCGCCGGTGCCTTACGACGCGCTTCTGACCTGGCCGGACCCTGCCTGGCGGTACTCTGTTTCCATGGGGAAGCGATCGTCACTCCGAGCGTCCGACGCTGACCGTGACCACGTCGCCGCACGGCTGCACCAGGCCGCCATCGAGGGACGGATCCTCGCCCACGAACTCGAGGAGCGCATGGCCCGCGCACTGCGCGCTCGGACCTACGGTGAGCTCGATGCCGTGGTCGACGACCTGCCCACCGACGTGCCGGTGGCGGTGGTCCCGGCCCGATCGGTGAGTCTGGTGCTGATGCGCCGCTACCCGTTGGCCGTGGCCGTCCTCGGCTGCGTGGTGGGATCGGTCCTGGCCGCGATGGTCGCCGCCGCGGTGACCATCGCCGCCTCAGGCCTGTGGGTGCTGCCGATGGTCGCCTTCTTCGTCTTCCGGGTCAAGGGGCGCCGCGCCCGGCGCTACCGCCGCGACGCCGGTCTCGGGCACATGCACATGCACGCCCGGCGCTACGGCCGCTTCTAGACGCGCGACCGGGACTGTCGGCGGGCGATTCGCCCCCCTGGAGACGCCTAGCGGGCGTCGCCGAGCTCGAGCACAGCCAGGAACGCCTCCTGGGGCACCTCGACGCGACCGACCTGCTTCATGCGCTTCTTGCCCTTCTTCTGGGCCTCCAGCAATTTGCGCTTGCGGCTGATGTCGCCGCCGTAGCACTTGGCGATGACGTCCTTGCGGTAGGCCTTGATCGTCTC
>CAZZVR010000077.1:0-16242 GCA_964657595.1 Burkholderia sp. PAMC 26561 | reverse complement strand
GACGACTTCCTCGCCGAGGCCACGCCGGAGAAGAAGCTCGAGCTGATCAAGGAGCAGCAGTCCCAGGGCCGCATGGTCGCGATGACCGGGGACGGCACCAACGACGCCCCCGCGCTGGCCCAGGCCGACGTCGGGGTGGCAATGAACACCGGCACCCAGGCCGCACGTGAGGCGGGCAACATGGTCGACCTCGACTCCAACCCGACGAAGCTCATTGAGATCGTCGAGGTCGGCAAGCAGCTGCTCATCACCCGCGGGGCGCTGACGACGTTCTCCATCGCCAATGACGTGGCCAAGTACTTCGCCATCCTGCCCGCCATCTTCGTGGCCACCTGGGCCTACGCCGGCTCGGGCGGCAAGGGCCCCCTGCACGTGCTCAACGTCATGGGGCTGGGTGACGCCCACTCAGCGGTGATCTCGGCGATCATCTTCAACGCGATCGTCATCCCGCTGCTCATCCCCATCTCGCTCAAGGGGGTGGCCTACCGGCCGGTCGGCGCCTCGGCGCTGCTGCGTCGCAACCTGCTCATCTACGGCCTGGGAGGCCTGATCGCCCCGTTCCTGGGCATCAAGCTCATCGACCTCATCGTGCACAACCTGCTCGGGGCCTAGCGGGCCCTATGGGGGCCCGCACCGGCGTTGGTGAACCATGGCCACTGAGTTGCAGTCCCCGGGCGCGGCGCCGGTCACCCGGGGACGCCACAAGATCTTCATCGGGATGGCGGCCGGGGTCGGCAAGACCTACCGGATGCTCCAGGAGGGACATGCCGAGGCGGAGGCCGGGCGGGACGTAGTGGTCGGCTACCTCGAGCCCCACGACCGGCCCGAGACGGCCGCCCAGGCGACCGGCCTGGAGGTGCTGGCCCGGCGCGGGGTCTCCTACCGGGGCAACCGTCTCCAGGAGATGGACCTGGTCGGCATCCTGCGCCGCGACCCCGAGCTGTGCCTGATCGACGAACTCGCCCACACCAACGCGCCCGGGGTCGAGCATGTCAAGCGCTACGAGGACGTCGAGGACGTGCTGGCGGCGGGGATCGACGTCTACTCGACGGTCAACATCCAGCACATCGAGGGGCTCAATGACCGCGTCACCGACCTGACCGGGGTGCGGGTGCGCGAGACCATCCCCGACACCCTGCTGTCCGAGGCCGACGAGGTGGTACTGGTCGACCTCACCCCCGAGGCGCTGCTGGAGCGGTTGCGGGCGGGCAAGATCTACCGCCCCGACGCCATCGGCGCCGCGCTCGACGGCTTCTTCCGCATCGAGAACCTGGCCGCGTTGCGTGAGACGGCCCTGCGCCAGGTCGCCGAGGAGGTCGAGGCCAAGCGTGTGCGCCCGGACATCTCGGACCGGCTGCTGGCGATCATCACGCCCAAGCCCAAGGCCCAGCGGATCGTCCGCCGCGCCTGGCGTGCGGCCCAGCGCACGGGTGCGGAGCTCGACGTCCTGTGGGTGGCGCTGAAGGAGCCGACGGCCGAGCAGGAGGAGCAGCTGGCTGCCGTGCGCAAGTTGTGTTCGGTGCTCGGCGCACACCTGCTCGTGGAGTACGGAGATGTCGTGGTGGAGGTCGTGGCCCGGGTGGCCCAGGAACGGGGGACCACCTTCGTGCTGATGGGAACCCCCCAGCCGCGGGGTCCCCTGGCGCGACTGACCTCACCGGAGCTGCCGCTGGCCCTGCTGGCTCGCCTGGCCGGGGTCGATGTGCAGATCGTGGCCGACCGCGTGGTCGTGCCGAACGAGCGTGAGCGATGATCGGCGTGGCCGTGGGTCTGGTGGTGCTGGCCGCCGCGGTGATCGCCGCGGCGCTGCTGGTGCGCCGCCGCCACGACGCCTTGGCGGAGACGCTCGCGGCCGGTCCCGGGCGCATCCTCTTCCCCTATGTGGCCAGCGGTGGCTCCCCGGCTGCCCTTGACGTCGCCCTGCGTCTCAGCCGGGCTGAGTCGGCCACCCTGGTGCCGGTGTTCCTGGCCCGGGTGCCGCTGCGGATGTCCCTTGCCGCACCGCTGCCGCGCCAGTCCCAGGTGGCCATGCCGCTGCAGGAGCAGATCGAGGCGCGGGCCGCGGCCGCCGGGGTGCCCGTGGAGTCACGCATCGAGCGGGGTCGCACGCTGCGCCATGCCCTGCGCGAGACGATCGAGCACGAGCGCTATGACCGGATCATCGTGGCGGCCGCCGCCGACGGACGCCACGGCTTCGACGCCGACGACATCGCCTGGCTGCTGCGCAACGCCCCCGGCGAGATCGTGGTGCTGCGCGGGGCTCAGATCCCGGCGGTTGGGGCGGGCGACGCCGGGGGGCTCAGCGCAGATACGTCTCGAAGAACTCGCTGATGCGTCCCCAGGCGTCCTCAGCGGCGTCGTGCTCGTAGTTCATGCCGACGAAGCGGACCAGCGGGCCCAGCGGACCGGTGCTGATCCGGTTCATGAAGCTGTGGCCGGCGTGGGGATATTCCTTGACGTCGTGGGCGATGTTCAAGGCGTCCAGCGCCGTCTCGAGCCGCGCCGCCCGGCCGGGCAGGGTCCGGTCACGCTTGCCGTAGCTCCCCACGACCGGACAGGCGCCGGCGAGCCGCGTGACGGCATCCTCGGGGACCTCGCCGTAGTTGACCGAGGAGACCTGGAAGGCGAACTGGGGTGCCGACAGCAGGGCGAAGCCGCCGCCCATGCAGAAGCCGATGATCCCGACCTTGCCGGTGCAGTCATCGCGGTCCGCCAGCCAGACGCGAGCCGCCTCGATGTCGCTGTAGGCCTCACCGGTGCCCTCGCGGGACGCCTTGAGCGTGGCCATGACGCATTTCAGGCCGCGCCCGGAGTAGAGGTCCGGGGCGAACGCGAGGTAGCCCGCGGCGGCCAGCCGGTCGGCCTGGACGCGGATGTCGTCGCTGAGACCCAGCGCATCCATGACCACGACGACCCCGGGAAAGGGTCCGCTGCCGCGCGGGTGGGCCACGTAGGCCTTGAGCTGGCGGCCGGGGGCGGCGCTGTAGCTGATGTCGGGCATGTCACTCCGTTCGCGGGGGTCGGGGGCTGAACCTAGCTGACGGAAGCGCAATATCGTTGACCCGACGTGACGTTCTGGCATGCAGCGGCGATCTTCGGGGTGGGAATCGCCGCCGGGACGATCAACACCGTGGTGGGTTCGGGCACGCTGATCACCTTTCCCACCCTGCTGGCCTTCGGCTACACGCCGCTGGTGGCCAACGTCTCGAACAACATCGGGCTGGTGCCGGGCACGGTGTCGGGTGCCCTCGGCTACCGCAAACTCCTCCAGGGCCAGCGCAACCGGGTCCTGCCCCTGGCCTGTGCCTCCACCGGTGGGGGCATCGTGGGGGCGGTGCTGCTGCTGAGCCTGCCCGCCAACGCGTTCAAGGCGATCGTCCCCTTCTTCATCGGGCTGGCCCTCCTGCTCATCGTCACCCAGCGCTGGATCAATCGCTTCCTCGGCCAGCACCGCCGGGCCATCGGCGAGGGCGTCGGTGCCGCGGCCATGGTGGGGGTCTTCTGCTCGGGGATCTACGGCGGCTACTTCGGCGCGGCCCAGGGGATCATGCTGCTGGCCATCCTCGGCCTGACCATCGATGACGAGCTCCAGCGTCTCAACGCCGCCAAGGTGATCCTTGCCGGAGTGGTCAACCTCGTCGCCGGAGTCATCTTTGTGTTTGCCGCCCACGTGGACTGGGGGGTCGCCGGGCTCATCGCGCTCGGATCCGTGCTGGGCGGGGTGATCGGTGCGCGCTTCGGCCAGAAGCTGCCGCCGTTGGCGCTGCGGGCGGTCATCGTGATCGTGGGGATCGTGGCGATCGTCCGCCTGGTCTGACCCAATCCGTCGCCGCGACGAGTAGAGTAAATGGAGATCCGCGGTGTCTGCGCCGGTTTTCCAGCCCGCAGCACGGGGATGTCTCGGGGCTTCTCGAGCCATCTCAGGGTGGATTTCTGAAGGCGCGGTCGCAAAGGTGTGCCGACCAGGCGCACGGCGACGTCAATCCTGCTCATTCGCTCGTGATGAGCGGTCCCCGAGGGCATCGGCCCTCACATACATACCGAGAGGCATCTATGACAGACACGAACAAACCGACGGTGTCAGATCGTGCGTTCGCCGCACCTCGCCCCACGCGGTACCTGAGCGCCACCGAGCGTCGCGCCGCCCACTTCGCCGAAGTCGCCACCAAGCAGGCCACGCTGAAGGCCGAGGCGGCTGAGCGCCGCGCCGTCCGTCAGGCCCGGACCGACGCGGAGGGCTGATCATGGCGTCAAGCAAGCCGAAGACCACCATGAACAAGCTGAACCGCGAGCGGAAGGTCCGTGAGCGTCGGCTCGACAAGGCGGCGCGCAAGGTCGCCCGCATGAACGAGAGCCCCGACGCCCAGGCCCAGCCCGCGGATCACCTCTCCTACTGGCTTGACGACCCTGACGCACCGGCCGCCCCGGCCGAGACCGCTGACGAGGCCGCTGAGTCACCGAGCGGCAGCTGACTCACCGTGACCGAATCCCCGGGGCGCCGTTCACGGCGGGCTCCCCGGGGTAGGAGGACCGCGACATGTTGACCCGTGCAACCCGCTGGTTCGTGATCGGCGCACCTGCGCTCGCCGGGATCCTCCTGCTCGTCTTCGGGACCGCCGGGGTGACCTCACAGGCCTTCGGCTGGACGTTGATCGCGATCGCCGCGATGGTCTGGATGTCGAACTGGTTCATCCGCATGACCTTCGACGAGGACAAGTTCGAGCTCGAGAGTCGTGAACGCGAGGCGCGAGCCGAGCAGCAGTTCCAGTTGCTGCACCCGCCCGAGCCGCCGGTGGCCCCGCCCCACCCGCCTCATGCGCCCCATGTACCGCGGCCGTTGCGCTCGGTGGGGAGGCTCGCGCGCCGACCGCCCCGGCCGCGGCGGCCGTCCTGACCCTGCCGCACCGTCGCGCGGCGCCGGCTCAGCCGGAGTCGCTAGCTTTCGCGTCCATGGCACCCCCGCGCCGTCTGCTCGATCAGATCCCCTGGCCGCTGCGCAGCGTGGCGGCGGGTACCTGCGGGACCGCGGCCCTCGGGCTCGCCTACGCGCTGGAGCGCCGGGCCCGCCACAGCCCCCACGGCACGCCGCTGGACTACGACGACAGCGACGTTCCCGGCAAGATCGTCGTCAGCATCCTCCACCTCGGCCAGGTTGCCGAATCCCGGGACATGCAGCTCGGCACGGCTCTGCGCTGGAGCTACGGGTCGGTCTTCGGTCTGTGGCACGGCGTACTGCGCCTGCGCGTCGGGGAGCCCTGGGCCACGCTCGGCTTCGGCGCCACCCTGCTGGGAGCGACGCTCAGCCTGTTCCCGTTGCTGGGACGTACGCCACCCCCGTGGCGCTGGTCGCGGGGCTACATCGTCACCTGCCTGTTCACCCACAGCGCCTACGCCCTCACCGTGGGGGTCGTCGACGACCGTCTGCGCGACGTGAGCTGACACCGGGCCCGGGCCGGGAGCGATCGGGCGAGGGGCGGCGAGATGGCCTCGCCGCCCGGCTCCGGGGTTCTACTCGGAAGGGATTGGGCCGGTCACGAGCTCGGGCGGCAGCGCCTTGGGGCCGTCGGGATAGAGATGCGCGAGCTGCTCGGGCGTCATCTCCAGGGTGTTGGCCGCTTCAGCGGGCGTTCCCACGACCAGCCAGAGCACCTCATCGGGCGTGTCGTTGAAGATCTGGCGGACCGTGTCGGGCTCGACGAGCAGGGCCGACAGCCGCGGGACGGTGAGCGACTCTTGCTCGACGCGGATACGCCCGACACCCTCGAGCACGACGTATAGCTCGTGCTGGCTGTTGTGGCGGTGGCGAGTCGAGGCCTGACCGGGCGCCAAACGCCACATCCGTGCGCCGAACCGATCGGCGGACAGCTGTTTCGCCAGGTCGGTATTGAGAACCCCCATCTGGTTCGAGGGCCGCCAGAACGCATCATCAGCCGAGAGGACGGTGAAGCCCACGGCTGGAGCATAACCGGACTCGGCTCCAGGGTGGGCCTAGAGTCTGGCCCATGAGATTCCCCCTGGTCGGAGAGCGCGTCGCGCTGCGCCCGTTCACCGTCTCTGACCGCCGGGCGATGCACCCGATCTACGCGGATGAGCGGGTCATGCGCTGGGTGGGCGGCGGCCCGGTCACCCACATCGCCAGCACGTCGGCCATGCTCAACGGCTACGTCGCGCATCAGCGCGCCCACGGCTTCAGCTGCTGGGCCGTTATCGAGCGTGCGACGGCCCGGCTCATCGGCGATGCCGGCCTCCACACGCGCGGCCGGAGCGTCGAGCTCGGCTACACCCTCGGGCACGCTCACTGGCATCAGGGGTACGCCACCGAGGCGGCACGGCTCTGTGTGGACGCGGCCTTCGGACCGTTGGGCCTGGCGGAGCTCACCGCCGTGGTCACGGCGGAGAACACGGCGTCCGCGGCGGTGCTGGCCAAGCTGGGGTTCCGCCGGGCGGGCGATGTGATCTCCCGAGACGCTCCCCACGCGCACTACCGGCTGACGAGCGCTGAATGACCAACCGGACAACCGACCGGGGGTTTCGCCGCAGGTTCGACACGGCATTCGTCAAAGCGCTCAAGCTTGCGCCCCCTGCCGATGGGGAGTCTCGCGACGGCTACCCGTGGGACCTGCCGGTGGTGGCGGGTCTGAACCACGGCCTGGCCCTGCACCCCAAGGTCACCTACCTGACAGGCGAGAACGGCAGTGGCAAGTCGACCCTGGTCGAGGCGATCGCCGTCGGCGCGGGGATGAACCCGGAGGGCGGCTCCTCGAACTTCGCCTTCTCGACCCGCGACTCACATTCGGAGCTGGGGGCGAGCCTGCGCCTGGTGCGCGGGTCCCGGCGTCCCCGGACCGACTTCTTCCTGCGTGCTGAGAGCCTGTTCACCGCCGCCACCTACGTCGACGAGCTCGCCGCCGGGGACCCCGCGCGGGCACTGGCCGCCTACGGCGGCACCTCACTGCACCAGCAGTCCCACGGCGAGTCCTTCCTCGCGGTCCTGCTGAACCGCTTCGGGCCCGACGGCTTCTACCTGCTTGACGAGCCCGAAGCCGCGCTGTCAGCCCAGAACTGCCTGACCTGCCTCCAGCGCATCCATCAGCTCGTCACCGCGGGGTCACAGTTCGTCATCGCCACCCACTCACCGCTGATCCTGGCCTATCCCGACGCCACCATCTACGCCTGCTCAGAGGACGGCATCACCGAGGTGGCGTATGAGGACACTGAGCTCGTGCGCCTCACCCGCGCGTTCCTCGACGGCAAGGACCGGTTCCTGGCGGCGCTGCTGGAGGAGTGATCGTGCGATCTCCTTCAGCGACGTCTCCGCGGACCCGGTCGAGCCCACCGTCCGCGCCTGGCTCACCGCGGCCTTGACTGAGAGCGTCACCCCGCCGGCGTCATAGCCGCGATGAGTGCGAGCTTCTCCGCCCGCGGCAGGCGTTTGATGCGCGCCTCCTCGCGCCGGGCGGCGGTCCGGTCGGGCATGGGGATCGCCAGCGCTAGCTCCAGGGGTCGCCGGCTGGCCGTGTATCGGCTCCCCCGGCCGGTCCGGTGGCGGGCCAGGCGCGCCTCGACATCGACGGTCCAACCGGTGTAGAGCGAGCCGTCGACACAGCGCAGCAGATACACCCAGGCGTCAGTCATCGCTGTCTGGGGGTTTCGCCACTCCCCTGGGTTGCCCTGCGCCACCTCGGTTGGGGTCCAGGGCGACCTGGACTCCGGATGCGTCAGGACGAGCCGCCGAGGGCGTAGCTCTGAATCGCCGACCCGAGCTGTTGAGCGGATCGGTACGCGCCGATTTGCGTGTAGCTCGGCTTGCCATCCGGGGCGATGAAGATGGTCGTGGGGTTGTACTCGATGCCGCCCCGGGCCACCGCGCTGGGAACGGCCCCGTCGGGGATGCTGTAGCTCGGGTAGCTGACGTGGTGACGGGCCAGGAACCCCTGGGCGGCGGAGGCGCTCGAATCGTCGTAGTCGATGCCAATGAAAGCTACCTTGGAGCCATACGCCGCCGACTCCGCCGCGAAGTACTCGAACTCCTTCTGACACGGCGCGCAGTCCGACGCCCACACGTTGACCACCACCGGGTAGCCCCGCAGCGCCTTGAGCCGCGCCACCAGCGCACCCGTAGACGAGCTCGCCGAGCCGGCGTCGAGCAGCCGGCTGGACTGGGAGTGCAGGGAGGCCAGCGGCGCCGGCGAGCCCTTGAGCTCCCGAGCCACCGCCGCCGCGCCACCGGTGACCTTGGCCGGCTTGAGCGCGGCCGGAATGCTCGTCTCCAGGGTCTTCAGGCTGGGCCAGCCCTGGGTGTAGACCTCCTGGCTCCACGGAGTGTCGGCGGTCGGATCGGCCGCGGTGTTCGCTGCGCGGGGCACGCCGAGCACGAACCAGGGTTCGCCCTGGATGCCGTAGCCGTCGGCCAGCTGGCCGGTCTGGTCGATCGCCACCGGGTAGTCGAGGTGCATCCCGGCGAGGAACCGGGTGACCGTGGACTGATTGGGTTCGACCGCCGCCTCGTCGATCGCCGTCAGCGGCGGCAGGCCGCGCGCTTTGGCCTCACGCGCGTAGGCGTTGAGCTGCTCCATGTGCGCCTTGATCGCGGTGGACTGCTGGTCCCAGGTGGTAAAGAACAGGTACAGGTGCGGCTTGCCGGTTCCCACGGTGACGGTGCCGCCACCGACCTTGGCCAGCGTGGCCTTGGTCGAGGCCGAGATGCCCTTGATCGTCGCGTAGGAGTAGGTGGTCGCCACCTTGGGGTGCGACGGCAGGACGTCGGACATGGCCTGGGCCAGCTCCTGTCCGTACTGGGGGATCGCCGAGTAGTTGGGGTAGGTGACCGAGCTGTAGCGCATCTTCCCGTCGGGCCCGATGATGTAGAGCGCCGGGGTGTGGTCGATGATGTTCGCGTCCGTGCTGATGTCGTCGGCGACGCCGTAGTTCTGCCACGTGCTTCTGAGCTGTGAGAGCCCGCCGGTGAGGAAGTGCCACTGGCCGAGCATCCCGTGCAGCTGGGTGTAGCTGAGCACGTCATCGACCTGGGTGGACTTGGGGTTGGCGTCGACGCCGAGCAGCTGCACATCCTTGGCCGCAGGACCCAGGGCGTCGCGCGCGTCGACCATCGCCTGGGTGGTCAACGGACAGATGGTCTGGCACTCGTCGTCGGTGAAGGACAGCAGCACGACCTTGCCGCGGTACTGCTTCAGGCTGACTCGGTGGCCGGACTCGTCGGTGAGGGTGAAGTTCGGCGCCATCCGGCTGTTGCCGAGCGAGGTCACCCCCGACAGGTTGGGGTTGGTGGCCAGGGCGGTGTCACTCGCGCTGCTGGCGCCGTTGGTGTGGATCACCACCGCCACGACCACCAGCGCGCCGATCGCGGTCAGGCCGAGCGCCAGGCCCGGCAGCGCCGCTCCGCCCTGGGCCAGAAGGCCGCGGCGACGCCACAGCGGCGGCGCCCAGAACACGGCGCCGAGCACGACGAGCAGGCCCACTACGACGATCACCGGACTGACGTGGGTGGTGCTGGCACTGGCTTTGGGCTCAGTGCCAGCTCTCAGCGCACCGGCGGACGCCACAGCGCCGGCGGGGCTCGACTTCACCGCCGACACCGCCGCCGAGGTGACGCCGGCTGAGCGCGCGGCCTTGGCCAGGCCCGCGCGGGAGATCCCGGCGGAGGCCTCGAGCGAGTCGACCCCGGCGACCGCGGCGTTGACGAGCTGGGCCGGGGAGGAGCCGCTGGCGACCTTCAAGGCCGTGCCGGTGTCGTGCCCGTACCAGAAGGTGGCGACCCCCTGGGGCATCACCACGAGCAGTCGGCTGTTGTAGGCCAGCTCGAGCTCGGTGCCCAGGTAGTGGGCATAGCTGGCGGGCTGACCCCATTCCTGGGTCACCGCCCCCAGGTCGTCGCGCTGGCCGATGATCGCCACCCGCACGCGGGCGTGCAGCGCGGTGGTGGCATCCAGCAGCTTGCCCAGCTGGGTCTGCTGGGCCGGTGAGATGTTGTCTCCGGCGCCGACGAACAGGTTCTGGTACACCAGCACATCAGAGCCCGGGTCACCGTCGGCCAGCGCTCCGGCCGGGACGGCCAGCGCGAGCACCATCGCGAGCAGGAAGATCAGGCGCCTCATGCCATCGCCCGCCGGCGCAAGGGCCGTAACCGCAGACTGGCCAGCCAGGCGCCGGCCACCGCCACCAGACCGACGATGAAGCCGATCAGGGCGACCGGCGAGCTCGAGGCGCTCGAGCTGGGGTGCAGCGCCACCGCGCCGACCTTGAGCGACACACCGTTGGCCTTGGCCAGAGCGATCACGGCCTGCTGCGCGCCAGCGGCCAGGTCAGAGCCGGGGCCGGTCTCGCGGTTCATCACCCCGACGTCCTGGGTGGGCGGGGTCTTCTGGGGTACCCCGAGTCCGTAGCCCCCGGGCATCACCACGAGCACGACGCCGTGGAACTGCAGGGACAGCTCGCGACGCAGGTAGAAGGCATAGTCGGCGGGCTCCTGCCACAGCTGGGTCACCGTGCCGAGGTCAGCCGGGGAGTTGATCAGGGCCACGCGGATCGGGTACCCGGCGCGGTTGGCCGCCTGCACCGTCGCCCGGAGCGTGGCGGCCGACTGCGCGGGCGCGCCTGAGTCCGGCGGGTTGAACACGGTGTCGAAGACGAGCACGTCGCTGGCGGGGTCTCCGTCGGCGAGCGCGCCCGGCGCTAACACGGCGCCAAGCCCCATCAACGCCAGGGGCGCGAGAATGGCAGCGATGATGCGACGCACAGCGCTTCTCATTATGGCGTTGACCGTGTGTTATGCCCTGGCTACGCCGGTGTCCGCGCTGGCCGACGGACCGGTCGATCCGATCGCCACCAACTTCGCCGCCCGGGTCAGCCACGTTCCCGCTGGGGTCCAGGCCAAGGTCATCGACGGCTACCTGCAGCTGTGGCTGAAGGTCGACCCGTCCGAGTCGGTTCAGGTGCTCGATCAGCTCGGCGCCCCGTGGCTGAAGTTCAACCGCAACGGCGTCTACGTCAATCACAACTCGCTGCTCTTCTACATCTCCCAGACCCCGGTGGAGGCCATCCCTCCGGCCAAGATCACCGCCCGGACCCCGCCGCACTGGGTCAAGGTCTCCTCCGGGCATCAGTGGAAGTGGCGCGACGGGCGTCTGCAGGCCTTTGCCCGCCAGACCCTCACCCCCGGACAGCGCTACGCGGGCCCCTGGAGCATCGCCCTGTCAGTCAACGGGAGGACGACGCACGTGTCAGGCGGTCTCTACTTCCAGCCCCACCCCTCGGTGGTGTGGTTCTGGCCGGTGGTGGTGATCCTGCTCTGCGTGCTCGCGGCTTGGCGGCTGCGCTCTGACGCCCTGGATCGCCGCCTGGTGGTCGGCCTGACCGGGTCGTTGCTGGCCGCCCTGGTGGTCGTCGCCGCCGCGCGACTGCTCCACGGCCGCCCGTCGGTCAGCCCGGTCCAGGTGGCCGAGTTCGCCGTGGCGCTGCTGGTGATCCTGGCCGGCGCCACCCTCTTTGCCCGCGGGCGCTTCCCCGCGGCCCTGCCCCTGGTCGTCGCCGCCTTCGCCCTGTGGGCCGGGCTGACCTTCCTGCCGATCCTCACCCACCAGGACCTGCAGCTCATCCTGCCCGGCTGGCTCACCCGGGCGGCCACCGTGCTGCTGCTCGGCGGGGGGCTCAGTCTGGTCCTGGTGGGGATGCGCCGTCCGCTGACGCGGTGAGGCGATCCGCCGCGCTCGGCGCCCTCGCCGCGCTGGCCCTGGCGGGATGTGGCGCCGGCGGGTCGACCGTGTCGATCCCCGCCCGGCTGTTGGCCGGCATGCGGCCGATCGGCGCCGGGCCCCGCTTCCATCCCGTCGTCACCGGCACGCCCACCGGCGGATGTCGTGCCACCCCGGGCCGTGAGGCGGCCCACATCGAGCTGTTCGGCGCCAACCGCGTGGTGCTCATCCCCGCGGGCGTCGGGCACCGTTCAGCCTGCTACGGCAACGTGGTGACCACCGACCCCACCGGCACCGTGCACTTCCGGCCCGGCGCCACGCTGGCCGATCTCTTCCGCGCCTGGGGCCAGCCCCTCAACCCCACCCGGCTCGCCTCCTTCCGCGGTCCGGTCCGCTACTACCTGGCGGGTCGGCGGGTGGCCCGGGCCCCGGCCCTGACCGAGCACGCCGAGATCGTCATCGAGGTCGGACCCTACGTGCCACCCCACCGCTCCTACACCTTCCCTGCGGGCCTGTAGCCCGAGGGCAGCACGTACGACGCTGCCCATTTATGCAGGCTGCCGTACTGAAACCCCCGCGCCGGGGTATACAGGCAAGCAGTGACGACTCTGAGCAGCCCCAGCGCGCACCCCGCCGAGACCCGGACGCGCGGGCGGCGGCTGCTCATTCTTGGCATCTGCTGCATGAGCCTGCTGCTGGTGTCGCTCGACAACTCGATCGTCAACGTCGCGCTGCCCTCGATCCACAAGGATCTCAAGGCCAGCCTGGCCGATCTGCAGTGGACGATCGACGCCTACACGCTGGTCATCGCCAGCCTGCTCATGCTCATGGGCTCGACCGCTGACCGGCTCGGGCGCAAGCCGGTGTTCATGATCGGCGTGATCATCTTCACGGTGGGCTCGGGCTGCTGCGCCATCGCGCCCAGCCTCGACTTCCTGGTCGGGGCGCGTGTCCTGCAGGCCATTGGCGGCTCAATGCTCAACCCGGTGGCGCTGTCGATCGTCCGCAACGTGTTCGAGGATCCCAAGGAGCGCGCCCAGGCCCTGGGGGTGTGGGGCTCGGTGGTGGGTATCTCCACCGCGCTGGGACCGGTGCTCGGCGGCGTCCTGGTCGACGGCCCCGGCTGGCGCTGGGTGTTCGTGGTCAACCTGCCCATCGGCCTGCTCGCGCTCCTCCTCACTTTCCGCTTCGTCCCCAACTCCAAGGCCGAGCGGGCGCGCAGGCCTGACCCCGTGGGCCAGATCCTCATCCTCACCGGGCTGGCCACGCTGGTCTTCGCGATCATCGAGGGCGCCCGGGAGGGCTGGGGTTCGCCGATCATCATCGGCTGCTTCGCCGCCTCGCTGGTGGCCTGGAGCCTGTTTGTCCCCTACGAGCTTCACCACCGCGATCCGCTGATCCAACTGCGCTTCTTCCACTCGCGCCCGTTCACCGGGGCCACCGCCATCGCGGTCGCCGCCTTCGTCGCGCTCAGCGGGTTCCTCTTCCTCAACACCCTCTACCTGCAGGACGCCCGTGGCTTCTCCGCCCTGCACGCCGGCCTGTTCACTCTGCCCACGGCGGCGATGATGCTCGTCCTGGCGCCGATCAGCGGCCGCATCGTCGGCAACGGCGGTGCGCGCCTGCCGCTGGTCATCGCCGGCCTGGCTCTGACCGTCGCCCCCCTGTTGTTCCTCGGCCTGAGCGTCCACACGCCGACGTGGCAGCTCTTTGCGACCTACTTTCTGCTCGGCGTCGGTTTCGGCATGGTCAACCCGCCGATCACCAACACGGCGATCTCGGGCATGCCGCCGAGCCAGTCCGGCGTCGCCGCCGCGGTGGCGTCCACCGGCCGTCAGGTCGGCTTCGCGCTTGGCGTGGCGATCGCCGGCGCGGTCACCGGCCTGGGCGCCACCCAGCAGATCGGGGCCAACTTCGCCGCCGCCAGCCATCCCGGCTGGGTGATCATCTGTGGCCTGGGCGTGCTCGTGCTTGTGCTGGCGTTCTGGAGCACCACCCAGGCGGCGAGGCGCTCAGCGGTGGAAACCGCCGGGCGCCTCACCTGACCGGGTATGCGGGACAGCTAGCGAGCCGTGGAGCGGCGCCGCACGGCGGCGTCGAGCACCACCGCGGCGAGCAGCACCACCGCGGTGATCATGTCCTGGATCGCGGTGCTCACAGCCATCAGGCCGAGTCCGTTGAACACCACCGCGACGACGATGCCGCCGAGCAGGGCGTTGACGATCTTGCCGCGTCCCCCGAACAGGCTGGTACCGCCGATCACCGCGGCCGCGACGGCGAACAGCACATCCTGGCCACCGTTGAAGTCGGTGGAGATGTTGCCCTGAGTGGAGGCGTAGACCAGACCGGCGAAGCCGGCCGTGACGCTGCAGAGGATGAACCCGAGGGTCTGGATCCACTTCACGTTGATACCGGCGCGCCGCGCCGCCTCGGGACTGTTGCCGACCGCGTAGATGTAGCGGCCCGTGCGGGTCTTGGACATGAACAGGCTGGAGATGATGATGATCGCCAAGACGAGCGGGATCACGTACGGCGTGCCCTTGATGGTGACCAGACCGAGACCCTGGTTGGAGTTGAAGATGAGCATCAGCACCACGCCGACGATCGCCACCCCGGTGACGCTCAGGAGGGTGACACCCAGCGGCGGGGCACTCAGGCCCTTGGACACCCGCGAGCGGTGTCGCAGCAGCGACACCGCCGCAAACCCGGCGATGAGGATGATCGTGATGATCCACCCGGCGGTCGGCGAGATGCGGCTGTTGTTGAGGTCGAGGATGACGCCGTGGCTGGAGATCACCCCGCCGACGTCGGTCTTGTCGATGTTGGCGATCTCGATCATCACCCCGGTGAGTCCCAGATAGCCACCCAAGGTCACGATGAAGGACGGTAGGCCCAGGAACGCGACCAATGCCCCCTGGAGCGCGCCGATCATGACCATGACGACCAGCCCGACGATGATCGCCAGCCACCAGGGGAAGCTGATCGGTGTCGAGTTGAAGTCGACCATGACGAAGGCGCCCACGGCGGCGCCGAAGCCCGCCGACAGGTCGATCTCCGACAGCAGCAGCACCCACGTCTCGGCTACGCCGAAGAGGATGAACACCGTAGCCTGGACGAACAGGTTGACCAGGTTCTGGGCGTGCAGGAACTGCGAGCGCTCGAGCTGGAAGAAGATGCAGATGACGATCAGGCCGACGATGACCGGCAGCGCCCCGGACTCGCCGTTCTTGACCCGTGCCGCCCAGGCCCGGACGTAGTCGCCCATGCTGTTGGCCAGGATCTCCGGCGCGACCGTGGTGAGTTCCGCGTCCGACAGGGCGACCCCGGGGGTGTCCTGCATTGGCTCGTTGTCTGTCGCGCTCATTACGCAGCCGCCTTGCTCAGGTCGCCGGTGGTCATCCATTCGACCGCGGACTGACGGTTGAAGTCTGATGCGGGCCCCTGGACCACGCAGTTGCCGAGGTACATGACCGCGATGCGGTCGGCCACCTCGAACACGTCGACCATGTTGTGGGAGACCACGAGAACGGCCACACCACGGCCCGACAGGGTCTTGATCAGGTCGAGCACCATTTTGGTCTGAGCGACGCCCAGGGCGGCGGTCGGCTCGTCCATGATCACCAGCTTGGCCTCCGACATGACCGCCTTGGCCACGGCGACGGACTGGCGCTGGCCGCCCGACAGGGAGCGGACGGGCTGGCGGATCGATTTGATCGTCTTGACCGACAGCTCCTTCATCGTCTGGGTCGCAGCTGCCTCCATGCGGGCCTCGTCCAGCACGCCGCGGCGCATCTCCTCATGACCGAGGAACATGTTCTCCACGATGTCGAGGTTGTCGCACAGCGCGAGGTCCTGGTAGATCGTGGTGATGCCGAGGGCCTCGGCGGCCCGCGGGCCGTTGAGGTGGACCTCCTTGCCCTCCCAGAGGATCTGGCCGCCGTCCTGGGGCCACAGGCCCGAGACGGTCTTGATCAACGAGGACTTGCCGGCTCCGTTGTCACCGATCAGCGCGGTGACCTTGCCGGCGGGGATGTCGAGGTTGACGTCGCGCAGGGCCTGGACCGGGCCGAAGCGCTTGGTCACCCCGCGCAGTGAAAGAAGTTCTTGGGAATCAGTCATCTGTTCTCCTGACGCGGTGGCGACCGCTTGAGCTGAATGCAGATTCAGCTCAAGCGGTCATTCACCTCCTACGAGATGCCGTACTTCGAGCAGTCGGCCTTGTAGGTTCCGCTGCACAGCTGCGAGGTCGGGACGAACTTGTCCGCGACGATCGTCGACTGCATGTTCTTGGTGGTCACCCAGACCGGGGTGAGCAGCACCGACGGAACCGACGCCTTGGTGGTCGGGTCCTTGGTCGTGCCGTTGAGCAGGCTGGACGGCGCGGTCTTGTTGGCGCGCAGGTAGATGGCCAGAGCCACCGCGGCCTGAGCCTCCTTGTAGACCGCCTTGTACACCGTCCCGCACTGATAGCCCGACAGGATGTTCTGCAGGCCCGTGAGGGTCGCGTCCTGGCCGGTGGTGGGGAACGTCA
>CAZZVR010000076.1:0-16260 GCA_964657595.1 Burkholderia sp. PAMC 26561 | reverse complement strand
GCACGCCGGCGTGCCGGTGGGTCAGGCCCGGCTGGGCCTGAGTGACGGCCGGGGTGACATCGCCGGATTTGCCATCGACCCCGAGTACCGGGGGCGTGGCATCGGGCGCGACGCGCTGGGCCGGCTCTGTGAGCTGCTGCGCGAGCAGGGCGCCGAGCGGGTGGAGCTCCAGGTCGAGGCCGAGAACGACCTGGCACTCGGCCTGTACCTGTCGACTGGCTTCATCACCGTCAGTGCCGAGGACTACTACCGGTTGGCACCGCGGTAGCCGGCGCCTCGCGCGCGTACCGTGCCGGATCGGCGAGGTAGGTGTCCCGACAGCCCTCCGAGCAGAAGAAGTGGCCGCCGTGGCGCACCGCCTTGGCGCGGTCGACCACCATCCCGCACACCGGGTCCGTCACCCCCCGGCGCAGCGTCAGCCCCCACAGCCCCGCGAACGCCAGCGCCGCCGCGAGGTTCAGCCAGAGCTTGTAGTCGACGTGGACGCCGGCGAACACGTCGGCGCGCAGCGGCCGCGCGCCACTCGGCGACAGCCCGAGGAGGGCGAACAGGCCGTCGACGGCCAGCGCCGCCACCACGATGGCGATGACCATCGCCGCCAGGTAACGGGTGGTGAACGCACCGCCGTAGTAGCGGCGGTAGATGACCACCAGCGGCAGGATGAGCAGGTCCGAGAACAGGAAGGCGATCACTCCGGCGAAGGACAGCCCGCCGCTCCACAGCACCGCGGCGAGGCTGACGTTGCCCACGGAGCAGACGAACGTGGCCACCGCCAGCACGGGTCCGATGACCGCGCCCCACAGTGCCTGCACCAGCCCTGAGGATGACTGCAGGAAGAGGACGTGGAAGGCCGAGTCGGGCACCTGGGCGATGAAGCCCGACAGCACCACGCCGATGGCGATCTCGCGCCATAGCATCTGGACGTCGCCGCGGAAGTTGTGGGCGACATCGGACCACGCGCCCACGCTGGTGAGGCGGTCCCACAGACCGCCGTAGACCTCGCCCCCGGAGCTGTGGTGCACGTGGCCGGTGTCGGCGGCGATCGCGTGCTCGCGGGCCTGGGATTCCAGCGCGCGCGGGATGAGCACCCGGACCGCCAGTGCCGCCACGGCGACCATGATCAGCCCGCCGACGAACTCGGCGGCGGTGAAGCGCCAGCCGATGAGCACCCACAGCACGAAGCCGAGCTCCCACACCAGGTTGGTCGAGGCGAACTGGAAGGCCAGGCTCGCCGCCGCGGAGGCGCCGCGCTGGAACAGCGACTTGGAGATCGCCGCCGCCGCGTAGGAGCAGGATGAGGACGCAGCGCCCAGCCCCGTGGCCAGCGACACCGGCTTGACGCCGGCCCCCGACAGCGCGCTCTGCACCCGCTCGCGCGGGACCCACGCCTGGATCACCGCGGAGACGAAGAAGCCGAACACGAGCGCCCAGCCGATCTCCCAGGCCATCAGCAGGCTGTCGCGGATCCCGTGCCAGATGACGCTCACCCTCCGCACTATACCCCTGGGGGGTATCCTGTCTGTTATGACCGAACGGGGATACAGCGCCACCAAGGACCAGCTCCAACGCCGCCTGGCCCGGATCCAGGGCCAGATCGGCGGGATCGAACGGATGGTCGAGGCGGACCGCTACTGCATCGACGTGCTCACCCAGATCTCCGCCGTGCAGGCTGCCCTGGACAAGGTCGCCCTGGGGCTGCTGGACTCCCACGCCCAGCACTGCGTCATGGGCGGTCCGGAGGTCGAGCGTGAGGCGCGCACCGACGAGCTGATGGCCGCGGTCGGCCGCCTCATGCGCCGCGGCTGAGCCGGGGCGCGCCTCACGTGCCGAGACGCGCCCCGGGAGCGTGCGTCTACGGGGTCGGGCAGCTCAATGCGTAGGCGCAGGCGTCGAAGGACTCCCCGTCCGGCGCCAACGCCGACGGGGTCGCCTCATCACCGATGCCGTCGGGCAGCGCCTCGGGTGACGGTGAGATGCTCAGGGCGGTCGGCTCGCCGGCCGCGACCGGGTGGGTCTGGCCGTCCGTCACGTAGCTCGATGACGTGAACGCGGTGGTGCCGACGTCAGCCAGGGTCGACTGGACGCCGATGGTCGGGGCCTCGAGGATCCACTCGGCCGAGGACTCGCTGGAGGCGTAGCTGACGTCCTTGGACCAGGTCCACTTGCCCGCGTCGGTGATGGAGATCGACCAGGTGTCACCCGAGACGTTGGTGATGTGGACCGACACATCATCCCCCGGGGTGACGGTGCAGCTGCTGTCGCCGGTGCACCCGCTGGTGATCTCGGTCTCTGACGCCGGCAGCAGCTCGTACCAGGCGTAGTACTGACCACCGCCGACCGTCCCGGTCAGTGCGGTGTTCTCGGTGACCCCGGCCTGGATGAGATCGCTGGTGCCGTAACCGCCGATGCCGGTCCAGGTGGCGGCGAACCCGGCCGGGTTGAGCAGGAGGTTGCCGGTCGGCACGGTGAAGCTCGAGTTGACGGCGGTGATCCCGCCCGCGGCGGGGGTCACGGCATACCCCGACCAGTTGAGCGAGGTGGCGCTGCCGCCGTGCCGGGGGATCGTCTCGCCGTTCTTGGCCGGGATGAAGATCCCGCCCGGGTGAGGCGTCGCTGCGAGGCTGGGCGCGGCGAATGCGAGGCTGGCGAGTCCGGTGGCCAGCACCCCGCCGAGGACAGTCCGTCGGTTCATGTCGTTCTCCCTTTCGGTTGACCTGCTGGCGCGGGCCCTGTACCCCTGCGCGCACGCGCCGACACCGACAACGGTACACGAGCGTACCGGGGGGAGCCTCAGGACATTGGTAGGTTCGCGGTCATGCGCAAGCTCCAGTCCCAGGGCGTCCACCACATCACCATCGTCGGCGCCGACCGCCAGACCTCGATCGACTTCTGGGAGGGTGTCCTGGGGATGCCCTTCGTGTTCGAGCAGCCCAACCTCGACAACCCGGCCGAGAGCCATCTCTACTTCGAGCCGGGTGACGGCAGCCTGGTCACCGTCTTCACCAATGAGGCACGGATGGGTGACCCCGAGCGCACCCCGACCGACCCCGGATGTGTCCACCACATCGCCTTCTCCGTGTCCAACGCCAGCTTCCGCCAGGCGGTCGAGCGTCTGGATGAGCGCGGCATCGACCACTCGGGCGTCAAGGACCGTGGCTTCATGGACTCGATCTACTTCCGCGACCCGCTCGGGCTGCTCATCGAACTGGCCGCCTACCGCTTCGAGCCCCCGGTCGGCCACACCCACTCCGAGGTGCTGCTCGCCGCCCACCGCATCCGGGTGGCGCGTGATGACTACAACATCGCCCCGGTGCACCTGGCCGACGCGATCGAGCAGCTGTCGGCCCAGCGCGACACCCTGTCAGAGGACATCGCGCCGAAGGACCCGTACGCGAGATCCTCCAAATGATGGCCAGAGCCATCATTTCGCGGAACTCGCTCGGGCTCAGCGGCGCCTAGCCCCAAAACCCCGCGTGCACGGCGCGCGCCTCCTCCTCCAGCGCGGGCCCGACCACCTCGACGGAGAACTGCCCGGCGGCGAACACCTCCCGGCAGGGCAGATCGAGCGTCGGGTTGTCGGGGTGATCACCGGTGATGGCGCGCAACTCGCGCTCGGACAGCCCGTAGACCACCCGGCCGATGCCCGCCCAGTAGATCGTGCCGGCGCACATGGCACACGGCTCGGCGCTGGAGTAGAGCGTCGCGCCGGCCAGCTGCCCCGGTGACCACGCCCGGGAGGCGGCCCGCGCCAGCTCGGTCTCGGCGTGGATGGTGCGCACCGCGACGGGCACCACGCCCGCGTTGCGCTGCTCGCCCAGCACCGCCCCGTCGGCCCCCACGAGTACGGCGCCGAACGGGTTGTTGCCGCCCGCCCGCGCCTCCGCGGCGAGCGCGAAGGCCCGCCGCAGGTGATGCGCGTCAGCCTCGTCCACGCCGGTCACCCGGTCGGCTCGTTCAGCCGGCTCAGCCCGGGTCAGCCGGCCTCGCGGCGCGCCTCGGCGAGCAGGTCCGCGGAGGGCTCGGCATCCGAGGACGCGGCCGCCTCCGCGGGGACTGAGCGGCGGTTGAGCAGGTAGTAGGCCAGCCCGCCGAACAGCGCCCCCATGAACACCGAGCAGTCCGAGCCGCCGAAGTGGTTGGTCAGCGGCGAGGTCCACGCCGGGTAGGCGCTCAGCCAGGACGCCGCCGCGACCATGCCGATCAGCTGGGCGACGATCCCCTTCCAGTGGATCCCCCCGTTGCGGTAGTAGATGCCCTTGGTCGTCTCCATCAGCCCGCCGGAGTCATAGCGCCCGCGGCGCAGGAAGTAGTCGGTCAGGTAGATCGCCACCCAGGGGGCGATCCAGATGAGCATGAACTCGAGGAAGTCGGTGATGTCCTTGTTGAAGCTCCCGGAGAAGATGACCGCCGCGGTGACCCCGGCGGCCACGCAGGTGTCGAGCAGCACGCACTGCCAGCGCTTGATCTTGGGGATGATCGCCTGCAGGGTGAGTCCGCTGGAGTACAGGTCGAGCGAGTTGATGGCGAACAGCTGCACGATGATGAACAGCAGGTAGGGCCAGAGGAACCAGCCGGCGAACGCGCTCGGCAGGCCCGACACCGCTCCGCCACCCCCGGCCGCCACGGCGGGGATGGTGTAGAGCGCCGCCCCGAGCAGGGCGAGCAGGGTCGAGGGGATGTAGCCGCCGATGGCCACCGACCAGACGATCTTCTTCGAGCTCGTCTCCGGCGCCAGGTAGCGGCTGAAGTCGTTGGCGTTCATCGGCCAGCCATAGCCACCGGCGGACAGGATGATCGCCAGCGCCGCCAGCATCGTGGCGAAGCTCGCATCGTGACCGGCGCCGAGGTGGACCTTGCCGATCGACAGGCAGGCGAGCACCACGAACAGCACGACGAAGGGCGCCACCAGCCAGCGCAGCACGCGCAGCATGGTGCCGTGGCCGAGCAGGGGCAGCACGAGCTGGATCGCCGCGGCGACGATGACCAGGATGATCTTCAGCCAGGTGTGGCCGCCGAGCCCCGCCTTGGCGAACAGCGCCAGGCCGGCGAGCACGACCAGTGCCAGCCCCTCGACCTCATACCCCACCTGGGTGATCCAGTTGAAGCAGGCGATCAGCCGCGCCCCCACCGGACCGAACGGCGCCCGGTTGATGGTGAAGGCGGCGGTGCCGGCCCGGGGACCCTGGAGTGAGCCGAGCCCGGCCACCAGGTAGGACAGGTTGCCGAGGATGATCACCACCGCGGCCTGCCAGAAGCGCAGGCCGAAGGACATGATCAGCGTGCCGTAGACGAGATACTCGACGTTGCACAGGGCGCCCGCCCACATCCAGGCCAGATCCAGGGGCTTGCCGCGGCGCTCGGCCAGCGGGACGTAGTCGATCCCGCGCGCCTCGAACGTCGGTTCATCGGCGACGCCGCCGCCGCCCAGGCCCAGGCCGGAGCCGGACGTGATCGTCGCATTCACTGGAAGGGACCCCCCAAATCGATGTAGCACTCGGCGGTCAATCCGCCACCGTCCTCAGGCAACCAGACGAGATTAAGCCGGCGGAGACGGACGGGAGTATGGCCACCGGGCCAAACCCTCATCGGTGATCTCGACGGGCACGTGGGCGAACGCATCGACGTCGAACAGGCCGCCGTCGGTCAGGCGCAGCTCCGGGATGACCGACAGGGCGATGAAGCTCAGCTGCATGAAGGGCTCATCCACGGTGACGCCGAGCTGGGTGTGGATCGCCGCGTTGAGCTCGCCGATCTGGGACGCCACCACCGGCGCCGGCTGGTCGCTCATCAGCCCGGCCAGCGGCAGCGGCACCCCGCCGATCACCTGCCCGTCGAGCACCGCGACCTGGCCGCCGCCGAAGCTGACCAGCTCCGCCACCGCCCGGGCCATGTCCCCGCCGTTGGCACCGATGACCACGATGTTGTGCGCGTCGTGGGCGACCGTCGAGGCGATCGCCCCGCGCGCCAGGGTGAAGCCGGTGGCCAGTCCGCGCCCGATCCGACCCGACGCGGCGTGACGCTCGATCACCGCGGCGAAGGAGACGTCGGCATCCGGATCCCCGATCGACACCTCACGCCGGCGCGTGGTCAGTGAGTGGCTCTCCACCCCGACCGCCCGTGCGCGGGTGCCGGTCGCCAGCTCGAGGGTGAGGTCCGACGGACCGGGCAGCTCGCCCACGTTCATCGTGTCGTAGAACAGCGCCGGCGCCGGGGTGGGGGCCACGACGCCAGGCTCCAGACGGCCGTCGCGGGCGACCAGGCGCCCGGCCTGGAAGACGTATCTGGGCTCCCAGCCGGCCAGCTCGTCGAACACGAGGATGTCGGCCTGGAAGCCCGGCCCGAGGTGGCCCAGGGCGGTGAAGCCGTGGTAGCGCGCGGGGTGGGTCGAGGCGAGCAGGATCGCGTCGATCTCCGAGATCCCCTGGGCGACGGCGAGACGGGCGCAGTCATTGATGTGACCCGGGCCGAGCAGGGTCGAGGGTTCGCGGTCATCGGTGCAGAACGCGGCGTGGTCGGCGCCGTGGGCGACGATCATCGGGGCCAGCGCGATGAGATTCTGGGATGCCGAGCCCTCGCGCAGGAAGATCCACATCCCCTTGCGGCGCTTCTCCTCGGCCTCCTCGAGCACCGTGCACTCGTGGTCGGACTCCACCCCGGCGGCCAGGTAGGCGTCCAGCGCCCGCCCGCGCACCCCGGGTGCGTGCCCGTCGACGCGGAAGCGCGCGCCGCTGCCCCCGGCGCGGATCCGCGCGAGCATCTCCGCGTCCCCGCCGATGACGCCCGGGTAGTTCATCACCTCGGCCACGCCGCGCAGCCCGGGCCCGGCCGCGTCGTCGAGCAGCGCCGTGATGTCGTGGTGATCCAACGACGCCCCCGAGGATTCGAACGGCGAGGCGGGCACGCAGCTGGAGGCGTAGATCCCGAAGGAGAACGGCATCCCGGCCGCGGCGCCGGCGAGCGCCTCGATCGCCGCCACACCGAGCACGTTGGCCATCTCGTGGGGGTCGGCGGCGACCGCGGTGGTGCCGTGGGGCAGCACCGCGCTGACGAACTCGTCGATCCACAGCTTGGTCGACTCCAGGTGCATGTGCGCGTCGATGAAGCCGGGGGTCAGCGCCGCCCCGGACACGTCGATGACCTCGAGCGCCTCACGCGGGCCCCAGCCGGCGATGATCCCGTCGGCGACGGCCAGGTCGGTCTCCACCCACTCACGCGTGGCCGGCGCGAACACGCGCCCGCCGGTGAGCAGGAGGTCGGCGGGTTCGTCACCGCGCGCGACGGCCAGGGCGCGCGGGGTTGCCTGGGGGCGGGCCATGGCGGAAACCCTGTCACACCCGCCAGCAACTAGGATCCGCGCCGTGAGTGGGCTTGACACCGACCCGGCGACCGAGCGCGAGATCCTCCCCTGGGCCGAGGTGGGCAGCGCCACGCGGGAGCTGGCCAGCGCCGTGCATGCCGACGGCTATGAACCGGACGTGATCCTGGCCATCGCCCGCGGTGGCCTCATCGTCGCCGCCGCGCTCGGCTACGCGCTGGGGGTGAAGAACACCTTCACGATGAACGTCGAGTTCTACACCGGGGTCGACGAACGCCTGGCGGTGCCGATGATCCTGCCGCCGGCCCCCGAACTCGTCGACCTCGAGAGCTCACGCATCCTCGTGGCCGATGACGTGGCCGACACCGGCGCGACGCTCGCGCTGGTCCGCGAGTTCTGCGCCGCCAAGGTCGCCGAGATCCGCTTCGCCACGCTGTATGAGAAGCCGCACTCGACGGTCAAGTGCGACTACGTGTGGCGTCACACCGACCGCTGGATCGACTTTCCCTGGAGCGTGCTGCCGGTGCTCGGCAGCGGCGCCGAGGGTCACTGAAGCTCGCGCCAGACCCGGTCCCGGCGCAGCGGCAGCTCGGTGAAGCGCACCCCGGTGGCGTCGCGGATCGCGTTGGCCAGGGCGGGGGCGACGGGGTTGAACGGCGACTCGCTCATCGGCTTGGCCCCGAGCGGGCCCACGTGGGTGTCGCAGGTGTCGGCGAACACCACCTCGGTGAGCGGGATGTCCCCCAGGCGGGCCACGTGATAGTCGCGCAGCTTGCGCGTGCTCACGGCGCCGTCGGCCCCGATCCGCACCTCCTCATACAGCGCCGCGCTGAGCGCCTGGGCGACGCCGCCCTCGATCTGGCCGCGGCACTGGCGCGGGTTGATCACCGTCCCGGCGTCGGCGGCCTGGATGGAGTGGAGGATGCGCACCTCCCCGGTGCCGGCGTGCACCGCCACGCGAAAGCCCTGGACGTTGAAGCCGACGGTGCGCTTGAGGCCGTCGGTGGAACCCTCGGCCGACAGGGGCTCGTCGTCGTGGGTCCCGGTGGCACCGGCTGTGATGCCGGAGCCACCGGCTCGCGCGTCCAGGCGACGCTTGAGCTCCGTCGCCGCCGCCAGGGCGGCGGTCCCGGCCACCACCGTGCCGGTCGACCCGAAGGCGCCGGTGTCATAGCCCACCGCGTCGGTGTCGGCCGCCACCAGGCTGACCGCCGCCGGGGCGACGCCGAGGGCGTCGGCGGTCAGCTGGGCCAGCACGGTGGAGGTGCCGTTGCCGAACTCGGCCGTGCCGACGTACAGCGTGAAGCGGCCGCTGTAGGCGCCGTCCTCGGTGATCCGCGCCTGGGCGCGGTGCCCGTAGGGTGGCGTGGAGTCGAGCATGCTCACCGCCACCCCGTTGCCCAGTCGCCAGGCGGGTCCCAGCGGATCAGCCGGCGCGGCGGTCACCTCGGCCAGTGAGCGCTCGACCGCGTCGAGGCACTGGTCGAGCCCGTAGGAGCCGAGCTGGGGCATGTGCTCGGGGCGCTGTGCCGAGGTCTCGACGTAGACGAGCGGGTCCTCGGCTCTGACGACGTTGAGGCGCCGGAAGGCGACCGGGTCGATGTCCAGGCGCCGGGCCAGCTCGTCCAGGGCGGACTCGACCGCGAAGGCGGTCTGGCTCATCCCGTAGCCGCGCAGGGCGCCGGCCGGCACGGTGTTCGTATAGGCGACCACGGCGTCGGCGCGCTTGTTCGCCACGCGGTAGAGGGCGAGGGACTCGCTGACGGCGTGGTGGAGCACCGCGGTGGCGTGGTTGCCGTAGGCGCCGGTGTCAGACACCACGTCGAGGGCCAGGGCGGTCAGCGTCCCGTCGGCCCGGGCGCCCGCGCGCACCGTCACGTCCATGGGATGGCGGGTGGTGGCGGCGGCGAACTGCTCCTCGCGGGTGAACTCGATGGCCACCGGGCGGCCCAGTGCCAGGGCGGCCAGGGCGACCACGTCCTCCACCATCAGCTCCTGCTTGGCGCCGAAGCCGCCCCCGACGCGCCCGGCCAGCACCCGCACCGACTCGGGCGCCCGGGCGAACATTCGCGCCAGCGCGTCCCGGGTGAGGAACGGGACCTGGGTGGAGGAGCGCACCGTCAGCCGGTTCTCCGCATCGATCCACGCCACCGCCTGGAGCGTCTCGAGGTGCACGTGCTGGATGCGGTGGCTGGAGAAGGTCTCCTCGTACACCACGTCGGCCTCGGCCAGGCCCGCCGCCACGTCCCCGACCTCGGCGTGGATCTCCCCGACCAGGTTGCGGGCGGGATCGGCGATGCGGCTGGCCGCGGCGTCCTTGTCCCCGTGCACCGCCGGGGCGTCGGGGGCCAGCGCCGCGGTGGCGTCGAATACGGCGGGGAGCTCGGCGTACTCGATCCTGACCAGCGCGGCGGCGCGCTCGGCCAGTGCCGGGGTGTCGGCCACCACGGCCGCCACCCGCTGGCCGTGGAAGCGCACGACGGGGTCGAGCACCCGGGTGTCGTCGGGGTCCACGCGATGGTCGTCATGGCGGGCGGTGGAGAAGAGGTGATCGGGCGCATCCTCGGGCGTCAGCACGAGGTGGACCCCCGCGAGGGCCAGCGCCGCGGATGCGTCGACGCTGAGCACTCGCGCGCTGGCGTGGCGGGAGCGCACGAGCTTGAGCGCCAGCGCCCCGGCGGGCAGATCGCCGTCCAGCGCGTATCGGGCGGCGCCGGTGACGATGGCGCGTGAGGCCGGTGCGGGGACATCGGAACCGACGGCCCCGGCTCCATGGCCGGGGCCGGAACCCTCCGCCGACCCAGGTGCGGTGAGGGCCGCGGCGATGGCGCGGTAGCCGGTGCAGCGACACAGGTTGCCCTTCAGCCCGCGCGGGAGGTCGGTGCGCAGCGCTGGGGTCAGCTTGGCTCCGGTCATGATCAGGCCGGCGGTGCAGTAGCCGCACTGGAAGGCCTGATGGGCGCTGAACGCCGTCTGGACCTCCGTCAGCTCGCCGCTGACCGACGCCAGGCCCTCGATCGTCGTCACCTCGGCGTCGGCCGCGCGGGCGGCGGGGTAGATGCAGGAGTGCACCGCGCGCCCGTCCACGTGCACCGTGCAGGCTCCGCAGTCCCCGGCGTCACAGCCCTTCTTGACCCCGCTGGCCCCCAGCTCGCGCAGGAACGTGCGCAGGCACTGGCCGGGGGCGGGGGCACGGTCGGCGCTGGCGCCGTTGACGCGCATCAGGGGTTCGCCAGCTCGGCGCGGACCTGCTCACACAGCACCCGGGTCAGGTGCGCGCGCCAGTCCGGGTCGCCGTGGACATCGTCGTAGTAGGCGATCGGCGTCTCCTCGAGGGCGCGGGTGATCTCCTCGGGTGACGGGGGCTCGGTGAAGTGCAGCACGACGGGGCGGCGCACCGCGGCGGTGATGGCGATCGCCGTGGCGCCGTCGAGCTGGCGGCGTCCGATGACCAGCGCCGCCGAACGCCCGCGCGGAGACAGCGAGACCTGGCGGAAGGCGACCTCGGAGGTGAGGGCCTCGGGCCCCAGGGTGATCGCCCGCAGCAGCTCGCCCGGGGCCAGGGAGTTCGTGCCCGGCCCGGTCACCAGCTCGGTCACCGAGATCTGGCGCGTGGTTCCGCCCGGGGACCAGATGAGGCAGGCCGCGTCGAGCGCGGCGGCCATCGCGGTCATCGCCCCGGCCGGCAGGGCGAGGCAGAGGTTGCCCCCGACGGTGGCCTCCGCCAGCACCTTCCAGGAGGCGTACAGCGCCTCGGGACACAGCGTGAACAGGCGCGCGGCGGTCCAGTGCGACGGCGCGGTGAAGCGGTGCAGCTGCTCGACGGTGCAGGTGGCGGCGATCTCCAGGCCGTCGGAGGAGATGCTCAGCGCCGCCCAGCCAAAGGCGCGCAGATCGTGCAGGCGCCGCAGGTCGGGGGCGCTTTCAGAGAACAGGGAGGTGCCGCCGGCCAGCCAGGCGTCGCCGTCGCGCCACTGGGTCAGTGACTCCGCGGTGGCGGGCTCCAGGCTCTCGACGAACGGCAGGTCCATCGCCCGGGTCTAGCGGGCCGCGGTCGCGGCGTTGGTCAGGGCGGCGGCGGCGGCGCGGGCCCCGGCCGCCAGGGCGGCCTCGTCCGCGCCGGTGAGGTGCCCGTCGCTGACCACCGTGGTCCCGCCGACCCACAGGCGCTGGAGTGTCGGGGCGCCGAACACCAGCGTGGCCACCGGGTCGCCGATGCCCTCTCCGGCCAGGCCGTCGACGCGCCACAGGGCCAGGTCGGCCAGCTTGCCCGGCTCGAGGCTGCCGATGTCAGCCTCGCGGCCGAGGCAGCGCGCGCCGCCGATGGTGCCGAGGCGCAGGGACTCCCGGGCGCTGAGCGCGGTGGGTCCGTCGCGCAGGCGGGCGACGAGCAGGGCCTGGTGCAGCTCGTCGACCATGCGCCCCGATTCGTTGGACGCGGCGCCGTCCACCCCGAGCCCGACCGGCACCCGGTGGGCGATGAGCTGATGAATCGGGGCGAGGCCGGCGCCGAGGCGGCCGTTGGAGGTCGGGCAGTGCGCGACCCCGGTGCCGGTGGCGGCGAAGGCGTCGATCGCCTGGTCGTCAAGGTGGACGCAGTGGGCCATCCACACGTCGTCTCCGAGCCAGCCGAGGCGCTCGGCGTACTGCGTCGGGGTGCAGCCGTAGTGCTCGGCGCAGTAGGCGTCCTCATCCGCGGTCTCGGCCAGGTGGGTGTGCAGGCGCACGCCCGTGGCCCGGGCCAGCTCGGCCGCCTCGCGCATCAGGCCCTCCGACACGCTGAAGGGCGAGCAGGGCGCCACCGCGATCTGCAGCATCGCCTCGGGGGATGGGTCGTGCCAGCGGTCGATCGCCGCGGCGGTGGCGGTGAGGATCGCGTCGCGGTCCTCGACCACCGAGTCGGGCGGCAGGCCCCCCGCGGAGGCGCCGAGGTCCATCGAGCCGCGCGCGGGGTGAAAGCGCAGGCCGATGCGCCGGGCTGCGGCGATCTCGGCCTCGAGCAGATCCCCGCCGCGCTCGGGGAACACGTAGTGATGGTCAGAGGAGGTGCTGGCGCCGGTCAGGGCGAGCCAGCCCAGGTTGGCCGCCGCCGCGGCGTGCACGACCTCGGCGTCGATCCGCGCCCAGATCGGATACAGGGTGGTCAGCCAGCCGAACAGGGTCGCGTCCTGGGACACCGCCCGGGTGGCCCACTGATACAGGTGGTGGTGGGTGTTGACCAACCCGGGGGTGAGCAGGCAGCCGTGGCCGTCGACGCGCTCGGCGTCCGCCGGTGTGTCGGCGGGGGCGGCGCCGGGACCGACGGCGGCGATGTGACCGTCGGTGGCGACGAGGTGACCGTCCGCGAACTCACCGTCATCGGGGTCACACGTCGCGATGTGGCAATGCTCGATGACGGTGGTGCTCATCCCGAGTGAAACCTAGCTGGAGCCCCCGGGCCAGCTATGGCCTGATGTCTCAAGCCGATGGGTGATGTTCGGCCAGCTGGATCAGGGGCGGCGTCGGGCCAGGGGGTAGGCTGCCCGCCGATGGAGTTCAGCCTCGGCGCCAACCAGTACGGCAAGGCCCAGGTGCGGATGCTCGCCGTCGACCGCGCCACCCCGGTGCACCGGTTCGCCGACCTCAACGTGTCGATCACCCTGTCGGGGGACCTCGACGACGTGCACCTCAACGGCTCCAACGCCAACGTGGTGGCCACCGACACCCAGCAGAACACCGTCTACGCCTTCGCGCGGGAGCACGGGGTGGGGGAGATCGAGGAGTTCGGACTGCGTCTGGCCCGACACTTCGTGGGGGAGTTCGCGTCGATCCACCGCGCCCGCGTTCGCATCGAGGCCTCGGCCTGGAACCGGATCCCGGTCGCCGGCGAGCCCCACTCCCACGGGTTCGTGGCGGCCGGCAGTGAGCTGCGCGTCTGCGAGGTGATCGTCGACGCGCCGCTCGGCGCGGAGTGGGTGCTCTCGGGCGTGCGTGACCTGGTCGTGCTCAAGACCACCGGCTCGGAGTTCTGGGGCTTCATCCGCGATGCGTACACGACCCTGCCCGAGACCGACGACCGCATCCTCTCCACCTCGGTCAACGCGCGCTGGCGTCACGGCGCGCTGCTGGGCCCGGGTGAGTGGAACGCGTCGTTCGCCGCCGCGCGGGGAGCCCTGCTCGAGCGGTTCGCCACCGTGCACAGCCTGTCGCTGCAGCAGAGCCTGTATGAGATGGGCACGGGCATCATGACCGCCAGTCCGGGCATCGTCGAGGTGCGCTTCTCCATGCCCAACCGCCACCACTTCACGGTCGACCTCGAGCCCTTCGGCCTCGACAACCCGAACCTCATCTTCAAGCTCCAGGACCGCCCCTACGGCCTCATCGAGGGCGAGGTCATCGCCGACGGCGCCCCGGCGGCGGGGCCGGCCTGGGACGCCTACCCGCTGCTCTGAGGGTTGGCGGTCGGGGTCGCCGCGGCGGCCAGGTCGTGCAGGCGGGCGAGATCCGCCGGGGTGTCGGCGTCCGCCGGTGAACCGAGGTGCTGACACGGCACGAGCACGGAGTCGAATCCGCCCAGCTGACGCGCGCCGGCGTCCCCGCGCAGCTCCGCGATCGCGGCGAACGTCTCACGGGAGAACGCCATCGGATGACCTTGGGTCTCGCCGTAGTCGGCGCGGGCGATCGGGTAGCCGGCGCGCGAGGCGGCCAGCACGCGGCGGACCGCCTCGCCCGACAACAGCGGCTGGTCCGCCAGGACGACGACCACACGCGCGGCACCGAGGCGCTCGGCGGCCGCCACCCCGGCGCGCAGGGACGCGCTCAGCCCGTCCTGCCAGTCGGGGGCGAGCAGCGGATGCGCGGCCCCCTGGAGCTGGGCGGCGACGCGCTCGTGCTCGGCCCCGAGCACCGCGAGCACCCAGTCCAGGCCGGCCGCCCGGAGCGCGCCGACGGGCCAGAGGATCATCGGCTGGCCGCGGAACGGGGCGATCTGCTTGGGGGCGCCGAAGCGCGTCGCCGCCCCGGCGGCGAGCACGAGGCCGACCGCATCCGGTGCATCGTCGGTCACTGGGTTGGCCCCGTCGGTCACTGGGTTCGCACCGCCCGCATGTCCCGCGGAGCCTAGTGGTCGGCCGGTGGGAGCCTCGGCGCGGCGGGGACCTTTCGCCGCCGGGCCGAAGCCCGGTCCGGCCAGCTTCGCCCGCTGGACATACCTCTGTGACGCCGCCGCGCCTAGATTCGGCGCTCGACGTCGGAAGTGAGATGGAGATGACCCTGCACGCCCCGGACCTGCACAGCGCCATCGCCGAGCTGGCGGGCATCGACTCCGTCCACGAGGGCGATGGCCTGACGCGCGAGGTCTACACCGCCGAGTACTCCCAGGCGGTGGCGTTCGTCACCGCGCTGATGGAGGAGGTTGGGCTCGAGGTGCGGGAGGACGCGGCAGGCAACCTGTTCGGCCGCTGGGCCGGGTCTGAGCCCGACGCGCCGGCGGTGTGGACGGGCTCGCACTTCGACACCACCCTCAACGCGGGCGCCTATGACGGCGTGCTCGGCGTGCTCGGGGCGATCGCCGCAGTGGGGCAGCTGCGGGAGGCGGGCTTCGTGCCGCGGGCGAGCATCGAGGTGATCGGCTTCGCCGGGGAGGAGCCGCGCTTCGGCGCCGGCTGCATCGGCAGCCGCGCGATGATCGGTGCCCTGACGCGGGCGGAGCTCGACAGCATGGTCGACCGCCACGGGGTCTCGATCGCGGCGGCGATGGAGTCGGTCGGCCTGGATCCGGACGCGATCGCGCTGGCGCAGTTCGACCCCGCCGGGGTGGCCGGGTTCGTCGAGCTGCACATCGAGCAGGGTGCGGTGCTCGAGCAGCGCGGCATCGGCCTGGGTGTGGTGGAGCGGATCGCCGCCCCCCACCAGCTGCGGGTCAGCTTCACCGGCAAGGCCCGCCACGCCGGCTCCACGCCGATGTCGCTGCGCGCCGATGCGCTGTGCGGCGCGGCCGAGCTCGTCCTCGCGGTGGAGCGCCTGGCGCGGGACTCGGCGTCGGGTACCACGGTCGGGACCGTCGGCACCGTCGCGGTGGCACCCGGTGCGGTCAACGTCATCCCCGGTGAGGTGATCCTCGACGTCGACGTGCGCGACGTGGTGCTGAAGGCCCGGGAGTCGGTGGTCAGCGCGGTGGAGGCCGCGGTGGCCGAGATCGGCGCCCGGCGGGGTCTGGAGACCGCGACGCGCCAGATGGTCTTCGACACCCCGGCCCCGTGTGACCCGAGGATCGTGGCGACCATCCGCGCGGTGTGCGCGGAGTCCGACATCGCCTACCTGGATATGGCCTCGGGTGCCTACCACGACGCGATGGTGCTCGGGGCGAAGGTGCCGATCGGGATGATCTTCGTGCCCAGCCGTGACGGTCTCAGCCACCATCCGGATGAGTTCACCCAGCCGGCCCAGCTCGAGCTCGGCGTCGAGGTGCTCGCGGGCACCCTGGCCAAGCTGGCGGGCTGAGGCCCCCGGCGGCGCGCACCATGCTCGAGCCGCCTCAGCCCATCGCCGCCGCCGCTCTGCGCGGATGCTGCGGGTCGCGGCGCTGGCAGGAGCTGATGGCGGCCGCCGGGCCCTTCAGCTCGCTGGCGGAGCTGATGACCGCCTCTGAGCGCGCCTTCGACGCGCTGTCGCGCGAGGACTGGATGGCGGCCTTCGCGGCGCACTCGACGCTCGGCGCCCCCCGGGACGGCGACGGGACGGGCGCGCGGGAGCAGGCGGGCCTGACGGGCGCCGACGGTGACCTGCGCACGGCGCTCGCGGCGGCGAACCTGGAGTACCAGACGCGCTTCGGCTTCGTGTTCCTCATCCGGGCCCGTGGCCGTGGGGCCCAGGAGATGCTCGACGCGCTCCACGTCCGTCTCGGCCACACGCCCGAGATGGAGTTTCGCATCGCCACCGAGCAGCAGCGTGAGATCACCGCGCTG
>CAZZVR010000075.1:0-16328 GCA_964657595.1 Burkholderia sp. PAMC 26561 | reverse complement strand
GACGCGGGCCTGGTCGCCGAATCAGACCTCTATGTTGGCCGTATCGGTGCCGAGCCGGCGCGCGATCGCCGCCAGGCGCGCGGGGAAGTTTTTTTAAATGCCTCGATCGCACCCTCGGCCTGGGCATGGTGGCGCGGTCAGGCGGGGTTGCCGTTGAGCACGAGGTCGACCCGGGTCCCCGCCGGCGCGAGTTCAGCCACCCCGCCGTCGACCGACGCCCAGGCGACCGCGCCGCGGGTCAGGGTCTTCACATACGGGGTGACCTCGATCTGGCCCACTCGGCATCCGACGGCGCTGAGGTACGCCTCGGCGACGCTCAGGGTGGCGCCGGTCAGGGGATCCAGCTCACAGCCCCCGAGCTTGAGCACCCGGGGCGGATTGGCCGTGGCGTCGGCGATGGGGAAGCCGAGCGTGTGGTTGATGTCCGCGCCGCGGAACGTGAACGTGCTGGCGTCGGTGCTGCACGGTGAGGCGCTGAGGGAGATCGACTCCGACGCGGGGGTCGCCGCGGCGATCGTGGTCAGCCCGTCGCTGGAGCGGCGCCCGCACTGGAGGGTGCTCACGCCGTAGCGGAAGCTGTGGGCGCCGTCGATCGCGTACATGGCGTATCCGTCGTTGCCCGGCGTCGCCCCCGACAGGTCCGAGACCGAGGCGGCGAAGGTGTGGTTGAGCAGCGGCACCGGCACGCTGGCGACCAGGCTGCGCGGAGCCCGCTTGATCTTGTGCTTCTTCTTGCCCGGTTTACCCGCCTTACCCGGCTTCTCCGTCGTGACCGTCTGGCTGGCGCCGATGTTCCGGGCCAGCCAGATGCAGGCGCGCGCCGCCGAGGTCTGGTGCACCACGACGGCGGCGACCGACGCGATGTAGGAGCTCTTGGGGACACCGCCGTTGGGAGCGAACATCCCGGCGTGGGTGCCGCTGTGGGCGGCGGAGAAGAAATGGGCGATGGTGCTGTAGGGCGATCCCGAATCGGCGGGTGTCGCCGCACACGCGCTGGCCCGGCCGGTGAATCCGACGTAGGCGTTGTCGGCGGCGTACCCCGCCCGGGCGGGTGCGCCGGCGATCAGCGTGAGCGTCTGGGGGGTGTTCGACAGCGGCAGCCACTCCGGCGGATCCCCGAGGGAGACCTCGAAGCCCCCGCGGGGCAGGCTGAGCAGCGCGACGGTCTTGACGTGCCGGTTGGTCCGGGCTCCGGCGACGGCGCCGAGCACGACGATGAGCGCCGCGGCGGCCACGGCCACGACGGCGACGATTCCTCGGACGGTTCTGCGCTGGGTCTGGGGACTCATCAGGCTGCTCTGAGACGCTAACGGGTGCGACAGCGGATGGATGCGGTCTGAGCTGGCTACGGCCCCGTGACGAATCCACTACGTTGGGGCGGTGCGCAAGCTGCGGCGACTGACCGGCCCGATCTTCGTTCTCGCGGGAATCGGCCACTTCGTCAACCCGCGGCCTTACGAATCCATCATGCCGCACTACCTCCCGGCGCACCGCGAGCTGGTGTACGCCAGCGGCATCGCCGAGGCCGCCGGTGGCCTCGGACTGATGATCCCGCGCTATCGCCGCAGTGCGGCGTACTTCCTCGTCGCGACGCTCGTCGCGATCTTCCCCGCGAACCTCGAGATGGCGCTCCACCCCGAGCGGTTCAAGCAGGTGCCCGGCGGCCGGCCCGTGTTCATCGCACGCCTCCCGCTCCAGCTCCTCTTCATCGCCCAGGTGCTGGCGGCCGCCCAGGACTGAGATATGGCCAAAGACGAAATCCCCATGTTCACCGACAAGGTCTGCGTCGTCACCGGCGCGGGCTCCGGCATCGGCCGCGCGATCAGCCTCCAGCTGGCCGCCCAGGGCGCCAAGCTGGCGCTGTCGGACATCAACCTGCCCAACGTCGAGGAGACCGCTCGACTCGCCAGCGAGGCCGGTGCCCGCGAGGTCTACACCTACGAGCTCGACGTGGCGGACAAGGACGCGGTGTTCCACAGCGCCGAGACCGTCGCCGAGCACTTCGGCGGGGTCAACTTCGTGATGAACAACGCCGGGGTGGCGATCTCCAAGAACGTCCTCGAGATGCCGCTGTCGGACTTCGAGTGGCTGATGGGCATCAACTTCTGGGGCGTCGTCTATGGCACCTACGCCTACCTGCCCAAGCTGATCGCCTCCGGCGACGGCCACCTGGTCAACGTCTCGAGCCTGTTCGGCCTGCTGGCCGTGCCGACCCAGTCGGCCTACAACGCCGCCAAGTTCGGCGTCCGCGGCTTCACCGAGGCACTGCGCCAGGAGATGCTCGTCGCCAAGGCGCCGGTCCAGGTCCACTGCGTCCATCCCGGCGGGGTCAAGACCAACATCGCCCGCTCCGCCCGCGCCCAGGAGGGGGTCACCCCGGACGAGATGGCCAAGCGGTTCGACAAGATCGCCCCGCTGACGCCGGAGAAGGCCGCCGCCATCATCCTCCGTGGCGTCCACAAGGGCAGCCCGCGGATCCTCGTCGGCAACGACGCGCGTGCCCTGGATCTGATGCAGCGCCTGCTCGGCTCGGGCTACCAGCAGATCGTCAGCCGGGGCGCGTCCCGCATCAATCCGTAGTGTTCGCCTGGCTGGCTGCGGTCGCCGTCGACATCACGCCGATCCGCGCCTCGCGGCACTTCCGCAACCTCGAGATCGGCCAGCTGGTCTCGAACCTGGGTTCCCAGGCCGCACTCGTCGCGCTGCCGTTTCAGATCTACAAGGTCTCCGGGTCAGCCACCCTGGTCGGTCTGCTGGGCGCCTTCGAGCTCGGCCCGATGATCCTCGTCTCCCTGGTCGGCGGAGCCTTCCTCGACCGCCATGACCGGCGCCCGATCCTCGCCGGAGCCCAGCTGGTGCTGATGCTCGTGCTCGGGGCGCTGACCGCCCTGTCACTGGCCACCCACCATCCACCGGTTCTGGCCCTGCTCGTCCTGGGTGGCCTGCTGGCGGGGGCCGCCTCACTCGATCAGGTGTCGCGCTCGGCGATCGTCCCGGGCGTGCTCGGACCCGAGCACCTGCGCTCGGGGATGGCCTTCGGCTACGGGATGGCGCAGGCGACCTCGGTCATCGGGCCTGGCCTGGGCGGATTGCTCATCGCCGCCACCGGGGTGGGGGAGGTCTACCTCATCGACGGGCTGACCTGCATCGCCATGCTGTGGGCCGCGTGGGCGTTACCGGCTCAGCCTCCGACTGTGAGTTCGGAGGCTGAACATCCGCCCGTCCGCCGGGCCATCGCCGACGGTCTCTCCTTCGTCGCGCGGACCCGGGCGCTGGCGGCCTCCTTCGTGGTCGACATCAACGCGATGACCTTCGGCATGCCGCGCGCGCTGTTCGCCGTCCTGGCGCTCACCGTCTACCACGCCGGGGCCGGCGGAACCGGCCTGCTCTATGCGGCCATCGCCGTGGGTGGCACCCTGTCGGTCCTCACCTCGGGCTGGGTCGCCGGCGTGCGCCGGCTCGGTCGCATGGTGCTCGTCTGCGTGGCCCTCTGGGGGGTGGCGATCCTCATCGCCGGGCTGGTTCGCTCGATCTGGCCGGCCGCGATCCTGCTGGCGCTGGCCGGCTGGGCCGACGGGATCTCCGCGGTGGGGCGCTCGACCATCAGCCAGACGCTGACGCCGGAGCACATGCGCGGCCGGATGAGCTCGGTGTTCTCCCTGGTGGTGGCCGGCGGGCCGCGGCTCGGTGACATCGAGTCCGGGCTCGTGGCCGGCCTGGTCGGGGCGCTGAACTCGGTGCTGATCGGTGGCGGGGCCTGCATTCTCGGGGTCGGCGCGGTGATGGCCGCCTACCCGGAGCTGGCCGCCTATGACGCGGACGCGGCGATGGCCCACATGACCGCCGAGGCCTCTGCGGCCGAGATGGCTTAGAGTCCGCGCCCGCATGAAGGATCTCAACGCATCCGTGAGCGGAGTGGCCCAGCGGTCCCAGGCCGAGGTCTACGCCTTCCTCGCCGACTTCGCCAACTACCCCAGCTGGTATCCCACCGGGGTCAAGCAGGCCTCGCTCCTCTCCGAGGACCGGGGGCACGCCATCCTGGCGCTCAACCAGGGCCCGATCCAGCGCGACTTCGAGATGGACATGGCGATCGAGCGCCAGCCCGAGACCTCGATCACCCTGCGGCGCGAGCCCAAGGCCCCGGGCGATAAGGAGCAGCTGGCGGTCACCTGGCTGCTGGCGCCCGATGTCGGTGAGGCCGGGACGAGCGTCACCGCGGAGTTCTCGGCCAAGCTGTCGATCCCCGCCTTCCTGCCGCTCGGCGGCCTGGAGAAGGCGATCCCCCAGGGCTTCCTCGACGCCGCCCTGGCCGCTCTGAACGCCTAGATCCTCGAAATGACGGCCCTGGCCGTCATTTCGAGGTCATCGAGGGTCAGGAGGAGCTGGCGACCTGATGGGTGCTCGGGTAGCGGTCCCCGACCACGAGGTCACTCAGCGGCTCCAGCTCAGCCAGGGTGTCGGCGTCAAGCGTGATGTCCAGGGCGGCGAGGTTCTCGTCGATCCGCTCGGGACGGGTGGTCCCGGGGATGGCCACCACGCTGACCTCCAGACGCGGCGCCTGGGCGTACACCCAGGCCAGGGCCACCTGCGCCGCGGTCACGCCGAGGCGCTCGGCGATCTGCACCACTGTCGCGGTGATCTTCGCGTTCGCCTCGCCGGCCTCACCCTGAAAGCGCGGGTTCTTGGCCCGGAAGTCCGCAGAGCCGAGCTCGGCGACCGAGATGGTCCCGGTCAGGAAGCCGCGGCCCAACGGTGAGTAGGGGACGAGACCGACCCCGAGCTCGGCCATGACCGGCGTCACCTGCTCGACGCCGCGCTCCCACAGGGAGTACTCCGACTGCACCGCGGTGATCGGATGGACCGCGTGGGCGCGGCGCAGCTGCTCGCCCGACACCTCCGACAGACCGAGGTGGCGCACCTTGCCCTGGCTCACCAGCTCGGCCATGGCCCCGACGGTCTCCTCGATCTCCGCCTCGTTGGAGGGGCGGTGGAGGTAGTACAGGTCGATGGACTCCTGCCCCAGGCGCAGCAGGGACGCCTCACAGCTGCGCTGGACATACGCGGCGTCGCCGCGCAGGCGCCGGGCCTGGTCGCCGGCGGAGCGGTCGATGCCGAACTTGGTGGCGAGCTGGATCGACTCGCGGGCGGCTGAGCTGGTGGCGATCGCCCGCCCCACCAGCACCTCGTTGTGGCCCGCGCCGTAGATGTCGGCGGTGTCCAGCAGGCTGACGCCGGCCTCGAGGGCGTGGTGGATGGTGGCGACGGAGCGGTCCCAGTCGGTGGCCCCGTAGTACTCGCTCATCCCCATGCAGCCCAGCCCGAGGGCCGAGACCTCGAGGTCGGCCAAGCGCGTCCTGTCCATGATCAATCTCCTTGCGTCGCTTCAGCGGCCGCACCGCGGCCCTCGATGCAAACTAGCGTGGAGGCTAGGCTTCGCCCCATGGCCGCTCCTCTCGCGTCAGCGGATCTCCAGTCGGGTGAGCAGACGGTCGACGCGTTCACGGCCGCCTACCATGCGGTCGCCGCCGATTGGGGGGTGCGCGCCCACGGCGCTGGACCCTTTGCTGCGGTCTTCGGCATCAAGGGGATCGAGGCCGTCGGGGGGACACTGCACCTGACCACCTGGCGCCTGGTGTTCACCGCCGCGCGGGCCAACCGCTTCACCGGAAGCTTCAGCGTGGCCCTGGCCGACCTGTCCGGGGTGGAGAACCTCTCCCGGGGGATCAAGCGGGCGGTGGCGATCGGTGCCGGGGAGCGGCGCTGGCAGTTCGGCATGGTCCCGGTCGGGCGGTTCATCGCCGCCGTCGAGGCCCAGCGTGCCGCGCTGGATGACCCCGAGCGCCAACGGTCCGCCCGGGCACTGGCCCGGGCACCGGCGCCCCGGGACCCCTTCCGCCTGCGTTAGCGCCTCAGACGAGCGCCAGCCGGCCGGCCTCGAGGTCGAGCAGCTGGCGCTTGACCTCCAGGCCCCCGGCGAAGCCGACCAGCCGGCCATCCGCGCCGACCACGCGGTGACACGGGACGACGATCGCCAGCGGGTTGGCGTGGTTGGCCGCCCCGACCGCCCGGGCGGCCCGGGCACCGGTGCGCTCACAGGCCGCGACGGCGACCTCGCCATAGGTCCGGGTCTGTCCGTAGGGGATGCGCTCCAGCTCTGACCACACGCGGCGCTGCCATGCGGTACCCGCCGGCGCGAGCGTCACGTCGAAGCTGTCGCGGACACCCGCGAAGTACTCCTCGAGCTGACAGCGGATGTCGGCGAAGCCTGCGTCACGGCGTTCGCCGTAGACGTGGGCGCCGAAGGCGAGCCGGGTGAGCACCCCGTCCGCGGAGCCGGCGAGGGTGAGGATTCCCACCGGGGAGTCGATCTGGGTGTGGATCATGGCCCTACAACGCGGCGGCGCCGGCGACTGTGAGACGCGGCTCGAGATCGAACGCCTCGGCGAGCAGTTCGTAGGAGCGCAGGCGCGAGGCGTGGTCGTGGGTGATGCTCAGCACCAGGACCTCCTCGGCCCCGTAGGCCGCGGCGACCTCCTCGAGCTGGGCGCGCACCTGAGCCGGCGTGCCCAGGATGCCCCGCCGGCCGGGGATCCAGCCCGGTCCGTCCTGGCCGATCTGCTTCAGGTAGTCCAGAGCCCGCTCTGGGGTCGGCACCTTGATCAGCTGACCCTGGCGCAGCAGCCGGAAGGTCATGCGCGCGGGGGCGGCGAGGTACTGGGCCTCCGCCTCGGTCTCGGCGCAGATGGCCCAGCAGGCGACCCCCACGCGCGGCCCGGGACCGTGGGGGTGTCCGGCCTCGGCCCAGTGCTCGCGGTAGGTTGCGGCCAACCCCTGCGCGAACGGGCTGATGAAGTCGGCGACCATGTAGGGGAGACCGAGCTGACCCGCCCAGATGGCGCTCTGGGGGGAGGAGCCCAGCAGCCAGGGCACCGGCGTCTCGGGCCGTCCCGGCAGACTGCCGGCCAGGCGCTGGAACGGGTGGTCCTCGGGCAGGCTGTCGCTGAGGTAGGCCAACAGCTCCGACAGCTGATCGAAGAAGTCATCCGGCGCGGCCTGGCGGCGGTCACGCTGCAGCGCGTAGGTGGTCAGCGCGTCAGTGCCGGCGGCCCGGCCCACGCCGAGGTCGATCCGCCCCGGGTAGAGGCCGGCGAGAATCGAGAACGTCTCGGCCACCTTGAGCGGGGAGTAGTGGGGCAGCATGATCCCGCCGGAGCCGATGCGGATCTCGGCCGTGTGGGCGCCGATCGCCGAGATGAGCACCTCGGGGGCGGCGCCGGCCAGCATCGGGCCACCGTGATGCTCGGCCACCCAGTAGCGATGGAAGCCGAGGCGGTCGGCCAGCTGGGCCAGGTCGATGGTGTTGGCCAGGGCCTCAGGCCCGCTCTGGCCCTCCGACACCGGGGACTGATCAAGCACCGAGACGCGCACTTCACAAAGGATAGTGAGGCCCGCCGCCGGCTGAGTCCAGGCGCGCCGACATGAGAGAAACCACACCAAACGGCCACGGCTGGTTTACATCGACGGGGTCTCGGACCGGTTCATTGGTCGACTCGGGCGCCGTTCCGGGCTCGAGACCCACCTCGAATCGACCAGGAGTCATTGATGAAATTCCGTGCGCAGGCCACCGCTGTGGCCATCGCCGTCGCCGGCGCGGGCATCTCCGCCGGCCTGGCGTCGACCCCGTCACCCGCGGCGGCGCGCGCTGGCGTCGCCCCGATCAAGCACGTGCTGCTCATCTCGGTGGACGGCCTGCACCAGACCGACCTGACCTACTACGCCCGCACCCATCCGACCTCGGAGCTGGCCCGCATCTACGCCGGCGGGGACGCCTTCGCCAACGCCCGGACCCCGGTGCCGTCGGACTCCTTCCCCGGCATGGTCGGCCAGGTCACCGGCGGGACGCCGGGCACCACCGGCGTCTACTACGACGACAGCGCCAACCAGGCCCTCGACGCGCCGGGCACGACCGACTGCGCGACCGCGACGCCCGGCACCGCGGTCAACCTCGATGAGTCCCTCGACACGGGCTGGGATGGCGACGACTCGCACCTGACCATCGACGCGGGCCAGGGGCTCAGCGGCCTGCCCGGCTCGATCCTGTCGATGACCGGCCACCCCCAGAGCCTGCTCAACCCGGCCGAGGAGCCGGTTGACCCGAGCACCTGCAAGCCGGTCGCGCCCTGGAACTACCTGAAGGTCAACACGGTCTTCGGAGTGCTCCACGCGGCCCACCGGGTGACCGCCTGGGCCGACAAGCACCCCGCCTACGCGATCCTCAGCGGCCCGGGGGACGGAAACAACATCGACGACCTGTTCACGCCGGAGATCAACGCCCCGGCGCTGAAGCCCGACGGCAGCGCCTGGCCCGACGGCATCGACTACACCGGCGACAACGCGGCGACCCAGCAGTACGACACCTACAAGGTGGACGCGGTGCTCAACTGGATCAAGGGCCTCGATCATCAGGGCACCGGACATCTCGGCGTCCCGGCCCTGTTCGGCATGAACTTCCAGACGGTGTCGACCGCCGAGAAGCTCTACAGCTCACCCTCGACCGGACGCAAGGGCGGTTACCTCGACAACGGCACCGTGCCGGGCAAGCTGCTCGTCGGCGCGCTGAACTACGTCAACGCTCAGATGACCCGGATCGTCGCGGGCCTCCGCGCGGCGGGGTTGTCCACGTCCACCGCGATCATCCTGTCGGCCAAGCACGGCCAGTCCCCCGAGGACACCTCAGATCTGGTGCGCATCGACGACGGTCCGATCATCGATGGGCTGAACAAGGCGTGGGCGGCGGCCGACCCGGCCTGGGAGAGCGCGCACAACAACGCTCCGCTGTGGCTGGGGGGCACCGACGACGACGGCATCATGTGGTGGCTCAACGACCGTGCCCCGGCGGCCACCCGCTTCGCCTACCAGTACCTGTGGAGCCACAGCGCCACGGGGGTCAACTACGCGAACCAGAAGGTGACCCTGCCTCACTCGGGCCTGATCAGGGCCTACTACGGCGCCTCGGCGGACCGCTACTTCAAGGTCCCCGACAGCGACACCCACCACCCGGACGTGTTCGGCGTGGTCAAGGTCGGCGTGGTCTACACCACCGGCACGAAGATCGCCGAGCATGGGGGCGCCAACCCCGACGACCGCGACGTCCCGCTCGTGGTCTACGCCCCCGGCCACGTCACCCGGGCGCGGCACACCGCGACGGTCTTCACGTACCAGATCGCCCCCACCATCCTCCGGCTGCTCAGCCTGTCCCCGAACGCGCTGGAGGCCGTGCGCATCGATCACACCCAGGTGCTGCCGGGCGCCTGAGGCAAGCCTCCGCTGGTCGGGGGACTCACCCCCCCGACCGGCGGTAAAGCTTTGGTTCCAGGTGGAACCATCCGCCACCTATGTAGAACTTAACCACGACATGGCAGTCGTCGAAGACATCCAGCTCAGTCCGGTCCAGCGCCTCGAGGCGCTGTGTGACCCCGGCAGCGTCCACCTCATCCGCACCGAGGTGACCTCCCACAAGCTGGGCGAGCGGGCCATCGCCGGGGACGGCGTGGTCGGCGGCGCGGGCACCGTCAACGGGCGCTCGGTGTTCTGCTACGCCCAGGACCAGAGCTTTCTCGGCGGCTCGCTCGGGGCCGCTCACGCTGACACCATCGTGCGCATCCTCGATCTGGCCGGCCGGGCCAAGGCCCCGGTCGTCGGCTTCGTCGGCTCCGGAGGGGCCCGCATGCAGGAGGGCGTGGCCGCCCTCGGCGGCTACGGACGGATCTTCCGCGCGACCGTCGCCCTGTCAGGCAAGGTGCCCCAGATCTCGATCATCTCCGGCCTGTCGGCCGGTGGCGGGGCCTACTCGCCCGCGCTGACGGACTGGATCATCATGACCCGCGCCTCGAGCATGTTCCTCACTGGCCCCGGGGTCGTGCAGGAGGCAATGGGGGAGGACGTGACCGCCGCCGAGCTCGGCGGTCCCCGCGTGCATGAGCGCAACGGTGTGGCGCAATTCGTCGTCGCCGACGAGCTGGCCGCCGCCGACACCGCCCGTGAGCTGATCGGGCTGCTCGACGGGACGCCCGGGCTCGGGCTCGGCCGCGCCCCCGAGGTTGACCCCAGCGCGACGGTTCCCGCGGTCCCGCGCCAGGTCTATGACGTGCGCCAGGTGATCGGCGCGATCGTCGACGACGCGCGCTACCTGGAGGTCTCGGCCGGCTGGGCGCGCAACCTGGTCACCGCCTTCGCCCGCATCGACGGCGCCACCGTCGGCGTCATCGCCAATCAGCCGCGCTACCTCGGCGGCACCCTCGACGCCGCCTCCTCCGAGAAGGGGGCGCGCTTCGTCAACCAGTGCAACGACTTCGGCGTGCCCATGGTCGTGCTCGTCGACACCCCCGGCTTCATGCCCGGCACCAAGCAGGAGGCCGCGGGCGTCATCCGCCACGGCTCGACCCTGGTGCGGGCCTTCGCCGCCGCCACCGTCCCACGGGTCACGGTGATCCTGCGCAAGTCCTTCGGCGGCGCCTACATCACCATGAACTCCAAGGAGCTCGGGGCCGACTACGTCTTTGCCTGGCCCCAGTCCGAGCTCGGCGTGATGGGGGCCAAACCGGCCGTCGGCATCATCCACCGCCGGGCCCTGGCCGCCGCGGATGACCCCGAACTGCTGCGCGAACAGCTGGCGGCCGAGTACGCCGCCGAGCACCTGTCGCCGGCCACGGCGGCGGCGATGGGCGAGATCGACGAGATCATCGCCCCCGCTGAGACCCGCGCGCGCCTCGCGTGGGCGCTGCGCTCGCTGCGCTGAGCCCGGTCCGGTCTGCTTGAGTGGGCCGCCGTGAGCTCAACTGACCCCACCTGGGAGCGTCGCTGATGGCGCCGCGCGCGGCGATCGTCACCGGGGCGTCCCGCGGGATCGGCCTGGCGCTGGCTCGGGCCCTGGCCGAGGACGGCTACGGCGTGACGCTGGCCGCCCGTAAGCCCGAGGGTCTGGAGCGCGCCGCGGCCGAGCTCCGTGCCGCCGGCCATGAGGTGGCGACCTACGCCGGGAACGTCGCGGAGGAGGCCACCCTGCAGGCGATCGTGGCGCTGCACCGCGACACGTACGGCCGCCTCGACGTGCTCGTCAACAACGCCGGGGTGGGGATCGGTGCCGGTGCGGGCGAGCACACCGCCAAGGCCGTCGACCTCCAGCTCGGCGTCAACGTGGCCTCGCTGGTGCTCCTCTACCGCGAGTGCCTCGAGCTGCTCAGGGCCGATGGGGGCGCCCACGTGTTCAACCTCGCGTCGATCACCGGCAAGTCACCTCAGCCCTGGCTGAGTGTCTACTCGGCCACCAAGGCGGCGATCATCGCCTACACCGAGGCGATGAACAAGGAGCTCAGCGCCGACCAGGTCCGCTCCACCGCCCTGTGCCCGGCCTTCGTCGACACCGACATGGCGGCCTTCACCGGGATCAGCGCCGACGAGCTAATCCAGACCTCCGACGTCGCCGCGGCCATGCGCTTCGTGCTGTCGCTGTCCCCGGCGGTGCTCATCCCGGAGATCATCCTCACCCGCGCGGGCGGCGACCGGCCCTGAGCATGGCCCCGGTGGAACTGGTCATCTTCGACTGTGACGGCGTGCTCATCGAGTCCGAGCGCCTCGCCGTCGAGCTCGACATGGCCATGCTGGCCGAGATCGGCTGGGAGCTCAGCCGCGAGGAGGTGATCGAGACCTTCATGGGCCGCTCCTACCAGCACATGATGGAAACGATCGCGGCCCACCTCGGTCACCCGGTCCCGCCGGCGTGGATCGAGCGCTGGGATGTCGCCTACCGGGAGCTGCTGGCCGCCGAGCTCGAGCCCGTCGAGGGGGTCGCCGAGGTGCTGGACGAGCTGCACGCGCGGGGCTACCGCACCTGCGTGGCCTCCAGCTCAAGCCATCCCCAGCTCAGCGCCAACCTGAGCACCGCGCAGCTCTATGAGCGCCTCGAGGGCCGGATCTTCAGCGCCACCGAGGTGGAGAACGGCAAGCCCGCCCCGGACCTGTTCCTCCACGCCGCGGCCACGATGGGGTACGCCCCGGACCGCTGCGTCGTGGTCGAGGACAGTCGCTACGGGGTTCAGGCCGCGCGTGCCGCCGGCATGCCGGTGTTCGCCTTCGCCGCGGGCCAGATGACCCCGCTGGAGGCGCTCGAGGGCCCGGGCACCACGATCTTCCACGACATGCGCGAGCTGCCCGGGCTGATCGCCGCGCTGAGTTGAGCTAGTGCCAGCCCGCCGGGCCGGGCTGTCCGCCGTTGGTCCCCCGCGGCGCGGCGGCGTCGTCGGCGCGGATGACGTGCATGACCGCGTTGATCAGGGCCAGGTGGGTGAAGGCCTGGGGGAAGTTGCCGAGGTGACGGCCGGTGCGCGGGTCGACCTCCTCGGCGTAGAGCCCCAGCGGTGAGGCGTAGCCGAGCAGGCGCTCACACAGCTCGCGGGCGCGCTGGAGCTCACCGATCTCCACGAAGGCGGACACCAGCCAGAAGGAGCAGATGAGGAAGGTGCCCTCCTCGCCCGAGAGCCCGTCGTCGGTCTCATCCACCCGGTAGCGGAGCACCAGCGCGTTCTCGGTCAGCTCGTCGGCGATCGCGAAGATCGTCGCCCGCACGCGGGGGTCGTCGGGGGGCAGGAAGCGCAGCAGTGGCAGCAGCAGCATCGAGGCGTCCAGCGCGGCGGTCTCGTAGTGCTGGACGAACACGCCACGATGGTCGACGCCGTTCTCACAGATATCGGCGTGGATCTCATCCGCGGCCGCCTGCCAGCGCTCGACCTTCTCCCAGTCCTCGCGGATCTCGGCCAGGCGGGCACCCCGGTCACACGCGACCCAGCAGAACATCTTCGACGAGGTGAAGTGCTTGGGTTCACCGCGCACCTCCCAGATCCCGCGGTCCGGCTCCCGCCAGTGCTTGATCGCCTCCTCGACCTGCCGGGAGAGGATCGGCCAGACGCGCTCGTCCAGACCGTCGCGTGAGCGGGTGTGCAGCCACACCGAGTCGAGCAGGGCTCCCCACACGTCGTGCTGGGTCTGGGTGAAGGCGCCGTTGCCGATCCGCACCGGCCGGGCGCCCTCATAGCCCGACAGGTGCTCGAGCTCGAACTCATCGAGTGAGCGCTCGCCGTCGACCCCGTACATCACCTGCAGGTCGTCCTGGCCCCCGGCGACGTCGGCGATGAAGTAGAAGAAGTCGTTGGCCTCCCAGTCGAAGCCGAGCGAGTAGAGCGCCCACAGCATGAAGGTGGAGTCGCGGATCCAGCTGTAGCGGTAGTCCCAGTTGCGCTCGCCCTGGGGCGTCTCGGGCAGAGAGGTGGTCGCCGCCGCCAGCAGCGCCCCGGTGGGCGCATAGGTCAGCCCCTTGAGGGTCAGGGCGCTGCGCTGGAGATAGGTGCGCCAGGGGTGGTCGGGGAAGGTGCCGCGGTCGAGCCAGTGCTGCCAGTGATGAGCGGTCCACACCAGGCGCTCATACGCCGAGTCGTAGTCCATCGGCGGCGGGTGCGTCGACCAGTACAGGGCGACGAAGGCGGTCTCGCCCTCCTTCATGCGGTGCCGGGCGGTGGCCCGCGCGCCCTCGAAGCCGACGCGCAGATCGGTCCGGATGTGCAGGCGCAGATCCGAGCCCGGTGCGGTCGCCACGCCGTCGGTGTAGCCCGGCCCGGTGTACTCCCAGCGCACGCGCTTGGTGCCGTAGTCGAACACCGGCTCGCAGTCCATGGTCAGCTCGACCTGGCCGTTGACGCAGCGCACCGTGCGCAGCAGCACGTGGTCGGCGTCGTAGTCGGTGGGCGCGCGGCGGTGGGTGCCCGAGCGGTCGTGCTCGTGATGCCAGTTGCCGATCAGCAGCACGTCACGCACGATGATCCAGCCCGAACCGGTGCCCCAGCTGGTCTCCAGCACCATCGTGCCGGGTAGGTAGCGTCGCGCGGCCGGGACGGTCACGCCGCTGGGACCGAGGCGGAAGGAGCCGGCGTCGCGGTCCAGCAGCGCGCCGAAGATCGACGGGGAGTCCACCCGCGGCAGGCACATCCACTCGATCGACCCGGAGGGCGCGACGAGCGCGACGGTCTCACAGTCCGACAGGAACGCGTACTCGGCGATCGGCGGAAACGCGCTCTGGCCGAGCGTGCCGGTGGCCAGGCGCTGCAGCTCCGACACCTGGGGGAGGCCCGGCATGAGCGGGCCGCCCATCTGATTTGGCTCCACTGGGTCCATGGTCGTACGGGAGATGGTGGCAAATCGGAGGCGCCTGGCAAAGCGCTACACGCAGAGATGCAGCGTTCCGGCTCTCCGCGGCACGATGGATCTACGGGAATCAGGTTCCTCACGATCGCGCTCGATCTCAGGGTCACCCCTGATGTAAGGACCCACCGGGTCTGAAACCCTCGCCGCCATGGTGCGATTGCTGAGGCGGACGGGGACGGCGCTGGTCGCCGCATTGGGGCTGGGGCTGGTCAGCGCGGCGAGTGCCGGCGCGATCACGGTCTCGCCCGGAGACGGGACGGGCGGCTGCACGCTGCGCGCCGTGTTGGCCGACGTGGCCTCGGGCTCGACCGCCTGTGGGCCGATCGCCAGCAACGGCCCGACCACGGTCACGGTTCCGGCCGGGCGCTACGTCTTGACCGGCGGTGAGCTGCACATCACCGGCGGCGACGTGGCCATCGCCGGAGCGGACGGCGCCGATCCGACCCAGACGGTCATCGACGCGAACCAGCAGAGCCGCGGGTTCGAAATCGACTCGGGCGCAACGGTGTCGATGTCGGCGCTGGAGGTGACCAACGGCCTGTCAGCCAGCGGCACCGCCGCGGCGCTGGCCCCCGTGGACCTGCGTGACGGCGCGCCCGGCGGCGGCATCTTCAACAACGGAAGCCTCAGCCTGTCCCATGTCCTCATCACCCACAACGCGACGGGCGCCGGCTTCAACGGAACCGACGGCATCCAGCCCAATCCTCCCGCCGAGCCGTACCCGGCCGCTGCCGGGTACGGCGGTGACGGCGGCTTCGGTGGTGGCATTGCCAACGGCTCCGGCTACGGCAGTGCGGCCTCGCTGAGCATCGACGCGTCGACGATCAGCGACAACCGGACCGGCAACGGTGGCAATGGCGGCAACGGATTCAACGGTGAGGCCGGGATCGGGCTCTACCAGGCCGGGCAGGCCGGCGGTCCCGCCGGGCCCGGCGGTGAGGGTGGTGGGGTCTTCAACTCCGGCACGGCGACGATCTCCAACACCACAGTCAGCGATAACGCCCTGGGCCGTGGCGGCACCGGGGGACGCGGCGGTGCGGGGTCGGGGGCTCAGACGGTCGGTCAGTACAGCTTCGACGGCGGCGCGGGCGGGAAGGGTGGCAGCGGCGGCAGCGAGGGCTCCTACTGGTACACCAACAGCGACGGCACCACGACGAAGTACGTCGCCGGCTACGGAGGCGGCGCCATCGCCGATCTGGGCGGTCTCACCCTCACCGGGTCGACGCTGAGCGGAAATCTGACCGGAGCCGGAGGCACCGGCGGCGGCGGAGGTAATGGCGGCGAGTCGACGAGCGGTTCCTACCTGATCTCCGGCGCGGGCGGACCGGGCGGCGGTGGCGGTCAGGGTGCCGGGCTGATGGACGCGGGCACGGGCGCCACGCTGACCAACGACACCTTCACCGCCAATCGCACCGGAGATGGCGGACTGGGCGGAGACAGCGGCGATTCCAACTCAGGCGGAGCGGGTGCCGGCGGGTTCGGTGGCAGCGGCGCGGGTGTGTTCGTCGACTACTTTGAGTGGACCGGCGCGGTCGACAACGTGACCCTGACCGCCGGGACGCTGGCGAACAACACGGTGGGCGCCGCGGGCAATGCGGGGCTCAGCTCCACCGGCGGGTCGCTGGCCGGCGGCCGCGGGGTGGGCGCCGCCATCGCCACCCATGCCGCGTCCGGCGTGACCGAGACCGACACCCTGGTCGTGGACGGCGCACTGACCGGCGCCGACACGAACTGCAGCGCTGCTGTCCAAGCCAACAATCTCGGGTACATCACCGACGGGGGAGGCAACCTCAGCTGGCCGGACACATCGTGCCCTGGCCTCCAGGGTGATCCCAAGCTCGCTGCACTGGCGGACAACGGAGGCCCGACATTGACGCTGGCGCCCGGCACGGGCAGCGCGGCGATCGACGCGATCCCGACGGCCGCCTGCGCGACGACGACGGATCAACGTGGATACGCGCGGCCGGCTGGTTCGGGCTGTGACATCGGCGCGGTCGAGGTCGGCGCCAGCGCCGGCAGCGGCACCGGCGGCGGTGGCGGAGCCGGCGGAACCGGGGGCACCGGTGGGGGCTCCG
>CAZZVR010000074.1:0-16333 GCA_964657595.1 Burkholderia sp. PAMC 26561 | reverse complement strand
GGACAATCCACCACACGCGTTGACAACGCAACGCCCGACTAAGTTCTCACTGAGATCCAGGGCTGGTGTTGAGGCGTCATAGCTCGTCGGTCTGCAAGGGCAAAACTGCACCGCTGCGGCCGAGCAGCAGTCTCTCGTGTGGGTTGCCGCGGTTACGGGATGATGTCTCGTGCTTGTGTGCCCTTCGGACCGTTCAGCCGGGGCGTGACGGATCAGGTCGAGCCGGGCGGCCGCTGCCTGGCGACAAGGCATGTCCTGGGCTACCCGACTATTCGTGTGGTTGCCCGGCTTGTCTTCTGGGCGTTCTGGTAGCCGGTGAGCTCGCCGGTGACCTTGACTCTGATCGTGGTGCCTCGCTGGGCTGCGGAGAGCTTAAGGGTGGACTTTGTCGCATTCTTGATGGCTTTCCTGTTCGCGTACCACTGGTAGGCGAAGGTGGTGCCTTTGGTCCAAGTGCCTGTCTTGGCGGTCAGTTTGTCCCCGGCCTTGGCGGTCCCGCTGATCGTCGGGACGGCGCTCCTCAGCGTTCCTGCGACGACGACCTTGGTCTTGAGGCTGGTTTCGGTGACCCAGTTGTAGCCCGAGAGCATGCCGAGGACCTTGACGGTGACCGCCTTCCTGAATTCAGCTGAGGTCAGGGTGATCGTGGGACCGGTGGCGCCCTTGATCGCGGTTCCTCCTGCGAACCATCGGTAGCTGAACGCCGTTCCGGTGGTCCAGCCGGCTGTCTTGGCCGCCAGTTTGTCGCCGACCTTCAGTGTCCCGGCGATTGTCGGCTGGGCGGCGGTAAGCGTTGGTGCGACGGCGACCGGATAGGCGATCGGGTACGGAACCGGCGTGGTCGTGGTGGTCGTTGTTGTTGCGGTCTTCGTCTGAGGCGGCGTGGTGGCTGGCAGCAGTGCGGCGTTGATGTTGTGCGTGGTTTGACCGGTGCTGACTGACACGGCCGTGGAGGCTGACAGCACCTGGCTGTTGCTGTAGTACTGGGCCTGGAACGCGTTGGCGTAAGCGCCGGTCGGGTCAAATCCGACGTAGTAGCTGCCGCTCGGTACGCCCGCGAGGGTGTAGCTGCCGTCATTCAGTGTGGTGGTGGCTTCGAGCACGTGTCCCTGGGCGTCGAAGAGGTCGACGGTAATTCCGGGCAGTGCTGCGTTGTTCGTCGCGTTTGTGACGGTGCCGCTGATCTGACCGCCGGCGATGAGTGACGCGTTGATCCCTTGGGCGGTCTGGCCGGCGCTGACGGTGACTGTGGTCGCGGCCGATTCGCTGGTGCTGTTGTTGTAGTACTGAATGCCGAGGTTCGCCCCGCTTGCGGCGAACTCGACCTTGTAGGCGCCTGGGAGGAGGTGCTGGATCTCGTAGGTCCCGTCCGCGAGACTGCTGGCGGCCACGACGCTCGGGGCGCTGATCAGATTTCCCGCCGAGTCATAGAGGCCGATTGAGACTCCCTGCTGCGGGCTGGACCCAGCCGTCACAGTGCCGGCGATCGCACCGGATGCGGGCAGTGACGCGTTCGCGGTGGTGCTGCTGCCGCCGCCGGCCACTGTCACAGGGGTCGCGGAGTTGAGCGACTCAGCCAGGGAGGATCCGCCGTACCAGCCGTAGGCGTCGTTGACTTCGGCGACGGTGGAGTTGGTGTCGCTGAACCAGTCATCACCCCCGTAGAAGAGGTAGTAGTTGCCGGCGGGCAGGCCGGAGATGGTGAAAGTGCCTGTGGCGCTGGAGAACACGGCGGTCAGGTACGTGCCGGACGCGTTGTAGATCTGGATCACGCCGCTGAGCCCAACGCCGCTGGTTGCGTCGGTAACGATGCCGGTGACTGACCCGCCGAGAGCGAGCTGCTGATTGACCGTCACCGCCGCGCCGGAGGTCACGTTCACCGCTACGGCGCTGGACTGTTCGAGAGAGTCGCTGGCCCCGCTGGTCGCCCCGTACCACTGGGAGGCGAAGTTGGAGTTGCTGGCCGCATCAGTCTCGGATGCGTCGAAGTAGACGTAGTAGACGCCCGGTGCGACACCGGTGAGCGTGTAGGCGCCACTCGTGTCGGTCACCCCGGTATAGACCGGTCGTCCTCCGGCGTCATCGACATCGACATCGACGCCCGACACCCCGCCACCACCGGGGGCGGTGATGGTTCCCGACAGGGTCCCGCCGGGCGCCAACTGGATGTTCGCACCGGTTGTCGCGTTTGGGCTCGTCACGCTGAGGATGGTGGCCGTGTAGGGATCACCGACGTCGCCGCTCCAGGTCGGGACGTCACCGGTCTGGGTCGGCGGGTTCGCCTTGAGGACATAGCTCCCGCTGATCAGGCCCGACAGCACGTAGGTGCCTTGGTTCGACACGACGGTGCTAGCGATGGGATCGCTGGTGCTCCCGCGCGCGAACACCTCGACGGTGGCGCCGTCCACGGCTCCAGCCGTATCGCTGATCGTTCCCGTGATCTCGCCAGCGCTGGGCACGAGCGCCATGTTGGCGCCCCCCGCCGGCTCGGCGGTCAATGCCGTCGCGCCGGTGATTGAGTTGGCGCCGCCGGGCTGGCCGTCGTAGAAGGTCGTGCCGTAGCTGCCCGCAGGCGAGCTGTATTCGAGCTTGTAATCCCCTGTGCCGAGGTCCGATGCCGGGAACGCGAAGTTACCGTCGCGGTCTGTGGAGGTGCTGTCCAGTTCGGCGTAGGTGGTTCCGTCGCTGGAGTGGAGAAGCTCGACCGTCTCGGCCGAAACCGCGTTCCCTGACGGGGTGTCGGTCACAACGCCTGAGAAGCTCGCCGGTGTGAGCGCGATGTCATCGGTCACCGGACTCGCGCTGACCGAGACGCCCTTCGCGCCGTCGACATACCCACTGGCGATCACCGACACGATGTAGTTGGCGTTCTGCGGGACCACGGAGCTGTACTGCCCGCTCCCGTTCGTTGTCGTGGTGCTGACCACTGGTCCGCCAGCGCTGGACGTGCTGATCGCCACCTCGGCGTTGGGAACCGGGGTGCTTCCCGAAGCCGAACTCCTGATGGTTCCGCTGACGCTCACACCCGAGCTCGCGGCTGCCCTCCCGGGCGCCAGCACGATGAGCGACGCCGTCAGGAGCACCGCCAAAACCACAGTCCCCCACCTGCGCCCGACTAGACCGGCCATTTTCTAACTCCTCTGCTCAAAACGTACGGATCGCGCTCTGGTGATGAGCAGGCAACCTACCGAGCTCCCGATGATCAGTGCGCCGGTACGTCGCAGTTGACGCAACATCCCGGGGTAGCCATCGTTCTGCTTGGTATGGGGAAGAGACCGAGGAAAGTTGAGACTGACCGGCCTCGCGACGGTTGGCCTGATCCTCGGTTTGCTGCTGTCAACAGGACCTGCATCGGCGGCTGGATGAGTCTGGAGCAACCGGTCAAAATGAGCTCACCAGTACTGAGGAACGTCGTGTGTCCTAGCACGTTGTTCTGCCTCGCGGCATCGACTCCTGACCTCTACTCCACTTCGACGCCCTCTCGCACGACCGGCAACTGGAGCAAACGTTGAGGCGAACGACTTCGTGACGAGCCTCGCCTGCGCCGGAACTGCCCTGTGTGCCGGCACGGTCGCTGATGGCGCCCAAGAGACGTTCGCTTCCGCTGAACCGTTGACGCCAGGAAGCGTCTTCAAAAGCGTATTTCCCGTATCGGGAACCCAGTGAACCCGACCGCGGCAGCCCCCAAGTGGACCCGATTGAAGATCGACCATACCTCGATGAGCAAGAACGAGTGGTACACACGCTGGTCAGGCTGAGCTGACTTGGTCGGAATGAACATAGGCTGGATGACAGCTGTCGCCCCTCTTGCCCGGGTGTCAAAGCGCCAGACTCAAGAGGTGGGTATGTCCGAGCGAAGTGGAGACGGGGGGAGGCTCGCCGTGGTCAAAGCCCGGCGGCTGTTGATCTGTGCGGCGCTGATCTGCATGGCAAGCCTTACGGCGGCTCCGACCGCCGCCCAGGCGAAGACCACTCTGCCGCGCGCGAAGCAGAGCAGCTCCACCACGGTTACCGTTCGCTGGCACAAGGTTGCGACCAGCCTGGGGAACCTGTTCGCTCCGGTCGTGTTGGCCGCGGGCAACCATGATGTCGCGGTGTCGACCTCTGGTGGTGGGATCGCCCTGATTGACACGACGACAAACCAACGCAGAGCTATCACCCCCCCGTTCTGTACCTATGACGATGCGGAATTTCCGACAACCGCCACCTTCGGCACTGCGGCGTTCGGGGGACCCTGGTTCGGCATCGGCTGTGTCGTCCCGACCACCACTGCGTCGGGCGCCTCGGTGACCGTCACCTACGCCGACCTGCTCAACCTCAAGACCGGCGTGTGGACCGCGCGCGTGCTCGACCCCTCAGTGTGTGTGGCGGAAGGTGTCGCCTGCAACTTCGACAGCGTCGGCAGCACCTGGATCCGGTTCACCGGCTCAGACAGAGCCCTAACAGCGGCCGGCGTGACATCAGAGCCGACCTACCTCGAGAACATCGCCACCGGGGCGGTCCAGAACGGCGCCTTCTCCACCGGAGGTCCAATCACACCAGACGATCTCAACAACGCGACCGGTGTGGTCCACCCATGCACCGGAAGTGCCCCCGCACTCAATGAGGACTCCTTCGGGACACCCCAGACCGACAGCGCAGATCCGCACTTCGCTCAACTCGGCCGCTTCATTCTCAGAACGGGCACGAGCGAGGAAAAGAACCCGCAGAACATCCTCCAGGCCTGCGACTCGAAAACGCGAATCGTGATTCCTCAGGGGTTCGTCGCCACGACCGACTTGGTTTTCTGGACCCGCAGCTCAAGCCAACCGGGGCCAAGCTCACAGTTTGGCAATTTGAGCCAGCCGGACCCGCTGGTCGGCCTCTCGCTCCCCGCGCTGCGCTCGCTGCTCATCACCAACAACAAAGGCCCTCTCGTCGCCGCGAGCAACACCACCCTGTATGAGACGACCACAGACAGCAGCTCCAGCACCACCCTGTGGGCGGGGATCGTCCCGAAAACCAGCCTGACGGGCCGGTAAAGCACAAAGGAGTCACTCCTAGATGCTCGCCCGGTCGCCATCAAGGGTCAGTCATGAGAGATGCGAGGCCTGCCGGCTGGGGGCTGACTCCGGTCCTATCGAGCAGATGACAGGAGCGCGCACCGGCCGTCCTCGGGGTGCTGTGCGGCGCCGACCGCCCGTACGCCAGCGAAAATCACGTCGCGCGAGTACTTCGCGACATCGGCCCGGATCTACTGCGGGTTCGCAGCCGAGTACTGGTGGACGGATGCACGATCACTCAGCTTCCATATGCACTGCATAGGCGGCGGGAGCCTGTCCAGTCAGCCCTGGAACCGGTGAGAACTGCGCCGAGCGCCGATTGAGTTGGGCGACCATGATGGCGCGCTTTCCGAACCCGTCAGGGGGACATGCCAGCCTCAGGTTGTCTCCGGTTGCAACTCAGCCTTGTCCGGGCGGAGTGAGCCTCGAGGCCGTGTGAGGGCAATAGGTGAGCTCAGGCCATCGCGGGTGCGGGCGTCAGCCCGTGGCGTCGCATGATGTCGGCGATCAGCGCACGGTCAGGAGGGCCGTCGCCGAAGCTGTCGAATGCGACGGCCAGTTCCTGGAAGTACGGCCAACCAAAGACCCCGGGTGCGGCGATGCCCAAGAACCGGGCGGTGTCCTTGGATGCGTTGTGAAATCCGTGGACCTGCCCGCTGGCGATGGAGATCGCGTCGCCTGGTGTGAGCTGATGTTCGACTCCCGCAAGTGTGACCGTGAGCTCACCCGCCATGCCGACGAAGGTCTCCTCGAACGCCTGATGGCTATGAGGTGCGGGAACCTGAGCTCCGGGAGGGACAGTGACCTCGATGACGGTATGGGTGCCGTTGCTCGCCTCTGAATCCACCAGACTGCGTACCTGCAACGCACCAACCCTGACCGTTTCCTCAGCGCTCACCTATCTCACGTCTCCTTGGCCTCGTTCCAGATCTGACCCGGCGACTGTACCGGTGCGAATAGGCAGGATCGAGCAGTTGCGCGCGTCACCCCACCTGATCACTGGTTGCCTGCGGGAGCCCGCGGGTAGACCCAGGCGATAGATCCGTCCTCGGCCCGGGAGCGCATTGTGTTGCATCACGTTCGACGCGGAAGCGGTCACCCTCTACTGCTCATCCACGGCCTGGGCGCAGGTTGGCGCTCGTGGGAGCCGATCATGGACGGCTTGGCGGCCCACCGTGAGGTGATCGCGATCGACCTGCCGGGATTTGGAGACACCCCCGCGCTCGAAGGGGCGGTTTCCATCGCGACGCTCACAGATTCGGTGGTGGCGTTCATCGAGGACCAAGGTCTGGCCGGGGTAGCAACCGTCGGGCAGTCAATGGGTGCGCGGATCGTCCTCGAGCTCGCGCGGCGTGGCATCGGCGGCGACGCTGTGGCCCTGGATCCGGGCGGATTCTGGAATGACCGCGAGCTAGCGATGTTCGGGGCTACGCTGCGACCGTCGATTGCCCTGGTAAAGGCGCTGCGAGGTGCGCTGCCTGTTCTGCTGGGCAACCCCGTGACGCGGACCGCTCTGCTGGCCCAGTTCTCAGCGCACCCGTGGAAGCTGGCATCGCAAACGGTGCTGCCTGACGTGCGGGGATTGGCGGACTCCCCGGGAGTGGACGCCGCCATGAATGCGCTGACCCACGGCCCCAAACAGCTCGGCGCGCCTGCCGGCACGGTGCCTGGCCGGGTCACAATCGGGTGGGGACGGCGCGACCTCGTGACGTTGCCACGACAGGCGCGACGCGCGACCGCGGCGTTTCCCGACGCGGTGCTGCATTGGTTTCCCAAGTGCGGCCACTTCCCGCAATGGGACGCGCCCGAGGCTGCAACCCGCCTCATCCTGGACAGCACCAGCTAAGCCAATATTCCAGCGACGAGGCAATCAAACTGCACGTCGCCCCATCCAAGACACATACATGCCGTGCCCATGCATCAACGGAACCGATAGCCGTGCAATCGGCGAGCAGTAAGCCGGAAGCATGGGGTCTTGTGTGATTCGGTAGGTTCGGGCGATGCGGGTCATGTTCGCCTGTTCCATGGGTGGCAGCGGGCACCTGACACCGGTCATGAAAGTGGCCGAGGAGTTCCGCCGCCGAGGTCATGAGGGCGTGTTCCTTGTCCCGCCTTCGTTGGCGGATACCGCAGCAGCTGCGGGAATCCGGGTTGAGGTCGGGGGTCAGCCCGCGGCTGAGGTCGCTGCCGAGATCTGGCAGCGAGTGAGGGCCGGGCCGGCTGATCAGGTCGCGGGTCTGATTGATCGCGAGTTGTTCGCCGGGATCGCCGCCGACCGGATGCGCGATGCCGCTCAAACGATCTGCGCGGAGTTCGTACCGGATCTCGTGGTGAGGGAGCCGTGCGAGTACGCGAGTGCAATGGCTGCCTGGGAGGCGAAAGTCCCTCAGGCGCAGATCGGTATTTCGCTGGCAGCGATCGAAGACTCAGTTCTGACGAGCGTGGGTCAGGGCCTAGAAGGGCGCTGCCCCGGACTGGTGCAGACCATCAGGACTTCGCCGTATCTGACGTCCTTCGCTGAGGCCATTGATCCTTCGCCGTGGCGGGACACCCGTCGCTATCGCCTCCCGTCCGAGGCTCCTCACGCGTTGCCCGACTGGTGGGCAACGATGGTCCAGCGCCCATTGGTCTACGTCACCTTCGGAAGCGTGCTGGGTGGCACGGCCGAGGCCGCAGAGACGTTCCGCACCGCCCTCGACGCCGTCGCTGGCCTTCCAGTTAGGGTTCTGATGACCGTCGGTCGAGGGTTTGACGCCAGCCTGCTCGGGCCTGTCCCGGAGAACACCCACATTGAAGCCTGGGTTCCTCAGGCGGATGTCCTGGCGGCTGCTGATCTTGTCGTCTGTCACGGTGGGTCGGGGACGACGAATGGGGCACTCAGCGCAGGGCTTCCCCTGGTCATCTGTCCGCTGTTCGCGGACAACTTCGCGAATGCAGCGACGGTTGAGCGCCTAGGAGCTGGAGTGATCGTTCGATCCGACCGTCCCGCGGCTGGCGGCGTAGCCAGCCTCGAGCGAGACGACTCGGCAAGGTTGGCCAGCGCGATCACACTCTGTCTCAACGAGCCCGGTTTCACCCGACAAGCCCTGGCCATGGCCGACGTCATCGCCGCAGCGCCATCTCTACCGAGCGCTGTGCAACGACTGGCTGGCTAGCCGCTCAAGCGCCTACGCAGGCGACCTGATTCGAGGACAGGGCAAGAGTTGCGCTTTCGGCGAGCCGGGAGTTCAGTCCGGGACAGCGTCGAGGTAGACGATCCGATCAGTGAGACCGTCGTCCGTGTGGGCGTTGATCGCAGCGGCGATCCGGGCGTAGCCCACGAACGTCGCAAGAAGCGGTTAGAGAGCGCGATCAGCAGCCCATGGTGGTGATCGCCGGTGGTCGAGTGTTGAGCGGCGATCGCTACGAAGTCTGCGACGTTCTCAGTCAGAGCGGTTCGCTTCTCCGTCACGGCGTAGGTGAACACATCAAGATCCGGGGTGCCTGCCATTCCGAGCCCACTGACCGTGACCACGTCGATCCCGGTCGCCATGAGCGCTCCGCCGAGGGCAGGTGGGTACATCTCGTCGAGCAGTAGCTTGAAGGCGTGGCGGCACGGGTGTAGCTGCGATGCAGATCGATCCGCGCTCCTACTTCATCGGGGTAAGCGGCCTGATAGCGGATGGCAGCGTCGATTTGGGCCCTGGTCACGACGCCTTCGTTGGCTAGCGTCCTGGCTGGGTCCTTGGTGCCGGCCAGATCGTCGATCCACATGGCGACCTCCCCAGATGTCCGGTCCGGTGATCAAGCCAGCCCTGCGGCCCGTCGGGCCGTCGGGCCGTCGCGGAAGGAGATCATGGGATGCTCGTCGCGGCGGGTGCCCTCTTCGGCGTCGGCGCAGGCGATCAGACATCGTTTCGCCCGCCGCGGTGGCCGAGCGCTTGAGCTTCCGGGCGAGACGGTCATCGAGGAGCGAGATGCCCATCCCGTCGGCTGAGAGCGGCCCGATGCTCGCTCGGCCTGTCCCCTCTGGAGGTGTCTTATGCAGCTAGCCCCCATCGATGCCGCCCGCCATCCGCGCGCGGCCGTGACGCTTCCCGGCTACCACGCCGGACGCTCTCCGCGAAGCACAGGTCGAAGCTACCCAGCAGATCCGCCGATGGTCCCCGGCTGCGCCAGAAAGGGCGAGCCCTCCTCTCGGCGATTCTGTGACCTGGCGGCTCCTATGCCCGTGCCGGGAAAGCGGCCACGAGGGTCAGGCTCTCGGCGCGGCGGCGAAGTGCTACGCGCGGCTGTTGGCCGCCTCACATGAAATCGACCCGTGCGCGCGCACGCGGTTGACAGTCGTTGATAGGACTCATGAGGATGACCGAACTCGCTTCCTTGAGATTGCCGGAGACCACGATCGTCCTCCGGGAAGCCGTGGTAGAGGACGTACCTGACATTGTTCGCATGCTTGCCGACGACTAACTCGGAGCCGCACGGGAGACAGTCGGTGTTGAGCTACCCGGCGAGTACGTGGAGGCGTTTCGCGCGATCGATGCCGACAGCGCTCACCTCCTCGTCGTAGCCACCGATGTCTCACGAATCGTTGGCACCATGCAGCTCAGCTTCCTACCAGGCCTGGCTCGTCAGGGCGCATGGCGAGCCCAGATCGAGGCCGTGCGCGTCGCCGGCGATTTCCGTGGCCGTCGACTCGGACGATTCATGATCGAATGGGCGATCGACGAGGCACGCATGCGCCAGTGCGCCCTCGTCCAGCTCACCAGCGACAAGCAGCGACCTGACGCGCACCGCTTCTATGCACAGCTCGGGTTCGTTGCGTCGCACGAGGGGTTCAAGCTCGGCCTCTGAGAGGGCTGCGCCCGCTGGACACGCCACGGACCGTGTCCCCCTTCGCCAATCGAGCAGCCGCCTAGTTGACCGCTGGTAGCTGGCCGCCCTCCTCCTCAATGCGGCGCCCCAGCGAGTCCCCGAGATGCTCCCGAAGATCCTGCACTGCAGCTCGCCAAGCTGGGCTCGCCCTCGCGCTAGAGGTCGCGCGTGACAGTCCAGCTCGCGACTTATCCCTCCGGCGCGGATGGAAGGCGGTCGGCGAGGTGGAGCAGCACTGGCGCGATCCGCCGGTCGCTGTTGTGCCCATGGTTCTGATCGCCACCGCGTCATCAGATCGAGCGTCTCCGGACACCCCCGCACTCGCGTAGGCAGGCGCATCGCCTCGACGAGCTGAGGGCGCGGTCCTGTTCCGGCGACGAGCTGAATGGCCTGCGGTAGCCTGCTGAACGCGACGACGGGATCCGTCTCATGTCTCGCCGGTCGCAACATGTGTCTGAACCAAAGGAGTGATCATGTCCAGCCAGCACGACACCGAACGGTCCTTTTGAGCCGATGAGCAAGCGGCGCCACGGGTTCCCATCCGAGGCGCGGGTCAAGCGGGGCGAGCGCAGCATCAGGGGTGGTGAGGTCGAGCTACTCGAACGACTCGGGAACAACGACCCGTGCCCGTGTGGCTCAGGAAGGCGCTTTCAAGAATTGCTGCCGCAACGGCGGCAGCTTTCGATGGAGCCAGGCGCGACTACTACGTCCGTGAGTAGCCAAGGTTGACAACGCGGTGATGGCTGCGCCGGAGAGTCGCCCTCTCCGGCGCAGCTCACCACGAATCTCTGTCGGCGCCCGAACGTGCTTGTGCAGCATGGCTCCCCGGACCCGTTTCTACACGAGCCATCCTTTCGCCAACGACGCCGCAACCAGCGGCGGGGTCAAGTCGAGCTCGGTCCGCGGCGTCTCACCGCCGGTTGACGCTATGGCGGTTGGTCGTTCCTCGCTCACCCGCCACCCAGGTCGCGGATGCTGCAGAGGCCGACACGGACCTTCGGCCGCTCCGGTGTGAGCACTTGTCGGCGCATCGTGGATGTTGACTCGTCGTCGGCGTTCAGGAGGTGAGCGCCGTGAAGTCGGTACCAACGCTGGCGACGAGCGGGCGCCGGGAGTTGTCTGGCGTGGGGCTCCGCTACATCCATAGATGTTGAACGTTGAAGGGCGTATAGAACCCAAGCAGACCCTGAGGGGGGATCAATTTGTCGAGTTTACTTTCGGCGTTGCGACGTCTGGTCGTAACGACTTTTCTACTTGTGGCGGCCATGGCCGTCGGAGGCTCGCTGACTGCCGCGGCCGCGAGCGCGGACACGCTGACGGTGACCCAATCGGCCACCAACCCGCCTCGTGGTAACCCTGAGACGCTCGTGTTCGCCAGCACCGCTGCAGCAACCCCCGGTGGTGGCGGTCCCTATCTCTACGCGGTGGTGCAACCCACGGGAGCCGGAGCCTGCCAAGCGACCTACGGCAGTGACCTGCAGGTCGTCGGTTCACAGGCGACCAAGCTCACGCCGAACGCCAACCAACAGGTCAACACCGGGTCAGACAGCCACGCCTACAACTTCACGAGCTACACCCCCGGGGCCGACACGGTCTGCAGCTGGCTCGAAACCGACGCCAATGATTCAAGCACCGAGAACGACACGTCCTCGGTCGTCACGGCCACCGCGACCAGTAGCTTTGCCGTCACCAACACGGACTCGCTGTCTGTGGTGTTCTCGACCGCGAGCCCAAAGGCGGCGACTCCGGTAACGGCGACCTTCAACAGCCAGGCGTCACCGATCGATGCGAGTGGCGACGGTCCGTATCTCTATACCCTGCTCCAGCCCGCCAGTGCCGGAGCCTGCCAGGCCACGTACGGCACCGATCTCAAGGTGGACGGCTCACAAGCCATCGGGCTAGCCCCAACCGCCAATCAAGAGGTCAGGACCGGCGCAGACAGTCACGCCTACAACTACACGAGCTACAGCCCGGGGGCCTACACGGTCTGTGGCTGGCTGGAGACCGACGCCAAGGACTCAAGCACCGCCAACGACACGCCTTCGGTCGTCACGAGCACGACCAGCGCCAACCTGACGATCTCCAATTCCGACACGGTGTCAGCGGCGCTGTCCACGACGACTCCAATCGCGGGACAGCCCTTCACGGCAACGGTCAGTGGCAACGACACGCCCACCAGTCCGAACGGCGCCACTCCCTTCCTCTACGCGGTGGTTCAGCCCACAAGCGTTGGAGGCTGCGGAGCGACCTACGGTGCGGACCTGCAGGTCGCACGCAGCCAGGCGACGGTCCTGGTGAAAGGGATCGCGGTCAACACCCCCAGCTTCTCCAACGGCTACACCGTGAAGAAAGCGGCCGGTTCATTCCAGGAATGCTCGTGGCTGGAGACCGACGACGCTGACAGCCTGTATGAAAACGACACCTCCTCGGTGGTGCTGGCGAGCGCCGGACCCCTGGCGATCACCGTCGCGGCAGCGCCAGTGATCGTGGTCCCGCGTCTGTCCGCCAGTAGCCTCAAGGGCCTGGCACTGGGCAAACCCCAGCTCAGCTTTAGTTCGGTCGCGGGCTCAGGCACACTCAAGTCGATCAAGCTCACACTGCCCGCTGGTGTCGCGTCCCGCTCCGCGGCGCTTCTGACCAAGTACGTGGTGGTCTCCTCCGGCGGCAAGCGCGTTCGCCATAGCGTGACTCGCAGCGGCCGGACGCTCACCATTACCTTCAGAGCGAACGCCAAGAGCGTCACGGTCGTCGTCGGATCCCAGGCCCTGACAGAAACCGCGACGCTCAAGAAGGCCATCAAGGCGCACCACACCACCAAGCTCCAGGTGCGGTTCACCCTGACCAACACGGGCGGTGGGGTGAAGACCACCGCGCCTGATCTCCGGGTCTAGTTCCGGCTCCGTCTGAGTCTGCGCCGGTTTGCCATGACCGGTGCAGACTCAGACCGTCCGCTGAGGCCGGGGGGCTCTCGCGTCAACGAGCCGACGTGGGCGCTCTGTCGATCGGGTCGTCCGGAACGCGAATCTGCCGTGGCCGACGGTTGCCGGGCTGAGGTTTAGAGGATGTCGAAGCTTGGTATGCCGCTGAAGCCCTCGAGGCAGTCTCGGAGGTAGAGCGCGACGCCGATGTCACCGGTCCACAGGGAGTGGCGCGGCTCTGAGCGGCGCAGCTGCTCGATTGCGTGTGCGCCGAACGCGTGAGCGCGGTCAAGCCAGTGCTGCTCGCCGAATCGCCGGTGCAGCGCGAGGAAGGCATACCCGTTACCGGCTGTCCCGTGACACATCCCTGCCCCCTTTGCCAGGGGGCCGGCGCGCCAAACGAGATCTCCGGCTGCACGGAGAAGACGGTCGAGCCGTTCATCGGACGGCAGGGACCACAGGCTGGTGATCATTCCGGGAGCGCCGTGACACCACTGCACACGGATCGGGAACTGGTCAGCCCAGTAGGCGTCGGCTGCGGTCGGCCAGTTGACGAGATCGCCCTGCTGGATTGCGAGCGCAGCCGCGGTGTCAGTCGCTGCCTGCTGTAGCTCCTGGAGTCGCGCGGCAGACAGGAGCCGGGAGCCGCGCAGGAGGGATCGAACATTGGACGCAAACCCGTGCCCGGCTCCGACGCTGCGGAGGAGTCGGCCGTGGCGGTACTGGATCCAGATCTTGCAGCCCAGTTCAGGGTCAGAGCGCAACTCATCCCAGACCGCCTGGGCGCAACGCAGCCACAGATCCTTCCATTGCTCAGAGCCCGTGGTCTCATAGGCGTGCAATGCCGCAAGCATTGATCCCGGAACGCCGTTGAAGAGTTCATTCGCAGCGCTCTGCAGGTTGCCTTCCACCAGCTCGAACAGCCGTCGCTCTTTGTGCTCGCCGGGTGCGAGCTTCCAGGAGGTCAGGAGCACTCCGGTTTCACCCAGCATCAGACCGGTCGACCCCGGAAACTCGGGATCCTCCAGGTAGGCGTCATAGACGTCTGCCTCACCGAGGCCCGCACCGAGCTGATCGAGAGCCCACAGCACGCCCGCCGCGCCGATCCACAGCCCCTTGTCATTCCGGCTCACGCTGCCGTAGTCATCCAGGGAATGACGCGGCCAGAACCGGCCCGGCTGGTACCCGTCAATCGCCTGGGTGACGACCAGCTCGATCATCGAGCGAGCCTGACGGTCATCCCACCGAGACTCGGTGAGCGGTTCGTGCGCGTGAAGATCGAACAGCATCCTTGGGCACCCTGACACCAACCGAGTCGCGGGCGAGCCAGTCACAGGCCGCGCAGTGATCGGTTCATGGCAAAGATGTCGTGCCTGTACTGAAGCAGGCAGCTTCTCCGCCGGCGACGCTGACAGGTCCGAGGTGCGTGATGTGAATGCCCCAGGCTGTCTGATTACGCGGGGCTCATCGGCGCCGCGAGGTCGATACAGCGGGGCCTACGTGAGCGATCGTACGGGCTTCTGAAGCAGCACTGCGTAGTCGTTGATGGAGTAGAGGAACGTGCCCTGATCGGCTTGGTCTGCGAGGTCTGCCAACCATCGGTCCACCTGGTCGTGGAGTTCTGGGTCACGCCGGCCGTCAGCGGCGACAAGCGACGCTGCCATGTGAGCGGGACCGTCTGGCTCAAACGTGGTGTGGTGGCCAACCCAGGCGAAGGTGCGGATGAGATCGAGCGGGGAGCGAGTGCCAAGGCCGACCAGTCGTCGTCCGACGGTGCCGTCAGCCACGGTCATCCACGGCTGGACCGTGTCACAGAAGCGATGAACGAGCCGGCGGGTCAGCGCGACGTCGTGCGCTGAAAATATGAGGGTGTCGAAATCAGTGTGCCCGAGCAGCAGATGGCCACCGGGGCGGAGGATCCGGGCGACCCCTCGGATGAATGCGGGCGGGTCATCGAGACACTCGATGACGTTGTGACAGACCGCGGCGTCGAACGTGTTCTCAGCGAACGGCAGCGGTGTGTTCAGGTCGGCGGCGACGTACTCACAGCGCTCGTCGGTCAGAGCCCCAGCCTTCATGTCGACTCCGACCAGGCGGGTGGACCGCTCCAGCCGGGCCGCGAGCGCGTCCAGAGTGGAACCGGGCCCACAGCCCAGGTCCACCACGGCGCCTCCGGACGGTACGGGTAATGCGGTGGCGAGGTTCTCGTGGCGTTCGGCACCGAACATGCAGCCACCATACGCCGGGCCGCGACCGTTCTTGACGCGGCCCGCCGCGATAGCTGAGGCTCACTCAGACCGGCTCGCGGATTCAGGCAGCACACCCCGATCATCGAGGTACAACCCGCTGTCGTGCGCGCGTGCCTGCAGCGCGAGCGCGAGTCGACGACGCCCGCGCCCGGCGTGTCGGGCGACCGCCTCAGCTTGGGGCAGCCACAGCAGCTGAGAGACCTCGTCGTCTTGAGCGTGCAGAACCGTGTTCCCTGAAACGCTGGGACCGTCGAACACGAACCGGAGCGCCGAGGGCCGGTCCGTCCCGGCCGGCAGGTGTTCAACGACGAGCAGGCGACTGACCCTGACGATGAGACCTGTCTCCTCGCGGACTTCTCGCTCAGCAGTAGCCGCTGGGGACTCGTTTGGCTCGACGATCCCACCGGGCAGAACAAGATCTGGCCGGTAGGGACTGGCGACCATCAGCACCTCACCGGACTCGTTGGTGATGATGACCCCGCTTGCGGCCTGATAGACGGGTTCCCACACCCCCATGCGACAACGATAAGCGTAGGCAGGGCGACACGTATTCCTCGGCCTGGGCATCGGCGAGGTCCATCCTCACCGTCAGGAAGCTCCCGATGGCTGATCAGGTCGCTGGGTGTGAGGACGGCACGAGTGCAGCGGGCGATGAAGATATGCTCGCGCCGTGCGCTTCTGCGGACTATCGGCCGTTGCTCTCGATTGTCACCGGTCCGGGTCGGCCGTCTAGCTATGGCCGGTGACTCGATCAGCATCATCGACGCTGATCCCGAACTCAGGTATCTCCTGCCGGCAGATGATTGGGAGCTTGCGCAGCGACAGACACGCACCCGGGTCAGGCGGCTGTCGGTGGGTGCCTGGGATGTCAGTGCGGCGGAGGAGCCCGACGCGCATCATCGGGGATTCCTGGTCGTTGATGGTCTCATCAGCCGAGACGTCGAAGTACTCGGGCGTCGTTGCGTGGAATTGATTGGCGCAGGTGATGTCATCCGGCCGTGGAGCTGGGACGATGAGGGCTCCCACGTGCAGGCCGAGGTGGGCTGGACGGTGTTGGAGCCGGCGCGGCTGGCGGTTCTGGATCATCGCCTTGTGGTGCGTATAACCCCATGGCCGCAGCTCGGGCTTGAGCTGTTCAACCGCGGAACCCGACGGGCACATGCACTCGCGGTATCGCTCGCCATAGCTCACCACCAACGCGTTGATGATCGGCTACTGCTCACCCTGTGGCATCTGGCGGAGCGCTGGGGCCGGGTATCGCCCGACGGCA
>CAZZVR010000073.1:0-16502 GCA_964657595.1 Burkholderia sp. PAMC 26561 | reverse complement strand
ACCTTCTGGCGGTAGACCTTGCCGCGGTTGGTGAAGAACAGCAGGTAGTCGTGGGTCGAGGAGACGAACAGATGCTCGATGTAGTCCTCGTCCTTGAGGTCCATGCCGTTGATGCCCACCCCACCGCGGCGCTGCTGGCGATAGGTGGCCAGCGGCAGGGACTTGATGTAGCCGGTGTGGGTGATGGAGATCACCATCTGCTGCTCGGCGATCAGCGACTCGATGTCGATGTCACCCTCGGCGTGGGTGATCAACGTGCGCCGCTCATCTCCGAAGGCGTCGGCGATCTCGGTCAGCTCGTCCTTGACCACACCGAGGACGAGCGCTTCGTCGCCGAGGATCGTCCGCAGCTCCTTGATGCGCTCCATCAGATCGGCATGCTCCTGCTTGATCTTGTCCGCCTCCAGCGCGGTCAGGCGACGCAGCGTCAACTGGAGGATCGCCTCGGCCTGGATGAGCGAGAGCTCGAAGCGCTGGACCAGGCCGGTGCGGGCGGCCTCGGGATCCGGGGAGGCGCGGATCAGGGCGATCACCTCGTCCAGGTTCGCCTGGGCGATCATCAGGCCCTCGAGGACGTGGGCGCGATCCTCCGCGCGCCGCAGCTGGTACTGGGTCCGGCGGACGATGACCTCGCGCTGGTGGTCGATGTAGTGGCCGATGACCTCGCGCAGCGACAGCGTGCGCGGCACGTTGTCCACGAGGGCGACCATGTTGACGCCGAAGGTGGTCTGCAGCGGGGTGTGCTTGTAGAGCTTGTTGAGGACGACCTTGGGGATGGCGTCGCGCTTGAGCTCGATGACGATGCGCATGCCCTTGCGGTCTGACTCGTCGTTGAGGTCGGAGATCTCGGGGATCTTCTTGTCGAGGACCAGGTCCTTGATCTTGTCGATCAGACCGCCCTCACCGCCCTTGCGCACCTGGAAGGGCAGCTCGGTGACGATGATCGCCTCCTTGCCCTGGCCGATCGGCTCGATGTGGGCCTTGCCCTGCACCCGCACGCGTCCGCGTCCGGTGGCGTAGGCCTCACGGATGCCGTCGGTGCCGAGGATGAGGCCGGAGGTGGGGAAATCCGGGCCCTTGATGTGCTCCATGAGTCCCTCGACGGTGATCGCCGGGTTCTCGATGTAGGCGATCGTCGCCGCGATGACCTCGCGCAGATTGTGCGGCGGGATGTTCGTCGCCATGCCCACGGCGATGCCGGAGGAGCCGTTGACCAGGAGGTTCGGGAAGCGGGCGGGCAGGACGACCGGTTCCTGGGCCGTGCCGTCGTAGTTGGGGACGAAGTCCACCGCATCCTCGTCGATGTCGCGCAGCATCTCGGCCGCGAGCTTGGTCAGCGCCGCCTCGGTGTAGCGGTAGGCAGCCGCCGGCCAGCCGTCGATGTTGCCGAAGTTCCCCTGGCTCTTGATCAGCGGGTACCGCATCGAGAACTCCTGGGCCATGCGAACCAGCGCGTCGTAGATCGCGCTGTCGCCGTGGGGGTGGAACTCACCCATCACGCGGCCGATGATCTGGGCGCACTTGACAGTCTTGGGGTTGGGACGACCGGGGGTGGGCGTCAGCCCCATGTCGTTCATGACATGGAGAATCCGCCGGTGGACGGGCTTGAGGCCGTCGCGGACGTCGGGCAGCGCGCGCCCGACGATGACGGACATCGCGTAGTCGAGATACGCCGAGCGCATCTCCTCCTCGAGCCCACGGGGCTCGATGTTGCCGCCACCCAGTGTGTCGATTGTTGCCATGTCCTAATCCTGTCGGTTTGTCAGAAGTTGTGCGGGGTCAGCCGGCCCCGACTACACGTCGAGGTTGGCGACGAGTCGAGCGTTTTCCTCGATGAAGGCCCGACGGGGCTCGACCTGATCCCCCATCAGCATCGCGAACACGCGGTCCGCCGCCGAGGCGTCCTCCATCGTGACCTGAACCAGCGTCCGGGTCGACGGATCCATCGTGGTCTCGCGGAGCTCCTCGGGATCCATCTCGCCCAGTCCCTTGAAGCGGGCGTATTTGACGCCCTTCTGGGCGATCTCGAGGATGCCCTCGCGCAGCGCTTCGAAGGACAGCGCCTCAACGGAGTCGTTGCCGAACTGAACCGTGAACGGTGGAGTTCCGGCCAGGGCGACGAGGTCGGCGTGCACCTGGGCGAGACGCCGGTACTCGGTCGCGTCGATCGCCGCGCGCGGGACGTGGTGGGTCGACGCGAGCCCGGTCTTGGCCTCGATGGTGCGGATCACCAGCTCAGCCTCGGACTCGGCGACGAGCTTGGCCGTGTAGGCGTGCCCGTTGGCGGGCGTCTCGTTGAGGTGACGCACGAGTTGGTCGACGCTGGTGATCCCCTCCTCGAGGAGGCGGACCTGCTGGACGAAGTTGACGATCCCCTGTCCGTGGTTGGTGCGCAGCGCGCCACCCCAGCCCTCGTACTGCTTGAGCAACCGGTTGAACCGCGACCAGCGGGCCTCGGTGAGCTTGAACACCTGACCGGCGTGGTCGGTGATCGTGATCTTCTCGAACTTGTCCCCGAGCAGGATCTCCTCGAGGTCGGCATCACCCTCGAGATAGATGCGCTTCTGGCCGCGGTCGAGCCGGTAGAGCGGCGGCTTGGCGATGTACACGTAACCCGCCTCGATGAGCGGCTGCATCTCCCGGAAGAGGAGCGTCAGCGCCAGCGTACGGATGTGCGCGCCGTCGACGTCGGCGTCGGTGAGCAGGACGATCTTGTGATAGCGCGCCTTCTCGATGTCGAACTCCTCACGCACCCCGGTGCCCAACGCGGTGATGAGGTTCTGGATCTCGGTGTTGGCCAGGACCTTGTCGATGCGGCTCTTCTCGACGTTGAGGATCTTGCCGCGCAGCGGGAGGATCGCCTGGGTGGTGCGGTCACGCGCGTCCACGGCGGACCCCCCGGCGGAGTCACCCTCGACGATGAAGATCTCCGCCAGCGCCGGGTCCTTGACCGAGCAGTCAGCCAGCTTGCCGGGCAGTGTGGAGTTGCCGAGCGTCGACTTGCGGCGGGTCAGGTCCCGGGCCTTACGGGCCGCCGCGCGTGCCTGCGCGGCGCCGACCGCCTTGCGGACGACCTGGTTCGCCTCCTTCGGGTTCTCCTCGAGCCACTCCTTGAGACGGTCGTTGACGATCGTCTGAACCACACCGGCGACCCCCGGGTTGCCGAGCTTGGTCTTGGTCTGGCCCTCGAACTGGGGCTCGGAGAGCTTCACGGAGACGACGGCGGTCAGGCCCTCGCGGATGTCCTCGCCGGTGAGGCTGTCGTCCTTCTCCTTGAGCGCGCCACCCTCGCGGGCGTAGCGGTTGATGACACTGGTCAGCGCGGAACGGAAGCCGGAGAGATGGGAGCCGCCCTCGTGCGTGTTGATGTTGTTGGCGAAGGAGAACACCGACTCCTGATAACCCGAGTTCCACTGCATGGCGACCTCGACGGCGCCATCATCGGACTCGCCGGTGATCATCACGACCTTGCTGTGGATCGGCTCGCGGTTCTCGTTGAGGTAGGCGACGAAGTCGGCGATGCCGCCCTCATAGTGGAACTCGGCGTGGGAACCCTCGCCACGCTCATCGGTGATGGAGATGTACAGCGCGCGGGTGAGGAACGCGGTCTCCCGGAGCCGCTCCTCCAGCGTCGTGTAGTTGAAGTCGAGGCTCTCGAAGATCTCGGCGTCGGGCATGAAGGTGATCGTCGTGCCGTGCTCGCTGGTCGGCTCGCCCTTGACGATCGGACCCATTGGCGTACCGCGCACATAGGACTGGCGCCAGACGAAGCCGTCGCGGCGCACCTCGGCGTCCAGGCGCTCTGACAGGGCGTTGACGACGGACACCCCGACACCGTGGAGGCCGCCGGACACCTTGTAGCCACCGCCCTCACCGAACTTACCGCCGGCGTGGAGGACGGTGAGCACGACCTCGAGGGCTGACTTCCCCTCCTTGGCCATGGTGGCGACCGGGATACCGGCGCCGTGATCGACCACGGTGACCGAGTTGTCGGGATGGATCGTCACCGCGACGTAGTCGTTGCGGCCGGCCAGCGCCTCATCCACGGAGTTGTCGACGATCTCATAGACGAGATGGTGCAGTCCGCGCTCGCCGGTCGACCCGATGTACATGCCCGGGCGTTTGCGCACAGCCTCGAGGCCCTCGAGCACCTGGATGTTCTCGGCGTCGTATGCCTGCGGTGTTGGGCGCTGCTCGTCGGCGCCGTTGTCGTTCGTCAACGATCCTCCGATTGACGTTGAGACGCCCGGGTCCCGCGCAAGCTCGATGCGCGCCGGAGCGTCAGAAGTTGGTGGCTCGAACAATAGCACAAGGCCCCCCCGGAGAGCCGGTGCGGGCCTCGCTGATTAGCCTGCAAACGCCGCGAAAAAAGCCAGTCGTTCAGCGTCCGTCGGCCACGCATCTCAGATCACCGATCCGACCCTTGGTCAGGCCCAGGTTCAAACGCTCGATGATGTGCTCGGAGATCAGCTCGAGTTCCTGGGCCCACACGGCCGCCGAGCAGGCGACCGTCAGCGTGCCGGCCCGCTCGGACACCGGCCGGGCCTCCAGGGCGACCAGCGCGCCGACGGCATCCGGCCACGCCGCCTGGACCTCGGCGAGCAGGGTCTGGGGAGACACCGACGCCTGCAGCGGGGCCAGGGCGTGACTCAGGGACCGGGGTGAACGACGGTGCAAAGCCATGTTCAGAACTGTGCCGCGGTCGCAGGCTCGACGTCGAGCTGACCGGACTCGACCGCGATACGCGTCGTCTCGGGACCGTCAGCGGTCGGGATGTGGTCGAGGTCGGTGGCGGTGATCACCGCCTGCCCCGCGGTCTCCTGCAGCAGGTCGACCAGGGCCCGACGACGTACGGCGTCGAGCTCGCTCATCACGTCGTCGAGCAGCATCACCGGGGCAGAGTCCCGCCGGGCGGCGATGACCTGGCGCTCGGCGAGCAGCAGGCCCAACAGGCCCAGGCGCTGCTGGCCCTGTGAGCCGTAGGTCTTCAGGTCCCGTCCATGGCGCTTGAGCACCAGGTCATCGCGGTGGGGGCCATGGGCGGTGTGGCCCCGCTCCAGATCCGCGTCGAGGCGCTCGGCCAGCTCGGTGACCAGCTCCTCGGGAGTGGCTGCGTGCGAGCGCGGGCGGTAGGCGACGGTCGGCTCGCCGTCGAGCCCCAGACGCTCGGCGACGGCCACGAAGGCCGGGGCGAGTGCAGCCACCGCGGCGCGACGGTCGCTCATCAGCGCCAGCGCGTGGATGGCGAGCTGAGCGTCCCACGTGGCCAGGCTGTCGCGGCCGCCGTAGCCACCGCGGATACGTGTCAACAACGCATTGCGCTGAGCCAGGGACTGTGCATAAGTCCGCCGGGTCAGCGCCCGCGAGGGCCACAGAGCGGTGATGAACTGGTCAAGGTGCGCCCGCCGGCCGGCCGGAACGCCCTTGACGAGCTCGAGCCGATCCGGCAGGAACACGCTGACCAGCGGCCGCTGCGCCGAGTCGAGCAGACGCTCGACCGGCGCCCCGTCGACGGACATGCGCTTGGCCTCACCGGGGACGAAGGCAACGGTCAGGGTGTGCCCGCCATCCGCCCCGGCGGACTCCACGCTCACCCGGGTCGCCGCCGCCCCGAAGCGGACGAGCTCACGGTCGTTGCTGGTACGACACGAGCGGCCGGTGCAGCCGAAGTACAACGCCTCGAGCAGATTCGTCTTGCCGGCGCCGTTGGGCCCCGTGATCACCGTCAGGCCGCTGCCCACACGGGCGGCGGCCCGTTCATAGCCCCGGAAATCGCGGAGGGTGACCGTCGTGATGAGCAACTACACGTTGAGCCTGATCGGCATGATCAGGTACAGGAAGCGGCTCCCGTCGGCCGCCTCGAGCAGCCCAGGCCGCAGCGGACTGATGAGCTTGAGCAGGACATCTCCGTCCTCGACCGCCTCCAGCCCGTCACGCAGGAACTCCGGGTTGAAGCCGATCTCCATGGGGTCACCCTGGAAGGGCACGGGCAGCGACTCACTCGCCTCCCCGATGTCCGGCGTCTGGGCCGACACCGTCAGCTCACCCTCGCTGAAGGCCAGGCGCAGCGGCGCGTTCTTCTGGGCCAGCAGGCTGATACGCCGCACCACATCGCGCAGCTCGGGACCCGACACGCGGATCTGATGCTCGTAGGCCTCGGGGATCAGTTGGCGGTCGTTGGGGAACTGGCCGTCGATGAGACGTGAGGACAGGACCACCTCGCCGTAGACGAACACCACCTGGTTCTGGCGCACGCTGACCGACAGAGCAGAATCGTCGTCGGGGTGGCCGACGATGCGGGCGAGCTCCTGGAGCGCCCGGGCGGGGATGTTGACCTCGAACCCGGCGCTCAGGGCGGTCTCGAGCGTTGTCTCCTTGACGCTGAGCCGGTAGGAGTCGGTGGCGACCATGCGCAGCTCCGAGCCGGAGGCGACCACGTGGATGCCGGTCAGCACCGGGCGCGTCTCGTCGCGGGAGGCGGAACCGCTCACCTTCTGGGCGGTGGCGACGAAGGCCTGGGCCGGCAGGGCGATCGCGCTGGCCGGATCAGGCTCAGGGAAGGGCGGGAAGTCCTCGGCGTGCAGGGTCCGGATATGGAACGTGGCATTGCCGGAGACGAGCTCGACGTCACCCTCCGCGGGACGGAGCTCGAGCGAGACGCCGGAGGCCGGGAGCGAGCGGACCACGTCGAGCAGCAGGCGGGCGGGAAGCACCACCGTGCCCTCCCGCGTGACCTCAGCGGGCAACGGCACCCGGAGGCTCACGTCGGTGTCGGTGGCACGCAGTTCGCAGGTGCTGCCCTGGGCGGCGAGCTGCACACCCGAGAGCGCCTGGATCGCGCTGCGAGTGGATGCCACCCGGGTCACTGTCTGCAGCTGGGTGAGCAGCTGCTCGCGTTCTAGGGAGATCTTCACTGTCGATACCTCAAAGAGAAGGTAGAAGTCATAGGGTTGTCAAAGCTGTTGAGAAGCGCCGAAACGGCGCCACGTTGCGGGAAAGTTGTCTCACCGCGGGAGTTCGGAGTCTGTCAGGAAGTGCGGTCGGCCCCGCCGGCCGTCAACAGTCCGCGCAAGGCTGTCAACTCCGCCCCGTCCTCGGTTGAGCTGGCGACGCGCTCCTCCACACGTTTGCAGGCATGCAGCACCGTGGTGTGGTTGCGTCCCCCGAAGGCGGTGCCGATGACCTGGAGCGCACTGTCGGTCAGCTCGCGCGTCAGATAGATGGCCAGCTGCCGCGGCCAGGTGAGCGCAGCCGTACGCCTGGCGGAGATGAGATCTGCGGTGGTCAGGTTGAAGTGACCGGCCACGAGCGCCTGAATCCGCTCGACGGGTATCGGTGCACTGGCGTCCACGCGCGAGGCCGGGTGCAGGTCATCCAGCACGTCGGCGGCGAGGTGGCTGTCGAGCGGGCGCCCCGACAGGGAGTGGTGGGCGATCACCCGGATCAGGGCACCCTCGAGCGAGCGGATGTTGTCGGTGACGCGGTCGGCGATGAGCTCGAGCACCGTCGGGTCCGGCAGGTGGATGCGGTCCAGGGCCGCGCGCTTGCGCAGGATGGCGATGCGCGTCGCCCGGTTGGGCGGTTCCAGATGGGCGACCAGGCCGGATTCAAAGCGTGCCTGGAGGCGGTCCTCGAGCCCGCTGAGCTGTCGCGGCAGCCGGTCTGCGGTGAGTACGAGCTGGCGGCCGCTGTCATAGAGCGAGTTGAAGGTGTGGAAGAACTCCTCCTCGGTCTTGGCCTTGGCGGCGAGGAACTGGACGTCGTCGATGAGCAGCACGTCGGCGTCGCGATAGAGATGCTTGAAGGCGTCGGTGGCGCGATTGTTGAGTGCCGCCATGAACCGGTTGGTGAAGGCCTCGACAGTCGTGTAGCGCACTGTGGTGCCGGGCTCGAAGCTGGTGATGTAGTTCCCGATGGCGTGCAGCAGGTGGGTCTTGCCCAGCCCGGGCGGCGCGTAGAGGAACAGGGGGTTGTACGCCTGCCCCGGAGCTTCGGCCACGGCGAGCGCCGCCGCGTGCGCCAGACGATTGCCGTCCCCGATGATGAACTGGTCGAAGGTGTACCGCGGGATGAAGCGCTCGAGGTCGGCCCCGTCGCCGTCACTCGGAGACTGTGACCCCGACAGGGGTTGTGCGCCCCGGCGCGATGCGTGGCGGGCGGTGGCCCCGTCGGGACTGGCGAACCTCACCTTGGCGTGGGCGCCGAAGGCAGCACTGACGCAGCGATCGAGGACGCGGGCGTAGCGGTCAGATACCCATGCCTGCTTGTCGGCGGGTGCGGAGAGGGTGAGGACGGTTCCGTCCCAGTCGACCATCTGCAGCTGGGACAGCCAGATCTCGAACGTGGAGTCGCCGACCAGGCGTCGCAGCTCGGTGCGGACGGTCTGCCAGGCATGGTTCATCTCGAGATGCGCGCGCAACCCCAACGGCTCCTCAGATCCGAAGTCACAGTACCTATTCAGAGGGTCCGGACCTGAGCCCGAGCGGGCGAATATAACAGCGGCCTGGTTCCGTCCGAGCCGGTTGCTAGCCGCCTTCGCGCAAAGCGCGAGAAAAACGCAAAACCCCCGCGAACTGGGCGTTATCGGCACTTTCCCGGGGCTGCGTATACTGGGCTGCCGATCCTCAGACGGGGGACCTCCCAGCTATGAAGAGAACCTACCAACCGAAGAAGCGCAAGCGCGCACGCAGCCATGGCTTCCGCCAGCGGATGCAGACCCGAGCCGGCCGAGACCTGCTGAAGCGCCGCCGCGACAAGGGCCGCAAGCGGTTGACGGTGTAGGTGAGCCGTGGCCGCGCGTCCTACGCGTCGTGGCCGGCTCTCGCGCAGTGCGGAGTTCGACAAGGTCCTCCGCAACGGGCGCTCCCACGCCGGGCGAGAGTTCGTCCTCTACGTTTTTCCCCGGGGCAGTGACGAGTCCCCGCGACTCGGTCTGTCCGTGTCGCGGAAGGTCGGCGGCGCCGTCGAGCGCAACCGGGTCAAACGGGTGCTGCGTGAGGCGTTCGCCCTCGAAGCGCCACGTCTCCCCGACGGCTCTGACGCTGTGGTGATCGCGCGTCCAGACGCGCGGCGCCTCGCCGAGGAACAGGGCCTGGTCGGTGTGCACGCCGCCCTCCGGGCACTGGTCGACAAGGTCCCGGGTGTGTCTGAGCCCCTGGCCGACGTGCCGGTTGAGGGCCCGTCCGGAGCCCAGGTCGAGGCTCCGTCAGAATGAACCCGATGAAGCGCATCGTCCTCGGTCTCCTGTGGATCTACCACAAGGGCATCTCTCCGCTGACGCGTCAGCGCTGCAACTACTACCCCTCGTGTTCGCATTACGCCGAACAGGCCATCCGGCGATACGGCATACTTCGCGGGCTCGTGCTTGCCGTGTGGCGGCTCATGCGCTGTAACCCCTTCAGTCGCGGTGGGGTCGACCTGGTCGAGGACCAGCGGATCTTCAAGAGCACCGCCAGGCCAGCGAGCGTCTAGATCTCATGCTGCTCGACGCCAACATCTTCCAGCCGCTCATCAACGTCTTCGCGGCGATCCTCAAGTTCCTGCACGCCAACCTGGGCGTCTCCTGGGGGATCTCCATCGTCCTGCTGACCGTCCTGGTCCGGCTCCTGCTCATCCCCATCGGTCTGCGGCAGTTCCACAGCATGCAGCGGATGGCCAAGCACATGCCGGAAATCAAGGCGCTGAAGGTCAAGTACAAGGACAATCCGCAGCGTCTCCAACAGGAGACGATGAGCTTCTACAAGGAGAACAACATCAGCTTGTTCTCCTCATGCGGACCCCTGCTGATCCAGTGGCCGTTCCTCATCGGGCTGTTCTGGACGCTGCGCGGCAACCTGCGCGACCAGATCTGCCCGACGATCCAAACCGCGGGCCGGGTGACGTACGCCGCCCAACATCACATCTCGGTGGCCGCAGCGCATGGCCAGACGTTCGTCTGCCAGGGCAAGTTCGGCTCGTCGTTCCTCTTTATTCACGACCTCACCGACAAGGCCCACGGCGTCGAGGTGGTCATCCTGCTCCTCCTCTACATCGGTACGTCGATCGGCTCGTCGATGATCATGATGATGCCCGGTACCGAGGGCAACCAGCGCCTGTTGATGCTGGTCCTGCCGGTGGTCTTCGCGTTCGTCACGATCCAGTTCCCCGCCGGTGCGCTGCTCTACTACATCATCTTCAACCTGTGGATGATCCTGCAGCAGTCGGTGTTCAAGCAGATCATCGGCGTCGAGTACGGCCATCCGGCCGGCGATGCCATCGGCCTGGCGGGCGAGGAGGGGAGCGTCAGCTCAGGCGGCGGCCTCCGGGGGCTCTTCGGGCTGCCGTCGCGCGTCGCCTCGGGCCGGCTGGAGTCCAATGGGAACGGGGCCGCTGCGCCCGACGACACGCCCGCCAAACCTGTGAGTCAACGCCAGCGCCGTCTCGGCGGCGGTGCCACGGCAACCGTCGAGCCCAAGACCTCCCCCAAGCCGTCGTCGCCCGGTAAGCGAGCCAACGGCAAGGGCGTGGGTGCGGCTACAAACGGCAAGGGATCCAACGGGGCGGGTAAGGGCGCCGGAAACGGTAACGGCAACGGGGCCAATGGCGCCGGCCGGCAGGGTCCGCCTCCCCCATCCCCCCGCAAGAAGAAGAAGCGCTCGGGCCGGCGCCGCTGACCGCGGTCACGGGCCCGCGGTACCGAGTCCGGCGGGCGGATAGTCTGTCCCCCCGAGAGAGGAGACGCATGGCAACTGAGCACGAGGATCTGACCCCCACCGAGCGCCTGCAGGAGGTGCTGGAGGAGATTGCCGACGCCCTGGGCGTTGAGGCGGATGTGCTGGTCGTCGCCTCCGGCGGCGATCTCGAGGCCCGGTTCGTCGGTGACGACGTTGCCCCGCTGATCGGGCACCACGGTGCAACGCTTGATGCAATTCAGCATCTTGCATACCGAATTGCGTTCCGGGGCGTCGATACCCGGGGTCGGGTCTCGGTCGACGCCGCGGGATACCGTGAGCGCCGCGCTGAAGCCCTGCGCGGCGTCGCCGATCAAGCGGCCGAGGCCGCGGTACGTGATGGACAACCAGTCGCGCTTGACCCGATGAGCGCACTGGAACGCAAAGTGGTCCATGAGCATCTCAAGGATCGTCACGACGTTGAGACCTACAGTGAAGGCCAAGAACCGGGGCGCCACCTCGTCGTCGCTCCGGTTGTCGTGTCGACCGACTAGGTGGTGTGGCCTCCGGTCCGCCGCGAGCGGATGGAACGTTTCACGTTTTTCTTGACGGTGAAACAAGCTGACGCCTCGGACGGGTAAGCTGCTGCCGCGTGGCGGCTGATTCTGATCAAGGGCGGGCGACCTCTCAAGCCGCTCTCGATGAGTTCGACCGGGGCTTTCTCGTCGGCCTTCTGATCGGCGAGGGTTCCTTCGGTGGCGATGGCAAGCAGCCGCAGGTCACCCTGCGGATGCACACCCGGCACGAGGCGATATTCCGCTGGCTCATGGCCCGGTTCCCCCGCTCGCGACTCTATGGGCCCTATCACCACGGTGGTCGCTCCTACTTCCAATGGATGGCCCGTGGCCGCATGCTGGTGGAGGATCTACTCCCCCTGCTCGAGCGGGATCTCACCCCGCAGCTCGATGCACATGCCGCCAGCCGCCTCACGGAGATGCTGACGAAGTACGGCCAGTTCATCGAGCGTGAGCGCGCTAGACCTCCAGCCGCTGTCTGAGCGCTTCGGATTGCGCACCCAGGCGCGCGATCAGTTGGGCATCCTCGCACGCCTGTTGTCGGAGGATGCCCTGGCGCCGACCACGGTCCGCGAGCCCGAACGGGTGCGGGATGACCATCTCGCCGACTCCCTGGTCGCCCTCGATCTCGAGGTCGTCCGGAGCGCCGAGTCGCTCATCGACATCGGCGCTGGCGCGGGGCTCCCCGGCTTGGCGCTGGCCGCCGCGCTGCCTGGAACCTCCATCACCCTGGTGGACGGGAACGGCCGCAAGTGCGAGTTCATCGCCCGGGCAGGCAACGCGATGGGCCTGTCGAACATCCAGGTTCGGCATGCCCGGGCGGAGGAACTGGGCGACCTCGCGGGCCAATTTGCGGTGGTGACCGCGCGGGCCCTGGCCCGCCTGGATGTCGTCGCCGAATATGCGGCCCCGTTGCTGGCGCTGGGCGGGCACCTGGTGGCATGGCGGGGTCAACGTGAACCCCAAGTCGAGGCCGAGGCCGCACTTGCCGCCGAAATTCTCGGACTTTCCGTGCTCGAGCCCGTCTCGGTACAGCCTTATGCTGAGGTTGAGCATCGTTTTCTGCACCTCATGACTAAGGTGAGCGACACGCCGAGCCGGTTCCCGCGGCGGGCCGGCGTCGCGCGCAAGCGCCCGTTGGGCGCGCGGTGAGAACCGCTGAGCCCCCCGGCTCTGACCGCCCTCGGCGCTAGCTTCGGACTTCACGCATGGGAACGATCTACGCGATTGCCAACCAGAAAGGCGGAGTGGGCAAGACCACTACCGCGGTGAATCTGGCCGCCTGCGTCGCCGAGGCCGGCTATGAGTCGCTTCTGGTCGACATCGACCCCCAGGCCAATGCCACGGTGGGTCTGGGACTGCCAAAGGACGCCGATCGGACGGTCTATGACCTGCTCGCGGGCAACGCGACGTTGGACGAGGTCGTGCTGCCCAGCGGCATCGACCATCTGTCGGTGGTTCCGGCGAGTCCCGCGCTCGCCGGCGCCAATGTCGAACTACCGCGCCTGCCCGGTTCCGAGACACGCCTCCGGGACGCGCTGGCGCCGGCGCGGGACCGCTTCCTCTTCACCTTGCTGGATTGTCCCCCCTCCCTTGGTCCCCTCACGGTTAATGCTCTGGTGGCCGCGGACCGGCTCATCGTCCCGGTCCAGACCGAGTACTTCGCGCTCGAGGGCCTGGCCGGCCTGCTTGACACGTTCCAGCTGATCCAGCGGGAGCTGAACCCCCGGTTGACCATCGCCGGCTTGCTGTTGACGATGTCCGACGGTCGCACGCGATTGGCCCAGGACGTCGAGCGTGAGGTCCGCCAGCACTTCCCCGACCTGGTCTTCGACACGGTGATTCCGCGCAACGTTCGGATTGGCGAGGCTCCGAGCTTCGGACGCCCGGTCATCCACCACGATCCTCACTCCAGCGGGGCCGGCGCCTATTTCGCATTCGCCAAGGAGGTGGCCACGCGTGGCTGATAGCAGGCAGAAGGGCATGGGCCGCGGTCTGGCCGCGATCTTGGCGGCGGCACCGCGCGAGGAGCCGGAGGAGCTGCGCCAGCTCCCGGTTGAGCTCATCAGCCCCAATCCGCATCAGCCACGGAGACTGTTCGACGAGCAGGCCCTGCTCGGGTTGGCGGATTCCATCAAGACCCGTGGCGTCATCCAGCCGGTGCTCGTACGGCCGTTGTCCGACGGTCGCTACGAGCTGGTGGCCGGTGAGCGTCGGTGGCGGGCCGCCCAACTCGCGGAGCTCGCGAGCGTGCCGGCGGTCATCCGCCACCACGATGACGCCGCCTCGGTCGAACTGGCGCTCATCGAGAACATGGTCCGAGAGGACCTCAACCCGGTCGAGGAAGCTCGTGCCTGTCTGGCGTTGGTGGAGGAGCTGGGTCTCACGCGCGAGGAGGTGGGCCTGCGGGTTGGTCGCAGCCGGGTGGCGGTCTCCAATCTCCTGCGCATCCTCGATCTGCCTGATGAGGCGCTCGAGCTGATCGAGACCGGGGAGCTGTCAGAAGGCCACGGCCGGGCTCTGTTGCAGGCGCCGGAGAACGCGATACGCCGCACCCTGGCGCGCAGCGCCGCCGCGGAGGGATGGTCGGTCCGGGCGCTCGAAGCCCGGGCTCGCGCCGCGGGGGATGGCCCCGTCGATGTGACGGGTACCGCCAAGCCCAGACTACGGGTGCTGTCACACCCTGACCAGGAGGACGCGGTCCGCCGCATCTCCGACGCCCTCGGATCGGCGTTGGCGGCGGACGTGAAGGTCAAGCCGGCGGGCCCGGCCGGATATGCGGCAACCATCCAGTTCGAGTCCCTCGACGAGGCTCTCGAATTCGCTGCCCGACTACGGACCAGCGGGTCATAACTCCGCACTAACCGACACCTATGTCGGTTAGTGCGGGTCTGGTCCGAGTCGCCCTCGCGGGGCGCTAACATCTCCCTCTCGCCGGGCGATTAGCTCAGTCGGTTAGAGCGCTTCTCTGATAAGGAAGAGGTCCCAGGTTCGAATCCTGGATCGCCCATCGTTGGTTTGCGAGCACTCCCTGCACGCCGGTCCTATGCCGCATGCTCGAGCTCGCAGCCAGTCCGGCCGGCCGTCCGCGACCGATCCGGTTCCTTGATGTCGACGGCGTACTCAGCTACCAGCACGTCGAGCACGACCCTGTCCCTCGCCACCCTCCCGCGGCTGCCCGTAGACGCACGCCAGCAGCAGGACCTCATGGAGGAATACGGCGCGGAGGATCCCGCCGAGTCTGATGGCATGACCCGGGAACGCGGCGCGCACGTTCCCGTCGGAGCGCGGGAGCGGCTGGAGAAGATCCTGCCGTTCTTCGAACCGGTGTGGGCCACGTTCTGGTTCAGCGCCCACTCGGTCCTTGGCGCTCACCCCGGCCTCCCGGAAGAGCCATGGCCTTATCTCGCGTTTCGCGGCGACTGGAAACTACCGGCGATCATCGCGTACGCCGCCGGCCGGCCATTGGGCCTGGGTCGACGACGACGCGCCCTTCGAGCAGCGCCGCAACCCCGACGTTGTCATCCCGGCCAACGCGCTCATCATTCAGCCCCACGTCTTCATCGCCTTGACCGATGAGCATGTCGACGAGCTCCTCGCCTTTGCGGCCGCGATCTCGACCGCTGACCCGGCGTAACCGGCCATCGAGATGGCCTATTGGGATGGCTACCTCTGACGGCAAGCCCGAGCCGAAAGGCCCCTCCGCTGCACCGGCGCTTCCCGGGGTCACCTTGCTCGGCGCGCGCACGCCCGACGATGTGACCGTTCTCGTCGGCGCGGGCGGAAAACGGGCGACGCCAGAAGAGGTTCGTCGGTTCATCGCACGTGAGCAGGCGCGGATCACGCGGGAACAGCGTGAAGCACGGGACGCCGGGCGCTGAGCGACCGGTTCGATCCAGCGACGTTGATCGGCGCGCTTGCGCGCCGCGGGGTGGAGTATGTGATCGTGGGCGGCATCGCCGCGACCCAGCACGGTGCGACACGCACCACCGAGGACCTCGATATCTGCCCACGCTGGACGCGGGAGAACCTCGATCGTGTCGCGGCGGTGCTGATGGAGTTCGAGGCAAGCATCGCGATCACCCCGACTGAGAGCGTGCCAGTCCCGCTGATCGACGGGACTCTCATCTCCAGGACAGAGATCGGTACCTTTGGCACACCACGGCCGGGGGCCTGGACGTGCTGCAAGGCATTCCGCTCACCGCCAGGGAGAAGATCGGCTACGAGGACCTCGCCGCCGACGCGGTGGATACGAACTTGGCCGGGTTCGAGGTCAAGATCGTCGCTCTCTCCGCGTTGATCCGTTCCAAGCAGATCGCTGACCGGGCGAAAGACCACCAAGCCCTGTCGGAGCTGGAGGCCATCGCCAGCAGGCGACTGGCTGAGCTGGGGCATGGAAATCAGTCCGCCGGCCACCCCGTCGACGGCCAACTGCGGCAACACCGACCGTCTGGCCTGACACGCGATGGCGCTGAGCTCGGATGAGTGGCGTGATGCCGTTGGCACGGCCATTCCTCCGATGTTCCGATGGACAGAGCATCGGCTGGTCTGCTCCTCGCGTGCACCGGGAAGATGAACGGCTTCTCCGGCTTGTATCCATCGAGAACTTCCGAGAGCTTGACCTACTTCTCGGACCAATTGGCTGCGGCTCCAAGTCAGCCGCAGCTGAGGTGCTGAGCTGCAGAGTCAGAACAGTCTCCGTAGCCAAGGGCGCGGCGATAAAGCAGTGGTCTGAGGGCACCACGCCGCGTCGTTCGGCACGACGACTTTCGTGGCATAGGAGTCGTCCGCGCGAACGAGCCCGGACGGCCTGGTCCGTCGCTCAAGGAGCCGTCCACCGGAGAGGCCGACGGGCCTCGACCGGGACAACTCCGGCTCGCGGTTGACGCCTGCTGTCTAGGACCTGCCGCCGACGAACACCGCAACGAGGACTTGCTTGACGAACTCGAGCGCAGCGCCGCCCCAGGTGCGCGGCTTCTCCGTGCCTGCGGCGGACGTGCGGTGTGGCTGCCGTGGATCCCGGCCGGAAGTGCTGTCCGTCATGCCCGGAGGCTAACGGGAACCGGTGGGCCGGGTTGGCCCCTCGAGCAGCCAACCTACGCTCAGACACCCGGTCGAAGGTGGTCGGCCAAAGGGCGTCATCGAGTCGGCAAAGGGATGACGCGAGCCGACCGTCTTACCGCCCGAAGCGATCACCCTGTTGCGCCGGCCCCGGTGGCTGCTTTCGACGAAGACCAGCCATCATGGCGAGACGGCAGAGGTGACCCCTTCAGCGGCA
>CAZZVR010000072.1:2691-16566 GCA_964657595.1 Burkholderia sp. PAMC 26561 | reverse complement strand
CGAAGGTGAGCGCGATGAACGCCACCTCCAGCCCCTCGAGGAAGCTGCCCTTGAACGCGACCAGGCAGGCGTAGTTGTCAAAGCCGCCGCTGCGCTTCCCGGCCGCTGCGGCGGCCGCGGTCTCCGCAGCGAAGGCGGCGCCCTCATCGTGCAGCGCCTTGAGCCCGCTGGCGCGCAGCATCGCCTTGCGCAGCCACTGGAGCCCGAAGATGAGCAGCAGCCCCCCGACCACCGCGCGCAGCACGTTGAGGGGCAGGCTGGTCAGAGCCGGACCCAGCGCGCCGATCACGACCGCCAGCGCGCACAGCGCCAGGCCCAGCCCGGTCAGGGCCGAACGCCAGTCACGGGTCGCGCCCACAGCCAGGACGATGGTCAGCGCCTCGACGGCCTCCACCGCGCAGGCGAGGAAGACCGACGCGATGAGGCCAAGCTCGGTGGCGCTCATCGCACGCGTCGCGGTTCAACGGAGGGGATGGCGTGGCGCAGATCGGTCGACAGGCCATCCACGATGCCAGGTATCAGGTGAGATCGGGTGGGCCGGGTCCAAGTTCGTTCCCGTGGCCGAGCCGGTTGGGCCCTGAGGCGGACGCGCCGCGGTGCCAGGATCATCCTCAGGTCGCTTGTGCCGCTGGATCCGGCGGAAATCGGGGGACCGCGAGCGGCGGGCGCCGACCTGAGCCGGCTGGACGAATATACGAGACGGGCCCGGCGGCACCGGACCCTTATCCGATTCATGCGTCGTCCCGGCAACCCGATACTCCCTCTGCACCCGAAACACCATAAGAGAGAGCAAAGTGTCTTCCAAACTTCGTCTTGTGCCGGTCGGACTGCTTCCCATCGCGGCGACGATGGTGTTGGCAGCCGGTAGCGCCAATGCTTCAGGTCTCACCGTCAGCGCCCAGGGCTGCGGAACGCCCCAGGATTCCCAGGCGTTCCTCGCCTGGGGTGACCCGGCTGAGTACTTCCTGGCGCCCGATGGCAACTTCGCCAACTCCGCTGCCAGCTGGAGATTGAGCGGTGGCGCCGGCGCAGTCGCCGGCGGTGACGGCTACAGCCTCGGTCCCAACGCCCCCAGCACGCAGTCGCTGGCGCTCCCCAGCGCCAGCTCGGCCACGACGCCGCAGATCTGTGTCGGGGTCAACTCCCCGACGGTGCGCTTCATGGCCCAGAACACCGGCGCGGTGACCTCCACCCTGAAGGTCAGCGCCACGGTCGACACCACGACGGGGCTCAACCTCACCATCCCGATTGCCGATATCTCGGCTACGGGCGCGTGGAGCCCGACTCCGGTTCTGGCGGTGGTCGCGAACCTGCTGCCACTCCTGCCGGGCAATGAGACACCGATCACCTTCACCTTCACGCCTCAGGGCCGAGGCGGCAACTGGCAGATCGACGACCTGTACGTCGACCCCTGGACGCGCGGCGGTGGCGGCGGCTGATCTGAGCACTGTGGTCCTGGCAGCCGGGACCGACCCCCAACCGTGAGCTACGACTCCTACACCAACCCCCAGGCTGAAGCGCTCCTGCGTGCCGCGCAGGAGCGCTTCGCGTCTCAGCAGAGCCGGCGGGCGCTGATCATCGAAGTGCTGATGGCCACCGCATTTCTGCTGGCCGCGCTGGCCCTGGCGGTCTTCGCCCCGGCCGGTCGGGGGCTGTCGCTGCCGATCCTGGCGGCCGTCGTGGTCGTGTTCCTCGCCGCCCGGCACATCGAGTTCCCCGTCGGCTCCGCCTACACCTGGCCGGCTCAGCTGGTGTTCATCCCCATGCTGTTCCTGCTGCCCCTGCGCCTGGTGCCGCTCATCGCCACGGCGATCATCCTGCTCAACCTCGCCCCGAGCCTGCTGGCACCGGCCACCGCCGGCCAGCGGCTCGGCCGCGTCGCCGTGCGCATCGCCGACAACTGGTACACGATCGGTCCGGTGGTGGTCCTCCTCGCCTTCTCGGACCAGGACTTCGCCTGGCGCCACTGGCCGGTCTACCTCCTCGCCTTTGCCGCGCAGATCGCGCTGGACCTCGGCTCCGGGCTGGTGCGGACCTGGTACGCCGAGGGCATCGTTCCCTGGGCCCAGACCCAGATGGGCTGGCTGTATCTCACCGACGCGGCCCTGTCCTGCGCCGGCCTGCAGCTGGCCGCCGCCACCGCGCACCGCCCGGCGCTGGTCCTGCTCGAACTGCCGGTGATCGGTCTGCTCGGCATGTTCGCCCGTGAGCGCAGCCAGCGGATGGCGGGCACCCTCGCCCTGAGCTCCGCCTACCGCGGCACCGCGCTGCTGCTGGGGGACGTGATCGAGGATGACGACGAGTACACCGGGGTGCATTCCAAGGCCGTGGTCGACCTGAGCGTGGCCATCGCCGACCGCCTCAAGCTGGGGCTCGACGCACGCCAGCGCGTCGAGTTCGGGGCTCTGCTGCACGACGTCGGCAAGATCCGCGTGCCCAAGGCGATCCTGCACAAGCCGGGCGCGCTCGACGACGCGGAGTGGGCGATCATGCGCCAGCACACCGTCTATGGCGAGGACATGCTCAGCCAGGTGGGCGGGACCCTGGCCGGGGTCGGCCGGGTGGTCCGCCACTCCCACGAGCGCTGGGACGGTGCCGGTTATCCCGACGGATTGGCCGGCGAGCAGATCCCCGTCGAGTCGCGCATCATCACCGCGTGTGACGCGTTCAACGCGATGACGACCAATCGACCCTATCGCCCGGCGATGTCCACCGCCGATGCGCTCGCCGAGATGCATCGCTGCGCCGGCTCTCACTTCGACCCCGAGGTGGTGACGGCCCTGGTGCGCCAGGTCGGCGTCGCGCTAGGCCGGGAGGAGCCTGACCGCTCGGCCGTGCCGCGGGGCGCTCGGCGCCGGCCCCAGCACGTCTGAGCCGAGCCCGGCGTCCGGTCGCATCCGGGTTGATCTGAGGTCACCGGGCGTGATCGGCGAACATGACCGGATGCTGAGCGACATCCTCGAGCAGTTGCGCGCCTGCGCCTGGGTCGACCTGACACATGCCTTCGAGCCGGGTATCCCGCACTACGCCGACTTCCCCGACGAGGTGCGCACGGTGCTGTTTCACTTCGACGCGGGGGTGGGGAAGCGCGGCGCGGGCTTCCTCGCCCACGAGTACCGCCACATCGGCCAGTGGGGCACCCACATGGACCCGCCGTCGCATTTCATCCGTGACGGTCGCACCCAGGACGCGGTCGGCGTGCAGGAGATGATCCTGGCGCTGGTCGTCATCGATGTGCGCGAGGCCTGTGACGCGGATCCGGACTTCGTCTGCACCCGTGAGGTCGTCGAGGCCTGGGAAGCGCGCCACGGGATGATCCCCCCGGGCGCGTTCGTCGCGCTGCACACCGGGTGGGACCGGCGCTGGCCCGACGCCGAGGCGATGCAGAACCGTGACTCCGCCGGCGTGGCGCACTATCCCGGCTGGGGCGTCGACGCCCTGGCGCTGCTGGTCGAAACCCGGGGCATCACCGCGATCGGCCATGACATGACCGACACCGACCCCGGTGTGGCAGTCAGTGGCGGTGCGGCACCCGCCGAGACCTACATCCTCGCGGCGGACCGCTGGCAGATCGAACTGCTGGCCCACCTCGATCAGGTGCCCCCGACGGGCGCGCTGATCGTGGCCACCTGGCCCAAGCCGAGGGGTGGCTCGGGCTTTCCGGCCCGAGCCTTCGCCATCACGCCACCGGAGCCGGCCGGCCCGAAGTCGGGTGGGTGACTGTGGTGGTGATGGTGGGGACACTAGCCTCAAGAGCACCAGTCGATCCCCGCGCGGTGACCGGCCGCCGACTCCGGTCGCGCCTGTGTGCCTGAAAGGAACCCGATGGCCGTTCACACCGACCCGCGCCAGACCCCCCGTGGCCCACGACTGACGAGCGCCGTGACCGTGGAGGTCAACGGCATCAACCAGATCGCCGAGGCCGACCGCAAGGGCACGCCCGCCAGCCTGTTCTGGCCGTGGTTCGCCAGCAACGTCTCGGTGCTGTCGATCAGCTACGGCTCCTTCATCCTCGGGTTCGGCATCTCCTTCTGGGAGGCGACCGTCGCCGTCGTGGTCGGCGTGGTGCTGTCCAACCTGTTCGTCGGGGTCATCGCGATCGCCGGCAAGCGTGCCTCGGCGCCGACCATGACCATCAGTCGCAGCGTCTTCGGGGTGCGCGGCAACCGGCTGCCGGCCGCGCTGTCGTGGTTGTTGACCCTGGGCTGGGAGACCGCTCTGGCCGCGCTGGCCGTGCTGGCCACTGCGACCATCTTCCAGCGGTTGGGCTGGCACGGCGGTGACCTGACCAAGATCGTCGCGCTCGTGGTGATCATCGGGATGATCGCCGTCGGCGGAACCCTGGGCTTCGACCTCATCATGCGCATGCAGAAGTGGATCACCTGGATCGCCGGGATCCTCACTGTCGTGTACATGGTGTCGGCGGCCCACCACATCGACCTGCACGCCGTGGGCCAGCTGCACAGCGGCAGCCTGCCGGCGTTCATCGGCGCCATCCTCTTCACCATGACCGGTTATGGCCTCGGTTGGGTGAACGCCGGCGCGGACTACTCCCGCTACCTGCCGCGCAACGCCTCCAGCCGCGGCGTGATGGGCTGGACCACGCTGGGGTCGTCGCTCGGCCCCCTCATCCTGCTGATGTTCGGGCTGCTGCTGGCGGGCTCCTCCCAACATCTCAACTCGGCGATCGCGGTGGACCCGGTCGGGGCGCTGACCACCCTCCTTCCGACCTGGCTGCTCGTCCCCTTCGTCATCGTCACCGTGTCCGGGCTCGTCGGCGGGGCGGTGATGGATATCTACTCCTCCGGGCTCTCGCTGCTCAACGCGGGGCTCCGGGCCCCGCGTTGGGTGGCGGTCGGCATCGACGCCACCCTCATGACCGGTGGGGCCATCTACGTGGTGTTCTTCTCCAAGAGCTTCCTCGGGCCCTTCGAGGGTGTGCTGATCACCCTCGGCGTCCCCGTGGCCGCCTGGTGCGGAGTGTTCCTCGCCGACATCCTCCTGCGCAGCCGCGACTACTCCGAGGCGGACCTGTTCTCCCGCCACGGGCGCTACGGCGACATCCGGTGGATGCCCATCACGCTGATCGTCGTCTCGACCGTGCTGGGCTGGGGGACGGTGACCAACACGGCCGCGTCCTGGCTCGCCTGGCAGGGCTACCTGCTCGGGCCGCTGGGACTCGGCGGCACCCACGGTCAGTGGGCCTTCGCCAACCTCGGGGTGATCGCCGCGCTGGTCATCGGGTTCGGCGGCTATCTCATCCTCGGGCGCCGGCGCATCGCGCTTCAGCAGTCGCTCCCGCCCACCCCGGAGGTCCCGCTGAGCAACCAGCAGGCCCAGACGCCGGCCGGTGAGGCCGCTGCGGCGGCGAGCGCCTAGTGCATCTCAGCCGCGGCGGCCTGGATCGCCTCGCGGATGCGGAAGTACGTCCCGCAGCGACAGATATTGCGCAGGCCGTCGAGGTCCGCGTCGGTGATGTTGTCGCCCTTCTCCTTCAGCAGTGCCACCGCGGACATGATCTGCCCCGGCTGGCAGTAGCCGCACTGGGCCACGTCATGGTCGATCCAGGCCTGCTGGACCGGATGGAGCGGCTGCTTCACGGTCGCGGGCAGTCCCTCGATGGTGGTGATGTGATCGGTCGGCTTGATCTGGGAGATCGGGACCGAGCACGGGTTGAACGCGTTGGCGCCATTGATGTGGCAGGTGCAGGCCTTGCAGACGTTGAGCCCACAGCCGTACTTGGGACCCGTCACGCCCAGGCGATCGCGGAGCACCCACAGCAGCCGCTCGTCGTTCGGCGCGTCCACGGACACCTGCTTGCCGTTGAGGATGAAGGTGTGTTTGGGCATCAGTACTCCTCAGACAGACCGTTGGTGGGGGACTGTGGAATCGGTGGGACCGTCGGAAACGGTGTGAAGCCGAGTGGCTGGAAGTGGTTGATCGGGAAGCTCGTGGGCATCGTCCCGGTGGCCCGGCCGTAGGCGTTGGCGACGGCCGCCATGGTGGCGGCCACGCCGAGCTCGCCGGCGCCTCCGGGCTCGCTGGCGTTCGCCGGCATCACGATCACCTCGAGCTCCAAGGGCGTGTTCCACTCCCGCGTGTAGTAGGCGTTGTCCCAGCTGCCCTCGAGGAAGGTGCCGTTCTGGAGGTGCAGGCTGTAGCTCAGCGCCTGGGCGATGCCGTCCATCGCGCCGCCCATCATCTGCGCCTCGAGGCCCAGCGGATTGATCGGCAGGCCGACGTCGACGGCGAAGGTCACCTTCGTGACCCGCGGGCCGGTGTAGGCGTTCGCGATCGTGCGCTTGACCGTCGCGGGGGTGCAGTCGATCTCGACGATGCAGGCCGCATAGCCCTTGTACTCGTGGTGCAGCCCGATCCCCTGGGCCGTGCCGGCCGGCATCGTCTTACCCCAATTCGCGGCCTTGGCGACCGCGTCGAGCACCGCGAGCATGCGCGGCTCACGCAGGAACGAACGTCGGAACTGGTAGGGGTCCTGGCCGACCTTGGCCGCCAGCTGATCGACCATCAGCTCCCGCGCGCAGGTCACCTCGGGTGAGTAGATGTTGCGGACGCTGGAGGTGTGGAACGTGTCGTTGTCATAGATCTCGTTGAGGAGCTGGGTCGCCGCGCCGAAGTTGTAGGGCACGTTGGCGGTGAGCAGAAAGATCGACTGGGAGTAGGCGAGGAAGTTGCCGGCAGACACGTCGGCCACGGTGGCGGAGAGGATCTCACCGAGTCCGTGGCTGAAGTCGGTCGCCACGCTCGTGTGGCGCTGGTCATAGGCCAGCACGTTGCTGGCGCCGGAGTAGCTCATCCGCACGCGCGAGGTGCACATCGGGTGCACCCGGCCCTGGCGGAAGTCGTCGGTCCGCGCCCACATCAGCCGCACCGGCTTGCCGATCGCCTGGGACACCGCGGCCGCCTCGAACGCCGCGTCGCCGAACAGGTGGCGACCGAAGGAGCCGCCGCCCTGGGTGACGTGGACGGTGACCTGGCTCGCGGTCAGGCCGAGCATGGCGGCGATGTTCTCCTGGACGTAGATCGGCGACTTCAGGCTCGACCAGATCTCGGCACGTCCGGGGCGGACGTCGGCCACGGCGCAGTTGGTCTCCAGCGGGTCTCCGGGCCGGAAGTAGAAGGTGAACCGTTGATCCAACGTGGGAACCAGCGGGAGTGCGGGGGTCAGGGGCAGCTCCGCCGCGACGAGATCGGAGAGCACGTCGGCGTCGGATTTGTCGTCCACCGGACCGGGCGCCCAGGTGACCTCCAGCGCCCGGATGGCGTCGATGCACTGACCGAACGTCTTGGCCCGGACGGCCACGCCGCCGGGAACGTAGTCCGTGTGCTTGATCAACACCACGTCGGTGATTCCGGGCATGGCCCTGACCTTGGCGCGGTTGCGGATCGCCACGGGTGAGCCGTTGATCGTGGGCGGCCGACAGATCATCGTCGGCAGTGCCCCGGGCACCTTGAGGTCCATCGCGAACACCTTGGTGCCGGTGACCGCCTCACGGGCGTCGATGCGCCCCTGGGGGGTACCGATCACCGTGTAGGCGGACTGGGGCTTGAGCAGCGCGACCACCGAGGTGTCCTGATCGACCGCGGCCAGTGCGCTGAGCGTGCCGTAGTCGAGGGTGAGGCCGTTGGCGGAGATCGTCCCGCTGTCGAAGGTCAGCTGCGGGAGGGGGGCCTGCAGCGCGATGGCGGCGGCTGATCCAAGTTGTCCCCGGGCGACCGCGGCCGCCACCCTGACCTGGTCGAACAGCGAGTGGACGGAGTTCGATCCGCCGGTCAGCTGGTTGAACTGCAGGTCCGGGCGGGCGTCGGACAGGGTCATCGTGACCTGGCTGAGCGGGACGCTCATCTCCTCGGCGATGATCATCGCCATTGCCGTGGTGAGTCCCTGCCCGACCTCGGCGCGCGGCAGCGCGAAGGCCACGGTGCCGTCCCGGTTGACGGTGATGGTGATCAGCGCCGCGGTGACGAGTGCCGCGTCGGTGAGCAGATCGCTCAGGTCGTACTCGTCAACCGGCTGGATCGTCGGCAGCGCCGCGTCGGCGGTCGGCGTGTGGCTGAGGTCGGCGGCGGCCACCAGCACCGGTGCCGCCAGCAGATAGCCGATGAACCTCCGGCGGGACAGCCCGTCGGACGGGGGTGAGTCCCCCAGGGGCCCTGACTCGATGGTCGACATCGTCGTTCCCTCCCTGCGTCAAAACGAACACCGCAACAGGACTCCCTCCAGCCTGGCGCGGCCCCGGAAACCCGGAGGAATAAATCCTAAAGCGGGAGACCCAGGCCCGCGCCGGTTCGGCCGGGCGGCACGCGGCAGAGCCCCACCGATGAGCTCCTGGCGCGGTCACTGGCAGGCCTCGCACTCACCGCCGTCGCGCATCGCGTCGATCGCACAGGCGACCGGGTCGCGCTCCGGGCCCGCACCCGCGTCGGGCACCAGCGCGGCAGCGGCGACCGGAGCGGCAGCGGCGACCGTCGATTTCTCGATCGACGATGCACCCAGGGTCCGCAGGTAGTAGGTGGTCTTCAGCCCCGCGTGCCAGGCGCGGCGGTACATGTGGCTCATCACCTTGAGGTCCGGGGTGGCCAGGAACAGGTTGAGTGACTGGGACTGGTCGATCCACTTCTGCCGGCGGGCGGCCGCCTCGATCAGCGCATGGGGGTCGACCTGGAACGCGGTGCGGAAGCGCGCCTTGACCTCGGCCGGGACCGTGGTGATGTCGGTCACGTCACCGTCGCGCGCCTTGAGCTCCGCGGCCAGCTCCCGGTTCCACAGCCCCCGGTCCTTGAGCTCGCGCACGAGGAACGGGTTGAGCACGGTGAAGTCACCCGACAGGTTCGATTTGGCGAACAGGTTCTTGTACATCGGCTCGATGCACGGTGAGGTGCCGGTGATGTTGGAGATCGTCGCGGTGGGGGCGATCGCGATGACGTTGGAGTTGCGCATGCCCTGGGCGGCGATCTTGTCCCGCAGCGGCTGCCAGTCGAGCTTGCCGCCCCGCACCACGTCGATCGCCTCGCCGCGCTCGTCCGCGAGCAGGTCGAGCGTGTCCTGGGGCAGCAGGCCACGGTCCCACTTCGAGCCCGCGTAGGACAGGTAGGTGCCGCGCTCGGCCGCCAGGTCGCTGGAGGCCTCATAGGCGTAGTAGGCGACGGCCTCCATCATCTCGTCGGAGAAGGCGACCGCCTCCGGTGAGTCGAAGGCCAGCCCCTTGCGATACAGGGCGTACTGCAGGCCCATCACCCCGAGCCCGACCGGGCGGTGCCGCGCGTTGGCGGTCCGGGCCGGCTCGGTCGGATAGAAGTTCACGTCGATCACGTTGTCGAGCGCGCGCACCGCGATCTGGACGGTCTCACGCAGTTTGGGATGGTCGATCTCCCCGTCGGGGTCGATGTGCTGGTCCAGCAGCACCGAACCCAGGTTGCACACCGCGGTCTCCTCCTCCGACGTGTTCAGGGTGATCTCGGTGCACAGGTTGGAGGAGTGGATGACCCCGGCGTGATCCTGGGGCGAGCGCACGTTGCAGGGGTCCTTGAAGGTCAGCCACGGGTGACCGGTCTCGAACAGCATCCGCAGCATCTGCTTCCACAGGTCGATCGCCGGGATCGTCTCGGCATGGATCTCACCGGCGGCCGCGCGAGCCTCGTAGGCGACATAGCGCCGCGTGAACTCCGCCCCGTAGGTCTCATGCAGGTCCGGGGCCTCGTCGGAGCGCAGCAGGGTCCAGTTCTCACGCGCCTCGACGCGCTGCATGAACAGGTCGGGGATCCAGCAGGCGGTGTTCATGTCGTGGGTGCGCCGGCGCTCGTCCCCCGTGGTGCGCCGCAGCTCGAGGAACTCGCGGATGTCGTTGTGCCAGACCTCGAGGTAGGCACAGCCCGAGCCCGCGCGCTTGCCGCCCTGGTTCACCGCCACGAGCTGATCGTTGTGCAGCTTGAGGAACGGGACGACGCCCTGGCTCTCGCCGTTGGTCGACGCGATGTGCGCCCCGGTCCCCCGCACCGCCGTCCAGGAGCCGCCGAGCCCGCCGGCCCACTTGGACAGCATCGCGTTCTCGGCGATGCCCCGGCCGACGATCGAGGCCAGCGTGTCCTCGATCTTGTACAGGTAGCAGGAGGACAGCTGGGAGTGGGGGGTGCCCGCGTTGAACAGCGTCGGGGTGGAGGAGCAGAAGCGCCGGCTCTTGTACATGCGGTAGAGGTCGAGCACCCGGCGCTCCCTGACGCCCGCGTGCGCCGCCGTCGGCTCACCCAGTCCGACCCCCATCGCCACGCGCATCCAGAACAGCTGGGGCGCCTCCAGGCGCACCGGCTCAGCCCCGGTCTTGTCGACGATGAGGTAACGGTCATACAGGGTCTGCAGACCGAGGAAGTCGAAGTCCAGGTCGGCGCTGGGATCGAGGGCGCCCGCCAGTCGCTCGATGTCGTACTCCAGCAGCGCCGGGGAGATCCGCTGGATCGCCACCCCGCGCTGGAGCAGCTGGGCCAGGGCCCGGCGGTGGGCCTCCGCCAGTGCGGGGACGCCGTCGCGGACGATGTCCCAGTCCAGTGTCTCCTCGTAGATGAAGCTGAGCAGCAGGCGCCCGGCCAGGCGCGAGAGCTCGGAATCGCGCTCGACCAGCGCCTTGGCGTTCATCAGGATCAGCTTGCGCAGATCGGCGCGCCGGACGCCGGGACGCACCGCCCGGCGCAGCTCACGTTCGAGCTCCTCGCGATCCATCCCCAGCTCCTCCAGGCCGATGGTGGCGAAGGCGATGCGGGCGCGCAGGTCGCCACCGTCCCACTGGGTCTCTGAGCCGTCGGCCTCGAGCACCGGGATCGACGCCGGGGCGCTGGGCACCGTCCGGGTCTGGGCGCGCAGCAGGGCGCGTTCGGCGCGGTAGACGATGTAGCGCTCGGCCACCCGCATATGACCGGCCAGGACGAGCTCCTCCTGGACGAGATCCTGGACCGTCTCGATGGCGATGTAGGCATCCGCCAGCTGGGCGGCCCGCTCGTCCACGCGGGCGGCGAGCCCGTGGGCCGGGGCCGGGTCGCTGCCGTGGGAGATGAACGCCTTGGCGATCGCCACCTCGATCTTGGCCAGATTCCAGTCGACCACCTCGCCGCTGCGGCGGATCAGCTTCATCGTCGCCGCGCCGGCACCGGGGCCACCGCGAGAACCGGCGATCAGCGTGGTGGCGCGGCTCATCACCAGCGCCCGGGCGAGCTCGAACTGCCCCGCATCGATCAGCGCCGACTCAGCCATCGTCGACAGGTCGGCGACGCTCAGCCGGGCGGCGCCGTCGCCGTCGCCGTCCAGGCGTTCGCTGACCCGGCGCACCGCGGCGGCCACCGTCGCCCGACCCGAGGCCGTGTCGGCGTTGGTCTCGCCGTGGGCCAGGGCGACCGCGCCGACGGCGTCGGCCACGAGCCTGGCGATGTCAAGAGCTCGCAACGGCCGCTCCCCGCCGTCCTCCTCGATGAGGGTGGCGTCGGGGCTCTGTCGGAGCCCCGCCAGGATCGCCTCCAGGTCCAGTCGGGGCCGCTCGGTGACCGGCAGGGCCGTCGCCCGCTTGAGCTCGAGGTCCGCCAGGATCTCGGTGAATTCCATCAGCATCTCGGTCTCCTACAGCTCGTCGTCGGATACGGCGGCCAGGGCGGCCGCACGCTGGTATTCGGTCACGCGTCCCTCGAAGAAGTTCTGCTCCTTGGCGACGTCCATCAGCTCCGCCAGCCACGGCAGCGGGTTCTCCACCGCAGCGGCCGACAGTGGCTCGAGGCCGCACCCGGCCAGGCGCCGGTCGGCGATGTGGTCGATGTACTGGGCGAAGTCCTCTCCCGACAGTCCGACCCCCTCGACCGGCAGGCAGTCGGCGATGAAGCGCTGCTCGAGCGCGACGGCCTCGGCCATCAGCCCGCGCAGGCGCTCGCGGAACGCCGGGGTCCAGATCTCGGGGTTCTCGGCCACGAGCTCGAGCAGCAGGCGCCGGCACAGCTCGATGTGATTGGACTCGTCCCGCAGCGTGTAGCGGAACATCGTGCCGATGCCGGGCAGCTTGCCCTGGCGATACAGCGACAGGATCATCCCGAACAGCCCGTAGAACTGGGTGCCCTCCATGCACTGGCCGAACACGAAGATGTTCTCGGCCAACAGCGCCTTGGCGGCCGGATCCTCCATATCGAGGTCGCGGCGCAGGCGGTGGGAGACATCGGTCACAAAACGGTTCTTCGCCGCGATGGTCGGGATGTCGGAGAACATCGCCTCGCACTCGTGCGGGTCGATCCCCAGGCTGGCGATCATGTAGAGCAGCGAGTCGGCGTGGATGTTCTCCTCATGGGCGTGGCGGCCCAGCACCAGCTTCAGCTCGCTGGCGGTCATCAGCTCGCGGATGACGTGGATGATGTTGTCCCCGACGATCCCCTCGGCGGCGGAGAAGTAGCCGATGCCCATCCGCACGATCCAGCGGTCGATGTCACTGAGCGCCCGCGGGTCCCGCCACTGCTCGAGGTCCTTGGCCATCGGCACGTCTTCGGGCTCCCAGTGGTTCGCCTTCATCGTGCGGTAGAGCTCATAGGCCCAGCCGTAGCGCAGCGGCAGCAGGTTGAAGGCCTCCGTCGGTTGGCCGCCGATCACCCGCTTGGCGGCCAGGGCGGCCCGGGCCTTGTCGTGATCGAGGACGAAGGTCCGGGGTCCGACGGTGTATGTCTGCTGCATGGGTCTCCTCCGCTGGTCGGAGGAGGGGGAGGCAGGCGTGCCGGGCCGGCACACAGCAGCTTCGGTCCTTCTTCCGAGGACGTCGTCGTAGCTGCGCGGCGCTCAGGCGACCGGGCTTGTCCCCACACCAGTTGGGGCTTCACCGTTGCGGGACAGCGTCGGATTGGGACCGAACTTCGCTGACCGCCACGCACCCCGGTATTCCGGGGTCCGCGGAACCTACGCCCGCCCCCGGACGGAACCCCCGGCGACGCACCTCCCGACGACCAGCGATGCGGCAAGTCAGTGCATATGACTGTTTTGGCGCATCGCTCATCCGGCGAGGAGCAGGTTCACCGGCCGGACTGGACAGCGCCGATACCAGGGGGGAGACTCGAACTCCCGACCTCAGCATTATGAGTGCTGCGCTCTAACCAGCTGAGCTACCCTGGCGCGGGGGCCAACGATAGCGACCGGCACAACCGATACTCAGCTGCGCGACGCGATCCTCGGCCTGCTGGCGGCCCTCGACCCAGGCAAGACGATCTGCCCCTCTGATGCCGCGCGGGCGGTGGCGGGGGACCAGTTCCGCCCGCTGATGGAGCCGACCCGCAGGGTGGCGGCGACGTTGGTTGCCGAAGGTCGCATCGTGGTCACTCAGAAGGGTCAGCCGGTCGATCTGTCGACGGCAAGAGGTCCGATCCGGCTCCGCCTCACCACACCGCAGGCCGACTGAGGTGACGCTGCTAGCCGTGCCGAACTTCTCCGAGGGCCGCGACGTGCGGGTGACCCGAGCGATCGCGGCTGCGCTGAGCGCAAGCGCCCGCATCCTCGACGTGCACAGCGACGCCGACCACAACCGGACGGTGTACACCCTGGCGGGCACACCTCAGGGTCTCAGCGACGCGCTCCTCGAGGGCGCGCGTGTCGCGGTCGAGCGCATCGACATCTTCGCCCACGCGGGGGCCCACCCACACGTCGGCGCCCTTGACGTGGCGCCCTTCGTCCACACCGATCCGGCCGACCGGGGCGTCGCCGCCGCCGCCGCGCTGCTCACCGCAGACCGGCTCGCCGACGCACTGGGGATCCCCGTGTTCCTCTACGGCAGCCTGACCGACCATCGCGTCAGCCGGGCCGCCGTCCGCCAGGGCGGCCCGTCGTCGCTGGCGAGCCGGATAGCCGCCAGC
>CAZZVR010000072.1:0-2681 GCA_964657595.1 Burkholderia sp. PAMC 26561 | reverse complement strand
CGACGCCACCCCCGACTTCGGTCCCGCGAGGCTGCATCCGCGGGCGGGCGCGACCCTGGTCGCCGCGCGGCCGCCGCTGATCGCCTTCAACCTCGAGCTTGCGGCGCCGGCGACCCTGGAGGACGCCCGGGGCATCGCCGCGGAGGTCCGCGGACTGCCGGGGGTCCGGGCCATCGCCGTCCAGCTGCGGGGTGAGGTCGCCCAGGTCTCGACCAACCTCGAGGAGCCGGAGCTCACGCGCCCGAGTCAGGTGCTTGCCGCGGTCATCCGGCACGCGCCCGTCGCCACCGCGGAACTCGTGGGGCTGGCACCGGCGCGCTACTTCGACGATTTCCCCGCGGATATCCCGATCAAGCACCGCCGGATGCTCGAGGAAGCACTACCCTCATAACCTCGTGGCCCAGACGAAGAAGAAGCGCCAGACCAAGCATCGCGGCAACGCCGCCGGCGTGGTCGAGGTGCGCGGTCGTACCGGCCGCCCGCCCAGCCCGGCGGAGAAGAAAGCCCAGCGCCGCGATGCGGCTCGCCTCGAGCGCCAGCTGCGTCCGCCGTCCTGGCGGACCGCCACGCGCAACTCTGCCCTGATCTCCGGACTCATCTTCGTCGTCCTGCTGGTCGAGAACCACGCCAAGGGCAACGCCATCGCCTCAGCCCTGGTCGTCGCGGCCCTCGCCTTCGTCGTCTACGTGCCGGTCGGCTACTACATCGAGCGGTTCATGTGGCGCCGGCGCATGGACAAGGCGGCGACGTCGGGCTCCGCGCGGGGCCGATGAGCGTCGACGTCAACGTTCTCACCGTCGGCCCGCTGCAGGAGAACTGCTACTTCGTGCGGCGCCCGGGCGCCGACACGGGGGTGGTGGTCGACCCGGGTGATGAGGGTGACCGCATCCTCGAGGCGCTCCGGCAGCTGGGCATCACCCACGTCGCGGCGATCCTGCTCACCCACACCCACTTCGACCACGTCGGGGCGGTCAGGGCGCTTCACGACGCCACCGGGGCTCCGGTGTACTGCCCGGAGCTCGAGGTCGACGTGCTGAGGAACATCAACGACTTCGTGCGCTTTCCCGGCTTCGGTCCCTTCGAGGCCTATGACGCCGACGCGACGATCGCCGGCGGTGAGGCGCTCGAGCTGGCCGGCTTGACCTTCGACGTCCGCTTCACCCCCGGGCACAGTCCCGGGCACGTCACCTTCGCGGTGCGCGACGCCGACGCGCTGTTGTCCGGGGATGTGCTGTTCATGGGCAGCGTCGGCCGCGTCGACCTGCCCGGTGGGGACTGGCCCACGCTGCTCGCCTCGATCGAGAGCCTGGTGGCTGAGTTCCCGCCCGACGCCAAGGTGTATCCGGGCCACGGACCGACCACCACGCTCGCTCACGAGCGCGCCACCAACCCCTTCCTCACCGAGCTCGCCAGCCAGTGAGCGCCGGGCCGCGCAGAACCCTTCGGTGACCGCGAGATGATCGAGTCACCGAAGGGGACACATGACGTCCTGCCCGCTGAGGGAGAACGGCGCGCCCAGCTCGAGCAGCACGCGCGCAAGCTGCTCGGAGGCGCCGGATATCACCGGATCGAGACCCCGGTCTTCGAGGCGACCGAGCTGTTCTCACGCGGGGTCGGACAGGCGACCGACATCGTCCAGAAGGAGATGTACACCTTCACCGACGCGGGGGATCGCAGCCTGACCCTCAAGCCCGAGGGCACCGCGCCGATCTGTCGCGCCTACATCCAGCACGGCATGCACAAGCTTCCCAGCCCGGTGAAGTTCTGGTACCTCTCACCGTTCTTCCGGGCCGAGAACGTCCAGCGCGGGCGCCAGCGCCAGTTCTGGCAGATCGGGGCCGAGGTGATCGGCGCCGCCGGACCGGAGACCGACGCTGAGCTGATCGTCCTGCTCGCCGAGGTGCTCGAGGCGATGGGCGTGAAGCAGACCCGGCTGCGCATCGGTTCCCTCGGCACGCCCGAGACGCGCGCCGCATACCGCGCCGAGCTGACCACCTACCTGCGTGCCCGCGCCTCCGAGCTCCCGGCCGAGGTGGTGGCGCGGATCGAGCTCAACCCGATGCGCGCCTTTGACTCCGACGCCGCACGCGACGTGATGGCCCACGCGCCGCGGCTGATGGATCGGCTCAATGGGGAGGACGCCGAGCACTTCGCCACAGTGCGCACGCTGCTTGACAACGCCGGGCTGGCCTACGAGCTCGACACCACGCTGGTGCGCGGCCTGGACTACTACACGCGGACGCTGTTCGAGTTCACCTCCGACGCGCTGGGCGCACAGTCCGGGGTCGGTGGCGGCGGCCGCTACGACGGGCTGATCGAGCAGCTCGGGGGCCAGTCCACCCCGGGGGCCGGCTGGGCCGCCGGGGTCGAGCGGATCCTCCTCGCCGGGGCCGAGCCGCCCATCGCACCGGATACGGTCGATCTCTACGTGGTTCCGGTGCCCGGCACCGACGCCGGTGCCCTCGCCTTCGAGCTGGCGCGCGAGGCGCGGCGCACCGGCCTGGCCGCGCAGCTGGAGCTCACCGGCCGCTCGGTCAAGGCGGCGCTCAAGCACGCCGACCGCATGGCGGCCCGCTACGTTGCGATCGTCGGCGACGGCGTCGGGCTCAAGGACATGGAGTCCGGGGACCAGCGCGACCTGACCGGCGAGGGTGTTCGGCGCCGGGTAGCTGAATGAAACG
>CAZZVR010000071.1:0-16584 GCA_964657595.1 Burkholderia sp. PAMC 26561 | reverse complement strand
CTGGCGGTCTTCTACGGCGGCGTCATGCAGAAGCGCTGGTCCATCAACTCGATGATGCTGACGTTCACGGGGTTTTCCACGATCGTCATCATCTGGGTGCTCTACGCCTACAAGATGGGCTTCGGGCACTCGTGGACCGGGACCGGGACCGGGTTCTTCCACAACTTCATCGGCAAGCCCGGCCCGTCGCTGAGCCCGGGTGCGGAACAGAACCAGGGCATGATCCCGACCTCCGCCACCGCCGTGGCATTCCCGGGGGCCGCGCTGGTGTACTTCCAGCTGGTGTTCGCGGCGATCTCGCCGCTGCTCATGCTCGGCTCGGTCCTGGGGCGCGTCAGCATCAAGGCGTGGATCCCCTTCGTGGCCCTGTGGGGCTCAGTGGTCTACACCGTCGACGCGTTCCTCATCTGGGGTGGTGGCTTCTTCGCCCAGAAGGGTTCCCTGGACTTCTCCGGTGGCTACGTGATCCACCTGTCCGCCGGAGTCTCCGGGTTCATCCTCGCCGCAGTCATCGGGCCCCGGCTCGAGCGTGACCGCGAGATCGACGCACCGAACAACGTGGCGATGGTCGCGGTCGGCGCCGGTCTGCTGTGGATGGGCTGGAACGGCTTCAACGGCGGTGACCCCTACACGGCCAACGCCTCGGCCGCGGCCGCCGTGCTCAACACCAACGTGGCCACCGCGGTCGCGCTGATGGCGTGGGTCGGCATGGACTACCTGACCGGACGCAAGCCGAGCATGCTGGGTGCGGTCAACGGCATGATCGCCGGCCTCGTGGCGATCACCCCTGCCGCCGGTTACGTCAACGGATGGGGGGCGATAGCCGTTGGCGGAATCGCCTGCATTGTCGTGTACCTGGCGTTGAACTACCTGAGTCGACTCGCACCGTTCAGGAACGTGGACGACACCCTGGGGGTGATCTACACCCATGGGTTCGCCGGGTTCGCCGGCGGTCTGCTCACGGGCATCTTCGCCAGCTCGAGCATGGCGGTGAGCTACACGGTGCACAAGGTGGGCGGAAAGACCGTCTACCTGGCCCACGGGTCGGCCAAGGGTCTGCTCCAGGGATCCGGACATCTGCTGCTGTGGCAGCTGATCGCCGGCGCCTGGGTGATCATCTGGTCCTCGGTGGCCACGTTCATCATCGCCAGGCTGGTCAACCTGTTCATCCCGCTGCGGATGTCCCAGGAGGCCATGGAGATCGGCGACGTCGCCGAACACGGTCACGAGGTGTACCCCTCCGACGTGCCCTCGCTGGGGTACCCGAACGGGGTCACCGCGCAGCCGACGACTGCATGACCCACGGTCACCCGGTGAACTCCGGCAGCGGTTCGAGCCAGCGCTATGGCGCGCGCTCGAGCCGCTGAGCACCGAGCCGACGGAGACGGCCTCGAGGGGGCGGCACGCGCCGCCCCCTCGGCCCATCCGTTGGAACTCGTCCAAGCGGCAGTCGCCGGGGATGACCTCCACGGCGTGACCCGCCGGGCCGCCGAGGGGTGCGGGCGGGCGGTCGCGGTGACCCTCCCATCCTTCGGGCCGCCAGTGCACTGGCCCGCCTCCGGCGCCCACCCCACGCTCCTGCGCGGACTCCTCGAGTACGCGGCCGCGCTGAGCAGCGAGGAGCCGACCCAGCTGCCCGACGGCGTCTCCGACGCCGTGCCGGTCCGGCTGGGTACCCACGTGGTCGGCGTCGTGGCCGCCCTCGGCCCCGGGTCAGCCGACATCGCGCTGCGTCCCTGGCTCGACGCCGCGGCGGCCGCCTCGGCGGTCACCACGCTGATGCGCGACACCAGCGCCCTCGATCTGGCGAGCGCCCGGCGCACCTTCCTCGAGGCCCTGGAACTGCACCCCCCGGCCGACTCAGCCGGCGTGCTCTCCCACGGCCGGCGTCTCGGCATCGATCTCAACCATGGCGCGATCGGCCTGTGCGTGCTGGCCCCCGACGGAGTCGAGGCCGAGACCGTTCCCAGCGGGGTGCTGCTGGCCGAGGTGGGCGCCGGGCGCCGGCTCGGCCTGGTGCCGCTGATCGCCGACGGCGCTGAGGAGCTGGCCGACACGCTCGTGGCGGGACTACGCGAGCGCGGCGCCCAGGCGGCCCGCTCGGCGCCGCGGCGCACCCCGGAGCTGCTGTCAGAAGCGCTGATCGAGGCCGCCGTGCTGGCCGAGCTCGCGGCCGGTCAGCCCGGTCCGGCCGCATGCGACGGAGGCGAGGAGGAGACCTGCCGGCTGCTGGTCGGCGTGCTGCTGCGCTCCCCCGATGAGCTGGCGCGGCTGCGTGCCCGCACGGTCGCCGAACTCGAGCGCTACGACGAGCTGCACGACACCGAGCTGCTGGCCACCCTCGAGGCGTTCTTCGCCCATCACGGCTCGACCACCGAGACGGCTGAGGCGATGGGCCTGCACCGCCACACCGTGGGGTACCGGCTGGCGCGCGTGCAGGAGGTCGCGGGGCTGTCCCCCTATGAATCGGACGGACGCGAGCGGCTCTCGCTGGGGCTCAAGGCCGACCGCATCCTGTCGGCCGAGCGCCAGCGCCTGGCCCGGACCCGCCCCGGATGACCCGGCGGGGCGCGTGCCCCCCGTTTGTCGGGCTGGTTCCGGAGCCCCGGAGTTAGGCACCCCTAACGGGGTATCCTCACTGACGTGCCCCTTCTCGCTGACCGCGGCCCCGAACTCGAAGGCCTGAGCAAGACCGAGGTCCTCAAGGCCTCCCCCACGATGTTCCGCTGGGGCTGGCTGGACAAGGTGTCGCGTGTGCACCCCGCGGTGCCGCCGCTGCTGTTCGGCCCCGCGATCATCGCCATGTTCGTCATCGGTCTGGTCGAGGGATCCGGTTGGCTCACCCCGGTGTGGATGCTCGCCGGCTACCTGTTCTGGACGCTGACCGAGTACTGGCTGCACCGCGTCGTCTTCCACTTCGAACCTGACCAGGGTCTGGGGCGTGACCTGCACTGGATCATCCATGGCGTCCACCACGACCACCCCAACGACCCGATGCGCCTGGTCATGCCGCCGTCGGTGTCGGTCCCTCTGGCCGTGCTGTTCGACTTCGTCTTCTACCTGATCATGGGTGCACCCGCCTTCTGGATCTTCGGCGCCACCTTCCTGGCCGGGTACCTGGTCTATGACATGTGGCACTTCCACATGCATCACCATCGGGCGGTGGGAGCGCTGGACCGGCGCATGCGCGAGCTGCACATGCGCCACCACTTCCAGGACCATGACACGGGCTACGGCGTGTCCGCCCCCTTCTGGGATCACGTCTTCGGGACCGCTCCGAGTCGGCGGCACTAAACTCCTCGCCGCCCGCTGTGTACGGGGCGACAACTGGAGAGGTGGCCGAGTGGCTGAAGGCGCTCGCCTGCTAAGCGAGTATGGGGTTTATAGCCCCATCGGGAGTTCGAATCTCCTCCTCTCCGTTCCGACTTCTGCACGATCTGGCTCCGAGGGCCATGTCGTGCAGAAGTTCGGCCGACGCGACGACTCAGGCGCCGAGCGCGGACTCGATCGCCGCGACGACGGCGGGATCCCCGGGCTTGGTCTTCGAGCTCCACTTGGCGATCAGCTTGCCGTCGGCTCCCACGAGGTACTTGGTGAAGTTCCACGCCGGCGGGCCGGAGTTCGGCTGGGTGGTGATGTCCTGCCACAGCGGGCCGGGATCCGCGCGCACGCTCATTGTCTCGGTGAGCGGAAAGGTGACGCCGTAGTTCTTCTGACAGAACGCGCCGGTCTCCTCGGCCGAGTCGAACTCCTGATCGGCGAAGTCCTTGGAGGGCGTGCCGATGATCTGCAGGCCCTGATCCCGGTAGGTGTCATAGAGCTTCTGCAAGCCCTCGTACTGGGGGGTGAAGCCGCACTTGGAGGCCGTGTTGACGATCAGCGTGGGATGACCGTGCAGGGAGTTGAGGTCAAGCTCTGAGCCGTCCAGGAGCTTGACGCTGTGGTCATAGAGGTCGCTCGGGGCGGACTGCTTGGCCGGGCGCTTGAGGTACATCTTGGCGGTCGACAGGATGCTCATGGCCATATCCTCGCAGCTACCATGCGTTGACCGTGTGACCCCCCTGGAGAGGTGGCAGAGCGGTTGAATGCACCGGTCTTGAAAACCGGCAAGCCCGCAAGGGTTTCGGGGGTTCGAATCCCCCCCTCTCCGTCCGCGGGCCGCCCGATGTCCGGCCCGGTCACGCCACCGGCTCCCGGGCGTGCATGGGCAGGCGGAAGATGAGCAGGAACGCCGCGGCGACGGGCACCAGGCACGCCCAGGCGGTGACCGCCAGCGCATGGGTCGCCAGATGGTGGCCGAAGGCTGAGAAGAAGATCGTCCCCAGCACCGCCACGCCGAGAGCGGTGGAGAGCTGCTGCACCGCCTCGAGCACGCCGGAGGCGGATCCGACCTCGTCCATGCCCACGCTGGCGAGGATGAAGTCGAACAGCTGGCCCATGCTCGCCCCGGCACCGAGGCCGATGAGCCACAGCCCGGGCGCGAGGTCGAGCGTCGAGGCGCTGTGGGCACCGCTCACCGTCAGGGCGAGCACTGCCGTGCCGGCCGCCACGACGGCCAACCCGAGGTGCAGGAGGTGGCGGCCCAGGCGACCGACCAGGGTGAAGCCGCCGACCATGCCGAGGATCATGCCCACGACCATGGCCATCAGGCTGAGGCCGGCGTGGATGGGAGACCAGCCCTCACCGAGCTGGCCGAACAGCGAGACGCAGAGGATGAGCCCGCCGAAGGCGCCGAAGAAGGCCAGGCCGACGAGGATGCCGCTGGTGTAGCGGCCGTTGACCAGCAGGCCGGGCTCGATCAGCGCATCACCGGGGCGACGCAGCTCCCACACCACGAAGCCGGCCAGCAGCAGCGCCCCGAGGCAGAGGGACACGAAGGCCCAGGCGGGCCAGCCGTCCGCGCGGCCCTGGATGAGCGGGTAGATGATCGCGGTGAGGGCGAGCCCGATCAGGACCATGCCGAGCTTGTCCAGGGTGATGTCCGGGTGCGCCACCGTGCGCGGCAGGACGCGCCATGCGCCGGTGAAGGTGACCAGGCCGATGGGGACGTTGATGAGGAACACCAGCCGCCAGCCGATCCCCCACAGGTTCGCCTCGACCAGGGCGCCGGCGAGCACCGGCGCCGCGAGCATCGACAGGCCCATCAGGGGACCGAAGAGGCCGAGGACCTTGGGCATCTCGTCCTCGGCGACGACCTCCTTGATCATCCCGAACCCCTGGGGGATCATCAGCGCACCGGAGGCGCCCTGGAGGATGCGCAGGGCGATGAGCACCGCCGGGGACGGCGCGAGCGCACACGCCGCGGACATCAGGGTGAATCCGGCCGATCCGAGCAGGAACAGCCGGCGGCGGCCGAACATGTCTCCCAGGCGGGCGCCGGTGATCAGGCACACGGCGAAGGCGAGCGTGTAGCCAGCGCTCAGCCACAGCAGCGTCGCGGCGCTGCCGCCGATGGCGTGGCGGATCGAGGGACCGGCGACGTTGACGATCGTCGCGTCCATCAGATCCATGATGTTGGCGGCCAGCACCACCGCGAGCACGCACCAGCGCAGCGGGTTGCGGGCGATGGTCTCGGGGAGGGCGGGGCGTTCGATAACGAGGGTGTCGGGCATCGGGGGACTCCGGGGTTGGCTTTCAGGTGCGGGGCAGCTTCACTAACCGGCCGGTAAGTTAGCTCGTTACTGACCGGTCGTCAAGTAACATTTCGCAGATGCCGAGACCCGCCAACTCCAACGGCGTCGAGACGCGCAGCCAGATCCTCCGGGTGGCTGAGGAGCTGTTCATCGCCCAGGGCTATGACAAGACCTCCCTGCGCGACATCGCTGAGCGGCTGGGGATCACCAAGGCGGCGCTGTACTACTACTTCGGCCGCAAGGAGGACATCCTCCTGGAGCTCCATCTGCGCCTGCACCGCATCGGGGCCGAACTGCTGGATGAGTTCGAGCAGGTCCCCCCCGGCCCGGCCCGCTACGCCGCCTGGCTGAGCGCGATGGACCGGCTGATTGACGCGATGATGGAGAACCGCTCCCTGATGTCACTGCACCGCAACAACCACGGCGCGATCGTGGCGCTGCATGAGAACGCGGAGAACCGCCTCGAGAACGAGGAGATGGATGAACGCACCGCGCGGATCCTCTCCGCCGGGGATCTGAGCACCGAGCAGCGCCTGCGCATGGCCGCTGCGGTGGGCATCATCACCGAGACCCTGGCCGGAGTCGGCATCGCCTTCGACGACATCGACCCGGCGGAGCTCGCCGCCACCGTGCGCCAACTCGTGCGCGAGATTCTCGCGCCCGTCGCCCCCGGGGCGGCGCCGGCGAGTTTCAGCTCTGGCGCTGTGTGAATGATCTAACGGTAAGCTGTCGTCGTATAGCCCTCAACAGCTTGAATGCCTAGCCTCGACACGGAAGTCACTGACAGTCGTCGAGACCGGATACAGGGTTGTTGCTTGGTCGTCTTGACCCAACGCAACGAAGGAGGGATCCCGTGAGTGAAATCACGCGTCTCGGTTTTATGAAGTCCTCGGTGGGGGCGGCCGCAGGGCTGACCGTCGTCGGCGCACTCAGCGCCACCAGCGCCGACGCTGACCAGCGTCCGGCCGGTAGGGAATCTGTCGTGGCCTATGTGAAGAACCCGGCCACCGGAGAGATCTCCGTGATGAACGGCGACCGCGAAGTGATCATTCACGATCGCAAGCTCGCCGCTCGCCTGTCGCACGCCGCCGGCTAAGACGCACTTCAGCACCGCCCAAGTCGCGGGCCCCACAGGCCCGCGCACTGCTACGCCCCGCCATCGCGAGTCCAACGCTCGGCGACCGGGTCATGGCGGTATGCCCGTTTCCCCATCAGGAGGTTTCATCCATGTCGTCTCACCGCGAGGCTCCCGCGACCAGCAAAGACCCGGTCGCCGACAACGTCGATACGTACGCCTTCGTCTCCCCCGACGATCCCGGCACGGTCACGCTGATCACCAACTACCTGCCCTTCGAGGCGCCCTTCGGCGGGCCGAACTTCTTCGAGTTCGGCGAGGACTGCCGCTACTACATCTACATCGACAACACCGGCGACGGCACGCCCGACGTCACCTACGAGTTCCACTTCTACACGCTGGTGCGCGACGAGGACAGCTTCCTCTACAACACCGGGACGATCGAGTCGATCTATGACAAGAACTTCAACCGCCGCCAGTTCTACGGGGTGACCCGGACCGCCAAGGGCAAGTCCGAGGTGCTGGCCACGCGGCTGGCCTGCCCGCCCTGCAACGTCGGTCCCGCCTCGACCCCCAACTACGCCAACCTGGCCAACGAGGCGATCCACCCCCTGGCCGGTGGCCGCACCGTCTTCGCCGGCCAGCGCATGGACGGGTTCTACATCGACCTGGGCGCGATCTTCGACCTGGGCGACCTGCGTCCGTTCGAGAAGCTGCACATCGGCGGCATGGCCAACTCGGTCGGGGTCAACTCGACCGCCAACTTCGGCGTGCAGTCCATCGCCCTGAAGGTGCCGATCAGCGACCTGACGGCCAGTGGCACCACGCCCACCGACGTGATGTCGAGCGACGCGGTCATCGGCGTCTGGGGAGCTGTGGCGCGACGCAAGTCGTCGATTCTCCATGCCGACGGAACCAAGTTCGAGGGCGGTCCCTGGCAGCAGGTCTCGCGCCTGGGCAACCCGCTGTTCAACGAGGTGATCAACCCTCAGGGCAAGAAGGATCAGTGGAACTATCAGACCCCGGCCACCGACAAGGAGTTCCTCCAGTACGTCGAGCATCCCGAGCTCGCCGCCCTGCTGCCCGTCCTCTACCCGGGGGTGTTCCCGAATCTGGCCGGCCTGACCGCGGCCCGCGCCGACCTCGTCGCGGTGCTGCTGACCGGGATCCCGGCCGGCATCGTCCCCGGGTTCCAGAACTACGGCGGTGGCAAGGTGATGGCCGATGAGCTGCGGCTCAACGTCGCCATCCCCGCGTCGAGCAACCCGAACCCGATCGGCCTCCTGGCCGGTGACGCCGCCGGTTTCCCCAACGGCCGCCGGGTGTTCGACGACGTCACGTCGATCGAGCTGCGGGCCATCGCCGGTCTCACCTATCCGCTGATCGACAAGTCCTACACCCCCGACGCGGCGGCCATGGCGATCACCGACGGTCTGACGGATGCGGACTCGACCTACCTGCCGAACTTCCCGTACCTGGGAACCCCGCAGAGCGGTTACGCCACCGCGCCGTTCAGCACGGTCGCCTGACCCGGGAGCGAGGATGAGCACCATGCACACCCACGACGGGCAGGCTCCCCACAGCCACGGCCCGGCCGACGGCGTCGTCTCGGAGGCGGGCGTCCTGGCGCCAGCCGCCGCGGCGGCGAGCGTCGCGCTCGATATCGGCAACGGGTACGGGGCCCTGGTGATCCTGCCCGGTGAACGGTTCCGGGGTCGTGAGATCGAGATCAGCCGGGTCGATGACGACGCCCCGCGCACCCACACCGGGGTGCACGAGCGGACGAGCGCGAAGGGAGCCTCACTGACGGCGATCTTCGGCAGTCTGCTCGCGGGTGAGTATGTGATCTGGGAGGACGCGACGACCGAGGGCCCGGTCGTCGAGGTGCCCGACGGAGCCGTCGCCCAGATCCGGCTGGACTGAGCGCCCCGGGGGCGTTCTGAGATGGGAGCAACCGTCACGGAGACCGGCACCCGGCCGCGGCTGGCGACGTTCTGGACGTCGCTGGACCGCGGCCAACGCCGCACGCTGGGACTCATGGCCGCCGTCGTGGTGGGCCTGCACGTGGTCGGGTTTCTCACCCTGATCGCGCTCGTCGCGCCGCACCGCTACCGGCTCGGTGGCGCGGGCGCCTTCACGGTCGGGATCGGCATCACCGCCTACACGCTGGGAATGCGCCACGCCTTTGATGCCGACCACATCGCGGCGATCGACAACACGACGCGCAAACTGATGGGTGAGGGCAAGCGCCCGCTCAGCGTCGGCTTCTGGTTCTCCCTCGGGCACTCATCGGTCGTGTTCGCCCTTGCCCTGGCGCTGTCGTTCGGCATCAAGGCGCTCGCGGGACCGCTCAAGCACGACAACTCGAGCCTGCACTCGGTCACCAACTGGATCGGGACCCTCGTGTCCGGGAGCTTCCTCTATCTGATCGCGGCGTTCAACGTGGTCGTGCTGTGCGGGATCCTCAAGGTGTTCCGCGAGATGAAGGCCGGCCACTACGACGAGGAGGCGCTCGAGGAGCACCTGCAGAACCGCGGGCTGATGAACCGGTTCCTGGGCAGGTTGACCCGCGGGGTCTCCAAGCCGGGGCAGATGTATCCGATCGGCGTGCTGTTCGGCCTCGGCTTCGACACCGCCACCGAGGTCGCCCTGCTGGTGATCGCGGGCGGCGCGGCGGGGGCCGGCCTGCCCTGGTACGCCATCCTGTGCCTGCCGGTCCTGTTCGCTGCCGGCATGTCGCTGATGGACACCATCGACGGGTCCTTCATGAACTTCGCCTACGGCTGGGCGTTCTCCCAGCCGGTGCGCAAGGTCTTCTACAACCTGACCATCACCGGTCTGTCGGTGGCCATCGCGTTCCTCATCGGCACCATCGAGCTCGGTGGCCTGATCGCCTCACAGCTCAACCTCTCCACCCCGTTCTGGGACTGGTTCGAGGGGATCAACCTCAACGTGCTCGGGTTCCTCATCGTCGGTCTGTTCGTATTCACCTGGTTGATCGCCATGTCGATCTGGCGCTTCGGGCACATCGAGGAGCGCTGGAACGCTCACCTGACTCCCTAGACCCGTGATACGTTGTGGCCTCGGTAACGAGCACGACGAGGAAGGGAGGCGCCAGATGACTGCATGTGTGACCCAGACGGTCCATGCCGGCCGCCCCGCGTCCCAGTCCTCTGCTCGCTCCCGATACGTGTCCTGACCGTCGGGCGCGGGCTCTCCCCAGGAGCCCTCCCGGTGCCTACTTTCAATACTGACCCGCTCGTTCCCTACGGCTGGAACGACCGGGTGCTCGCCCTGTTCAACAGTGCCGTCGCGACCGCCTCGCACCGGTCCGGCCGTGATCCATCCCAGTACCTGCCCGCCCGCGTCACCCGCGTCGAACGCGCGGGCTGCTTCGCCGTGCTGGCGGACGGCGGCGAACATCTGCTCCGCGCCGATCCCCTGCCGGCGGTCGGGGACTGGATCACCACCTTCGCCGGCGCCGTCGCCGATGTGCTGCCCCGCTGGTCTGAGGTGACCCGGGTCGATCCCTCCGGGGACAGCCTGCAGACCCTCGCCGCCAACGTCGATTCCGTCGCCGTGCTCACCCCCGCCGACCATGCCAACCCGGCGCGGATCGAACGTGAACTGGCGCTGGCCTGGGACTGCGGAGCGATCCCGGTCGTGGTGGTGACCAAGACCGATCTGGAACGTGAGGACGTCGCACAGAACCTCGGCGACCGCATCCCTGGCGTTGATGTGCTGGCGGTGTGCGCCCTCAACGGCCAGGGCCTGGACAGTCTGCGCGCGGTCCTGCTCCCCCACCGCACCTGCATGTTCCTCGGCCCCTCAGGTGCAGGCAAGTCGACCCTCGCCAACGCCCTGCTGGGTGATCAGCGGCTGGCTACCGGCCACACTCGCGCCGGCGACGGTCGCGGGCGCCACACCACCACCTCCCGCCAGTTGGTGGTCGTTCCGGGCGGCGGGATCATCATCGACACCCCGGGGATCCGCAGCCTCACCCTGCCCGGCGACGTCGAACTCGATCGCGGCTTTGCCGACATCGCCGAGCTCGCCGCAGGCTGCCGGTTCTCGGACTGTGGCCACGCGCAGGAGCCCGGATGTGCGGTCAACCAGGCGGTGAACGACGGAACGCTCGACCCGGGCCGGCTGGCCACCTTCAGAAAGCTCGCGCGTGAGGCGGCGTTCCAGCAGAGTCGCCATGACCCGCTCATCCAGCGCGCCAACCGCCAGGTGTGGCGCAGCCGCACGAAGGCGGCGCGGGCCCACCCGAAGCGGCCGCGCCCGTGACGGCTACCAGCCGTTGACGTGCAGCACGGCGTCCAGGTCGACCCGCGGGCCCGGTTGGAAATCGGTGCCCTTGGTGTAGGCGACGGGAAAGAGGACACCCTGGCGCACGTCGGCGGGTACGCCGAGCAGCTCGGCGACCTCCCGCTCATACGGCAGGTGCAGGGTCGTCCAGGTGCTGCCGAGTCCCCGCGCCCGCAGCGCGAGGGCGAAGCTCCATGCGGCGGGGAACAGCGAGCCCCAGAGTCCCGCCTGGTTCTCGGGCAGCTCCGCGGCAGCCCGGATCGCCCCGATCACCAGGACCGGGACCTGACCCATCACCTCGCTGAGGTAGGTCGCGCTGGCGGCCATCCGCGCTTGGGCGCCGTCCTGGGCCTCCCCCTGAGCGACGGCGTAGCGGTCGAAGGAGCGCTTGTAGTAGTCCGCCACCTGGGCCTTGAGCTCGGGGTCGGTGAGGACGATCCACTGCCAGCTCTGGGCGTTGGAGCCTGACGGCGCCTGGAGGGCCACGCTCAGGGCCTCACGGATCACCTCCATCGGTACGGGGCGCTCGAGGTCGAGTCGCTTGCGCACCGCGCGGGTCGTGCTCAGCAGTTCGTCGGGGCCCAGCGGCAGGAGGTCGGTCATGGTGTGAGAGCGTAGTCTCGAGCGCGCGCCGCACCACCTGGAGTTCCGCTGTTGCGCGTTCTCCGGCTACATTCGCGTCAGTGGACTCCACCCCCGCTGGCGTGCAATCTCGCTGCTCTGAGCTGTCCCGGCTCGGGGTCCAGTTCTATCTGGCCGCCGCCCCGGCCAACCTCGCTCGCTTCGAGATGGCGCCGTTCGGCGTGCCTCTCACCCCGCTGGCGTTTCTCGACGGCGACTGGCGCCACGACGACCTGCTGCGGCTGTGGAACCAGATGGACGCCTACGCGTTCGGCCCCCGCGAGATGCCGATGCCCAACTGGGTCCTCGTCGACCATGCGCTGATGTCCTCGGGGCTGATCATCGCCGCCTGTGCGGAGTCCGCCCTCAACGGCATCCTCGAGCGCTTCAGCGTGGCCGAGGGGGAACGTGAGATCCTCAATCTGCTGCTGGCCGACGTCCACGCCCAGGGCTACACCGGGCCCGTGCCGATCGCCGGATACTGCGCGGCCCCCACCGCCGACCCCGACCGGTGGATGGGCTGGTCGATGTGCTCGGCCATCCCCCATGCCGGTCTCGGCTTCGCCGTCAAGGCCCTGGGCCTGGAGGCCTACGGGGCCCAGGTGGTCACCGGGGTCACCCAGTACGACAACCTGTCGTTGCGCTCGCACGTGAAATTCGGACCGGCCCGGATCGAGGCGGCCGTGGTCGACCTCCACACCGCCCCGGGTTCGCTGGTCTACTCCTCCGACATCGCAGCATGGCGCCGCGGCGTCAGCCCGAGCGCTCCCGAACCGAGCCTGCTCGTGTCCGCGACTGATCGCGCGGGACACCTCGGGCTCCAGGCGCGGATCGACACCGGCTCAGAGCGGCTGGAGATCATCGCGCCGGGCATGATCATTGCCGACGGCGAGTACCTCGTGCCCGTCCGCGTCACCCCAGTCGACCACGGAGCTGCTGATGCCTGACCGGATCGTCCTCGCCTTCTCAGGCGGACTCGATACCTCCTACTGCCTCGCCCTCCTGCACGAGCAGGGTGCCGAGGTCATCACCGCGGTGGTCGATACCGGAGGCATGGACGCCACCGAGCTCCAGGAGGTGGCCACGCGCGCCGCCCAGCTCGGATCGGTGGACCACGTCGTGCTCGACGCGCGAGCCCGGTTGTACGACGACTTCATCGCCTATCTGCTGAAGGGCAACTACCTGCGCAACGGGGTCTATCCCTCCTGCGTGGGGGTGGAGCGGATGGTCCAGGCCGAGGAGGTGGCCCGGCTCGCGCTGGCCCGGGGTGCGGTCGCGGTGGCCCACGGCTCCACCGGCGCGGGCAACGACCACGTCCGCTTCGATACGGTGATCGGCGCGCTCGCCCCGCAGATGGCGATCCTCTCCCCGATCCGGGACGCCGAGATCACCCGGGAGACGTCGACCGCCTGGCTGGAGGCGCACAACATCCACGTGCCGGCGCGGACCTCCACCTACTCCTACAACCAGGGCCTCATGGGCACCTCGATCGGCGGTGCGGAGACCTACGGCTCCTGGGAGTACCTCCCCGAGGAAGCATGGCTGGCCACCGCGTCACTCGACGACGCCCCCGATGTGCCCGTGGAGCTCGTACTCAGCTTCCACGCCGGCCTGCCCGTCGCCTACCGAGTCGAGTCCGGTGATGGCGAGGACTGCGACCGACCCGGCTTTGCGCTGCTGCAGGCCCTCAACGCGCTGGGGGCCGCCCACGGGATCGGCCGGGGGATCCACACCGGCACCTCGATCATGGGCACCGGCGCACGACTCGGCTTCGAGGCGCCGGGGATCACCGTACTGCTGGCCGCCCACCGCGAGCTCGAGCGCCTGGTCCTGACCACCCGTCAGCAGAACCAGAAGGCCGCGTTGGCCACCACGTTCGGCGACCTGCTGCACGAGGGCCAGTACTACGAGCCGCTGCTCGACGACATCCGCGCGTTCCTCGACGCCTCCCAGGTCCGGGTCAGCGGCGAGGTGCGGGTGCGCCTGCACAAGGGCAACGCGGTGGCCCTGGGAGCGCGCAGCCCGCACAGCCTGCTCGAGAGCTCATCGCGACTGGGGTCGACCTACGGTGAGGGCTCGGGTGCCTGGAGCGGCGAGGAGGCGCGAGCCTTCGCCAAGCTCTACGGGGTGGCGGGACGGGTGGCCAGCGGCGCGGCGGATGTCCCCGCCGCCACGGAGGAGGCGTCGTGAGTACCGACACCGACGCCTGGATCGCCTCGAGCGAGGCCGAGTCCTTTGACCGCATCCTGGCCGAGTTCGACGCCTACGCCACCCAGGCGCACGTGCTGATGCTCGCCAAGCAGGAGATCATCAACGCCCAGGACGCCGCCGCGGCGCTGGCCGCGCTGGTGGAGATCGAGGACATCTGCGTGGCCGGCGAGTTCCGCTACGAGCCGGGTTACGGCGCCCAGTTGACCCTGGAGAAGATGATCGTCGACCGGGTGGGCGATCACGTCGGCTACCAGGTCCACACCGGCCGCTCGCGCAACGACCAGGTGCTGACCGCCCAGAAGCTGGCCGTCCGCGCCCGGCTGCTGCCGGTGCTCGAGCAGCTGGCCGGACTCGTCGAGGCCTTCATCGCGCGGGCCGCGGAGGATCGTGACGTGGTCATGCCCGGCTACACCCACATGCAGCCCGCACGCCCGACGACCGTGGGGCAGTGGTGCGCCGCCTACGCGGACATGTTCGCGCGGGACTTCCGGCGCCTGCGCGACGCCTACGCGCGTCACAACACCAACCCGCTGGGGGCGGCCGAATCCCACGGCACGACCTGGCCTCTGGATCGCGCCTACACCGCCGAGCTGCTCGGCTTCGAGGGGATCGACGAGATCCCCCTGGACGCCATCAGCTCGCGCGGGGAGAGTGACGCGGACTTCCTCAGCGGCCTCTCCTTCGTGGCGCTGCACCTGTCCAAGCTGGCGGAGGATCTGCTCCTCTTCAACACCTGGGAGTACGGATATGCGGTGCTCGGCACCGGGCAGGCAGCGCGCATGGGACGCCTGACCGGCAGCTCGATCATGCCCCAGAAGCGCAACCCCGACGTGCTGGAGCTGCTGCGTGGCCAGGCCGCTGAGATCTACTCCTACGTCCTGCATGCCCTGGATGTGCTGAAAGGCCTGCCCTCGGGCTACAACCGTGACTCCCGTGACACCAAGGCACCGATCCTCCGGGGCCTGGCGAGCATCTCGGGCAGCCTCACCCAGGCGATCCTGGTCATCGACGGGGTGGAGTTCAACACCGAGGTGATGGAGGAGTCGGTCCGCTCGAACCACTCGATGGCGACCGACCTGGCCGAGTACCTGGCCCAGATCCACCACGTCCCGTTCCGCGAGATGCACGGGATCGTCGGCCGCGCGGTCAAGGCGGCGATCGAGCAGGGCCGCCTGGTCCAGCAGCTGACCCCGCCCGAGCTCCAGGCCCAGGCCTCCGCCATCGGCCAGACCCTGGCGGTGACCGCGGAGGAGATCGCGGCGGGAACCGATCCCCACGCGGCCCTGGCGCGCCGCGCCAACCTCGGCGGTGCCACCGCCGAGCGGATGGACGCATGGATCGCCAGTCGCCGTGCGGGCTGTGGCGAGCTCACCGAGTGGGCGAACACCGAGCGCCAGCGGGTCGCCGACGCGCGCGCCCACGTCCGGACGCTGGCCGGCGGATAACGGCGGCGGTCCTGGAACCGCCGCCTGCCCGGTGACGTTCCGGTGGGACCCGCGCCCGCCAGCGCCGCCTTCCCAGACGCCCCCATGACTCACCCGCCCGGTCACGCCGGGGGACCCGGCCATCGGTTGAGATGAAGTCGGTACAGAGTCGCAGCAGGGTTGTGACATCTGCACCTGGTTCGGTGACAGGCACCGGTGAGACACTGGCGCCATGGCCGACGACCTTCCCGGACCGGGTGACCGCGAGCTCGAGCTGACCGTTGAGCGGGCCGCTGAGATCCTGGGGATCACACCGGCCCACGTCCTTGAACTCACCCGTAACGGAGTTCTGTCAGCCCGAGACAGCGCCGGCGCCCGGCTGATCAGCGCCCGTGATGTCGAGGCGTTCGCTGAGCGACGGCGACGCCAGCTCGCCGTCGCCCGTGAGATCGCGGCGCGGGTCAACGACTCGCGTGAGGGCTGGGACTCCTGATGGCGAGTCCCGACGCGGTCATCGACACGTCCGTGCTGTACCCCAAGTCGATCCGTGGGCTCCTCCTGTTCAGCGCCGCGGCTGGGGCGCACCGGCCCGGTTGGTCGGAGCAGATCGTTCGAGAGCTCGAGGGCAGCCTCGACCGCAAGCACGCCATGAAGCCCGAATCCCTGAGAGCACTCGCTCATGACCTCAGGACGTTTCCCGACGCGATGATCGACGCGTCGGCGATCCGAACGGCTGCACCCTCGATGCCCAACGACCCGAAGGATCGCCACGTCCTCGCTGCCGCCGTCGTGGCAGGGTCACCGCTGGTGGTCACCAGCAACCTCCGGCACTTCCCCCGGGCGCAGTTGGCCACGGTCGGCGTCAAGCCGGTCCATCCCGATGCCTACCTCGCTCAGCTGCTCCGGCGCTCACCCGAGTCGGTGCGCGACGCGCTCGGACGTCAAGCGGCGTCGATGGGCGAGGCGGGCTGGAGCCAAGGCCAGCTGCTCGGCCACCTCAAGGGAATGGGCCGGGCGAACGCGATGGCGCCGGTCTTCGCCGCGCGCGCCGAGCAGACCCTCAGGATCCGAGCGCTCACCCCACCCCTGCCGCCGAGTCCCCGCCGCGGCTTGGGCCTCACCGGCACCCGTCAGCCGCCGAGCCTCGGACGCTGAGCTCGTCCGGACCCGCGAGCCGTAGCCAGGACCGCGCTACCATCGACCTCCGCGCCGGTGTCTGACCGGGGCGGACTGGTGGCTTCTCGTCACCCACTTGCGCCCGTAGCTCAGCTGGATAGAGCGTCGGTCTACGGAACCGAAGGTCAGAGGT
>CAZZVR010000070.1:0-16671 GCA_964657595.1 Burkholderia sp. PAMC 26561 | reverse complement strand
GCCCGCAGCCCGCTGGGCAGTGGCGGCAGGAGAGCACGCGCTGGCCGGCCGGGCCAGCGCGTTCCCCGCCTCGCACTTCTGGGTTGGCGAGTACACCGCCGCCGACATCACCGTGGCACCCGAGTTCGCCGTGGCGGACGCCATCATCTCCATGTCCGGACGCCGGGACGGCACCCGCTCGGCCCGTGAGCTGGAGGTGCTCAAGCTGCGCGGCTCGGACTTCCTCACAGGTCGCCACGCCTACCGGCTGGCCGCCAGCGGCGTCGACGTCTTCCCCCGGCTCGCAGACCAGCTCGACCCGGCCTCCTATCCCCTCGAGGCCGAGCGCCAGTCGACCGGCATCGAGGCGCTCGACGTGGCTCTGGGTGACGGCTGCCTGCCGGGCACCAGCCTCCTGGTGGCGGGACCGACGGGTGCGGGCAAGACCCTGATGGGCCTGCATTTCCTCTTCGACGGACTCAGCCGCGGCACGCCCGGGTTGTACGCCTCCCTGCAGGAGGACGATCAGCAGCTCGAGCGGGTCGCCGCCGGCTTCGGGTGGTCCTTCGAGACTCCGGGGGTCGACGTCATCCACTCATCCCCGGTCGACATCTACCTGGATGAGTGGGTCTATGAGCTGCTTGACCGGGCCGAGGCGATCGGCGCCGAGCGAGTCGTCATCGACTCCATCGACGACCTCGCCTTCGCGGTACCCGACACGATCCGGTTCCGCGAATGCCTGTACTCGCTCTCGCGCCGCTGCGCCCGCCGGGGGATCTCGCTGATGCTGACGCTGGAGATACCCGACCTGTTCGCCGTGGACACGATCGGGCACATGAACGTCTCGCACCTGTGCGACACCGTGGTGCTGCTGCAGTACGTGCGTTCCGAGGAACGTCTCAATCGCGCCATGACCGTGCTCAAGGCGCGCGCGACGCGCCTGGATCCCCAGACGCGCGAGTACCGGATCACCGATCAGGGGATCGTGGTGGGCGACCCCGTCACCTCACTCTCGCACTGACCGGTGGCCGCGATCCAGGGTGACCCCGGCGTCACCGGCGCCCCCGGAGACGGTTTCGCGCTGGAGGCGGTGCTCACCGCGCTCGAGCACGGCATCGTCGTGGTCGACGCCGGCGGTGCGCTGCTGCTGGCCAATGCGGCCGCCGACGCCCTGCTGGGCGCCGCCCTGCCCTGGCTGCTGGGCCGGCGCATCACCGGAGCCACCGTGACCCTGGCGGTGAACCAGCGTCCCGCTCGCGCCGACGAGCTACCCCTGGCCCGATGCCTGCGCGGTGAGCCCACCGAGCGGATGGAGATCGTCATCACCCCCCGCCGCGGGGACCCGCCTCGCTGGCTGGAGCTGGCCGCCTCCCCGCTGGCGGGGGGCGGAGCCGTACTCACGGTGCGCGACGTGACCGCCGAGCAGCAGCGCCGCGTCGCCGCCCGGGAGGCTGAGGAACGCTTCCGGCTCACCTTCGAGGGCGCGCCGGTAGGCATCGCGGTGGTGTCGACCGACAGCCGCCAGGGCGAGCTGCTCCAGGTCAACGCCGCCTTCTGCCAGCTGGCCGGGCGCTCGATTGAGGAGCTGCTCAAGCTGCGCCTGTCTGACCTGGTCGACAGCTCGCGCAACGACCTCGACGCCACCCGCCGGCTGCTCTCGGGGGAGTCGCGGATCGCCACCGAGCAGGTTCGCTTCACCCGACCGGACGGAACCGGCCTGTGGGTTCAGCTGCACGCCGCGATGACCCGCGGCGCCGGCATGCGCTCGGGCCAGGCGATCGTCCAAGCCGAGGACTTCGACGTCCGGCGCCGGTATGAGGATCGCCTGCGCTACCAGGCCGACCACGACGCGCTGACGGGACTGTTCAACCGCCGCCGCTTCCAGGAGGAGCTCGCCGCCCACACCGAGCGCTGCCTGCGCTACGGGGCCGAGGGGGTTCTGGCGCTGTTCGACCTCGACGGCTTCAAGGACGTCAACGACACGCTGGGGCACTCAGCCGGCGACCAGGTCCTCGTCGCCGCGGCCGCGGTGCTGACGGCGCGCCTGCGCGGCAGCGACACCATCGCGCGGCTCGGCGGTGACGAGTTCGCGGTCCTGCTGCCGCGGGTGTCGATCGACGAGAGCCTCGAGGTGGCGCGCGAGGTCATCTCGCTGCTCACCCACAACGCGAGTGCCGGCCTGGCGGGGCCGACGCGGATCTCGGCCACCGCCGGCCTCACCGCCTTCGCCGGCGAGGCGCTCACCGAGCGCGACGTCCTGGCCGAGGCCGACATCGCCCTGTATGAGGCCAAGCGGGGGGACCGCGGCGGGGTGCTGGCGTTCAGACCCAGCGGCCGCCGCGACTTCGTGGCCCGGACGGCCATGACCGACCTGATCCGCCGGGCCGTGCGCGACGGCGGGTTCGTGCTCCACTGCCAGCCGATCCTCGACTTCGCCACCCAGACGGTCACCCGCCACGAACTGCTGCTGCGGCTCCAGATCGAGGACGGCGACCTGATTCCGCCCGAGCGTTTCCTGCCGGTGGCCGAGCAGATCGGGGCGATCCGGGCAATCGACCGCTGGGTGTTCTCCCAGGCCGTCGACCTGCTGCGCACTCACCCCGCCGGCGGCGAGCTGATGGTGAACGTGAGTGCGATCTCCCTCACCGACCCCCGGTTCGCCACCGACCTGGCCCGGCTGGTCCAGGGCTCAGAGATCGACCCCTCGCGGCTGACCATCGAGGTCACCGAAACCGCGGCGATCGCCCACATGGATGGCGCCCTTGACCTCGCGCGGCAGCTGCGCAGCGTCGGGTGCCGGCTCGCCCTGGATGACTTCGGCGCCGGCTTTGCCTCCTTCTACTACCTCAAGCGCCTGCCCTTCGACGTGCTCAAGATCGACGGCGAGTTCGTCCGCGACGCGGTCGAGGACGCCACCAGCCGCGCCATCATCGCCTCGGTCATCCAGACCGCGGCGACGATCAACAGCGCCACCGTGGCCGAATGCGTGGAGAACGCCGCCACCTCCGAGCTCATGCAGGAGCTGGGGGTGGGAGCCGCCCAGGGGTATTTCATCGGCCGCCCCGGCCCGCTCGACGCACTCGATGCACACGACCCGCACGACCCCAGCGAACGGGCCGGCTGAGTGGGTCAGTAGCTCAGTGGGTGCCGTCGCGCAGCGGCCGGTCAGCGGTCCGCTTGACCACGACCTCTGAGCCCCGATGGGCGTAGAGGACCCGCACGGTCCGCTCGGGCGTGCTGCGACGGTCGCCGTCGCGGCGGTCCGGGCCCTGATAGCCGGCGCGCCGCTCCTGCGTGAGGCGGCGGTCACTGGTCTGGTAGCGGCGGCGGTCGACGCCGGCGGGCACCCACTGCTCGGTGCCGTGAGCGGCGAGCTCGACCTCGGCCAACGCGATCCGGGCCTGCTCAGCCCGGGCGGGATCGAGCGTGCGCACCCGCTCCTTGGCCAGGGTCTTCAACACCCGCTTGCCGTCGGTCCAGGCGTTGAGATTCGACGCTCCGGCGCGTCGCTCCAGCTCCATCGACGGCACCTCGACCACCGACAGGCCGGCTTTGACGGCCGACAGGATGAGCTCCATCTCGATCTCGAAGCCGTCGGCCGTGAGCGCGAGACGATCCAGGTCACGCCGCCAGAAGGCGCAGTAGCCGTAACACAGGTCGGTGAAGTCCGAGCCGAACAGGAGGTTGGCGGCCCGCACGAAGGCCCAGTTGCCGAGGGCCCGCAACAGCGTGAAGTCCACCGAGCCGCCACCGGGCAGGCTGCGCGAGCCCTTGACGAAGTCGGCTCCCGCGCCCAGGGCATCGACGAAGGCGCCCATCTCCCGCGGGTCGGTCGAGCCGTCGGCGTCGATCATCACGATGATGTCGCCGGAGGCCGCGGCGAAGCCAGCGCGCAGCGCCGCGCCCTTGCCACGAGAGCGCTGATGGACGATCACCACGTCATGGCGACGGTCGGTGACCACCAGCTCGGTGCCGTCGACCGACAGGCCGTCCACGAGGATGACCTCAGAGACCCAGGCGGGGATGTTGTCGATGACCCAGTCGATCGACTCCTCCTCGTTCAGCGCCGGCACGACGACTGAGACGCTGGGGCTGAGATCCGGCCCCGATCCCGGCCGGCTGAGCTCGGTCTCAGCCGCCTGGTGGTGCGAGGCGTGGTGGGGGAGGCCGGCCCGGGCCGGACGGCCGGGACCAGAGCCGGCAGCTGACATGACCGGAGCGCCAGCCGGGATCCGTCCCCAACCGAGGCGTCGAGCCGTCATCGCGACACATGTCGCCGCCAGAGCGGCCAGACACACCACCAACACTGCGTTACCCCCTGTTCCGAAAGCAGGTGCAGTCACCATCTATGTTCCGATCTTCAAGCCACACCTGACTCGAGAACGGCTTTCAGGTCCGACTGTTGCGACGTTGGCTCTGACTGGGCGTCCTGCCGGGCCGGCGCCGTCGTTGCTGGTCGTGCTCAGCGCATTCCTGGTTTACCCTGCTCACGGGATCCTAGTCACAAGTTACAGGATTCCGGGAGAAAGAACAGACCCCAGGCAAATGCGGGAACCCGCCCGTTTGCAGAGCATTTAGGCGGGATTCACGTACTCGTTTTGACCCATTTTCCGGTGCGTCATTGACCCGGATCCACGATAAGGTGCCCCGCCGATGGCCACTCACGACGCGAACGCCGGCGCCGAGCTCCGCCGCCGCGAGGATCCCGCCTGGCGCCGCTGGGGTCCGTACCTGGCCGAGCGGGCCTGGGGCACCGTCCGGGAGGACTACTCCGCCGACGGCGACGCCTGGTCCTACTTCCCCTTCGAGCACGCACGCTCGCGGGCCTACCGCTGGTCCGAGGACGGGCTCGGCGGGATCTGCGACGCACAGCAGCGGCTGTGTCTCGCCTTCAGCTTCTGGAACGGGCAGGACCCGATCCTCAAGGAGCGCATCTACGGGCTGGGCGGGGAGCAGGGCAATCACGGTGAGGACGCCAAGGAGTACTGGTTCTACCTCGACTCGACCCCCACCCACAGCTGGATGCGCTGGCGCTACATGTACCCCCAGGCCGCCTTCCCCTACGACGACCTGCGCGCCACCAACGCCGCGCGCAGCCGCACCGAGCCCGAGTACGAGCTGCTCGACACCGGGGTGTTCTCCGAGGATCGCTACTGGGAGATCACCGCCGACTACGCCAAGGCCGACGCCGAGGACCTGTGCGTCAGCCTGACGGCGACCAACCACGGGCCGGAGACCGCGACCCTCTCGGTGCTGCCCACGTTGTGGTTCCGCAACCGCTGGGCCTGGAACCCGGAGCAGGCCACACCCGTGATCAGGTTGACGGACGCTGGCCTTGAGGCCAGCGACGACAGCCTCCCCACCATGCGCCTGACCGGGTCGGCCCCCGCGGGCGGCTCGGCGCCGGTGCCGCTGTTCTGTGACAACGAGTCCAACACCGCGCGCCTGTGGAACGCCACCCACGGCAGCCCGCGATACCCCAAGGACGGCATCGGCGACCACGTGCTCTCGGGAGGGAGCTCGACCACGGTGAACCCCGAGCAGAGCGGGACCAAGGCCGCGCTGTGGTACGAGCTGACCGTCCCGGCGGGCGCCACGGCGGAGATCCGGCTGCGGCTCGCCCCCGCGGACCAGCCCGCCGCGACCGCGACCGCCACGGACTTCGCGACGACGCTGGCCACGCGCCAGGCCGAGGCCGACGCGTTCTACGCCGGGCTGGCCCCACGGGCCAGCCCGGACGAGCAGCTGATCCTGCGCCAGTCCCTGGCCGGGATGCTGTGGTCCAAGCAGTTCTTCCACTACGACGTGGCGCGCTGGCTCGACGGCGACCCGGGCCAGCCGATCCCGCCGGCCGAGCGTCTCAGCGGGCGCAACGCCCACTGGCGCCACCTGGAGAACGCCGACATCATCTCGATGCCGGACAAGTGGGAGTACCCCTGGTACGCCGCCTGGGACCTGGCCTTCCACACCATCGCCCTGGCCCACGTCGACCCCGACTTCGCCAAGGCGCAGCTGCGCCTGATCACGCGCGAGTGGTACATGCACCCCTCGGGCAAGCTGCCCGCCTATGAGTGGAACTTCGACGACGTCAACCCGCCGGTGCACGCGATCGCGGCGCTGGCGGTGTACGAGCTCGACGGCGCCAGCGACCGCCAGTGGCTGGTCCGGATCTTCCACAAGCTGCTGTTGAACTTCACCTGGTGGGCCAACGTCAAGGATCCCGAGAACCACAACCTGTTCGGGGGCGGGTTCCTCGGCATGGACAACGTCGGCCCCTTCGACCGCTCCGAGCCGCTGCCCGACGGGCTGGTGCTCGAGCAGGCCGACGGCACCGGCTGGATGGCGCTGTTCTGTCTGTCGATGCTGGAGATCGCGCTGGTGCTGGCCCGTGAGGACCGCGCCTATGAGGACGTGGCGATCAAGTTCTTCGAGCACTTCACGTTGATCGCCGAGGCGATCAACGCCCATGGCCTCTGGGACGAGGCCGACGGCTTCTACTACGACCGCGTGCGCCGGCCCTCCGACGGGGAAGCCTGGCCGGTGCGCGTGCGGTCGATGACCGGACTGATCCCGCTGTGCGCGGTGGCGGCCGCCGACGCGGGCGACACCGAGGGTCTCGACGAGTTCAACCTGCGGGTGGCCGAGTACCTCGAGGCCCACCCGGCGGCGCGCGACTTCGTGGCGCCCGGCACCGACGGGCGGTCGCTGCTGATGGCGCTGGTCGGACACGACAAGCTGCCGCGGATGATCGAGCGGATCGCCGACCCCGAGGAGTTCCTCTCCCCCCACGGCCTGCGGGCGCTGTCGGCGACCTACCGGGGACGGCCCTTCGAGTTCTGGCTCCAGGGCGAGATCACCGCCACCGTCGACTATGAGCCGGCCGAGTCCACCACGCCGCTGTTCGGCGGTAACTCCAACTGGCGCGGGCCGATCTGGTTCCCGGTCAACTTCCTCGTGCTCGGCGCCCTGCATCGCTACGCCAGCGCCAACCCCGAGGCGACCTTCGAATACCCGCACGGCTCGGGCACCCAGCACACCCTGGCCGAGATCGTCGCGGACCTCGGCCAGCGGCTGGTGTCGATCTACCTGCCCGACGCCGGCGGCCAGCGCCCGGTGCACGGGACCTACGCCGGGATGCCATCGCGCTGGCGCGAGGACCTGCCCTTCCACGAGTACTTCCACGGCGACACCGGTGCCGGGCTCGGAGCCTCGCACCAGACCGGCTGGACCGGACTGGTGGCCGACATGATCATCCGCGCCGCGCACCGCGGCACCTGAGAGAATCGCCGCCATGTCTGCATCCAGCTTCCGCCCCGGCCTGCTCGACGGCCAGGTGGCCATCGTGTCCGGAGCCGGTTCCGGGATCGGCCGGGTCACGGCGCTCGAACTCGCCGAACTCGGGGCCCAGGTGGTCATCTGCGGCCGACGCCCGGAACCGATCCAGGAGACCGCGGGCCTGGACCCCCACGGCCGCATCCTCCCCATCGTGGCCGACATCCGGGAGGAGGATCAGGTCGACGCCCTGATCAGCCAGGTGCTCGAGCGTCACGCCAAGATCGACCTGTTGGTCAACAACGCGGGCGGCCAGTTCCTCGCCCCCGCGGAGGCGATCAGCCCCAAGGGCTTCCGCACGGTGATCCGGCTCAACGTCGAGGGCACGTGGCTGATGACCCACGCGGTGGCGACCCGCTCGATGATCCCCTCTGGCGGCGGCAAGGTCGTCTCGATCACCATCTCGCCCCACGGCGGCCAGCCCGGTATGGCCCACTCCTCCGCCGCCCGCGGCGCGGTGGAGAGCCTGATGAAGGTGCTGTCGATCGAATGGGCGCGCTTCAACATCAAGCTCAACGCGCTGGCGGTCGGCACGATCGGCACCGACATCTTCTGGGAGGAGTACCCCAAGGAGGTGGTCGAGTCGATGCGCAGCTCGATCCCCCTCGGACGGGTCGGCACCCCGGAGGAGATCGCCGGCGCGGTGGTCTATCTCGCCTCCCCGCCCGGCGACTTCGTGTCCGGTGCGGTGATCGACGTCGACGGCGCGCGCAACAACTGGGTCGGGCCGTTCCCCCCGGCCCATCTCGCCTCCGCGGACGGCGGCACGGTGGCCGAGCCGCGCCGGCCCGAGGACGCTCCGGCGGCCTGAGCCGGAAGTTTCGCCAAGTCTCCGACTTTGGCCCGGTTGGTGCGTTTCTCCCCGTATACGCGCCTGTCCCCCGGCGCGGCGAGGCGAAAGAGGGCCCGATGTGGGCCCTCTTTCGTCGTTGACGGGGCTTAAGCAACCGATGTCACAAAGATGTAGGCAGGTGGCTGTCACGATAGATTCATGTCAACTGCCACCGCGTTGATCCTGCTCTTCCTCGCCCTCTCGCTGGCCATCAGTGCCGGCGTCGCCGCTCCCCGCCGGGACCGCCCCGGCGGGCGCGAGCGGCCCGAGGCCGACGGCCAGGTCGAGTCCGAGCTGCTGCGCCGTCCGCTGCGTTCGCGCCGCCCGGCGTGAGCCCAGGCCCGGCCGCCGTCTCGGGCCGGTCTCACAGACCGGCCATGACCGGGCGCTTTGTTAGATCGTCGTTGACCGCAAAGCTTTAGCTGGCCTTGAGTAATAAGGTGGACAAGGAAGTTCTGACCATGCTCCGTAGGAAAAGGCTGAATGAGCACCACTACTGAAGCTGTACACCCGGCCCCGGCGTATGGCGCGTCCCGCAAGCTCGGTGACACCGCCCGCAAGGACCGTTGGTGGATCGAGCCGTTCTGGATCGTCGCCGTCCTCACGACGTTCGGCATCTACACGCTGGTCCGAGTGATCGTGTCGACCAAGTACCCGGCGATCCGCACCGACGGCGCGCACCTGCAGTCGCCGATCTTCTCCCCCAACCTGTCGGGGATCTTCGGCTTCCACACCACGCTGCCGTGGGCGTTCCTCGTGCTCTGGGCCCCGCTCGGTCTGCGCAGCACGTGTTACTACTACCGCAAGGCGTACTACCGCTCGTTCTTCCTCGCTCCGCCGTCCTGCGCGGTGGCCGGCATCCAGCGGCGCAAGTACTCCGGCGAGACCAAGTTTCCGTGGGTGTTCAACAACCTGCACCGCTACACGTGGTACGCCGCCACCGTCGTGGTCATCTGGCTGGCCGGCGACTTCGTCGCGAGCCTGTTCTACACCAAGCCCGGCGGCGGGGACGCGTTCGGCGTCTCGCTCGGCTCGCTGATCATGCTGGTCGACGTGATCGCCCTCAGCGGCTTCACCTTCGGCTGCAACTCCTTCCGCCACATCATCGGCGGCAAGCTCAACTGCTTCGACTGTGACGCCAAGTCCAAGGCCCGCCACACCGGCTGGCTGCAGGTCACCAAGCTCAACCTCAACCACAAAACGTGGGCCTGGGTCTCGCTCTTCACCGTGTGGGGCACCGACCTCTACATCTGGCTCGCCGGTTCCGGCGTGTTCACCGATCCCCATCACATCTTCTAGGCGAGGTGTAGTCATGCCTGAGATCCATCACCACTCCTACGACATTCTCATCGTCGGCTCCGGCGGGTCCGGCCTGCGCGCCGCGATCGCCGCCGCTGAGGCCGGCGCCCGGACCGCGGTCGTCTGCAAGTCACTGCTGGGCAAGGCCCATACGGTGATGGCCGAGGGCGGCATGGCCGCCTCTCTGGGCAACATCGCGCCCGAGGACACCTGGGGCACTCACTTCCAGGACACCATGTTCGGCGGCAAGTACCTCAACAACTGGCGCATGGCCGAGCTGCACGCCCGCGAGATCCCCGACCGCGCCCGCGAGCTCGAGCACTGGGGCGCGGTGTTCGACCGCACGCCCGAGCGCAAGATGGACCAGCGCGCCTTCGGCGGCCACACCTACAAGCGCCTCGTGCACATCGGTGACCGCACCGGCCTCGAGCTCATCCGCACGCTGCAGGACAAGACCGTGCACTCGGGTGTCGACGTGTTCATGGAGACGACGCTGACCGAGCTGGTCAAGGACGGCGACCGCGTGGTCGGCGCCTTCGGCTTCCACCGTCCCTCCGGTGAGTTCCTCACCTTCTCCGCCCAGGCGGTCGTGCTGGCCACCGGTGGTGCGGGTCGCATCTACAAGGTGACCTCCAACTCCCAGGACTGCACCGGCGACGGCTACGCCCTCGCCTACAACGCCGGCGCGCAGATGGTGGACATGGAGTTCGTCCAATTCCACCCGACCGGCATGGTCTTCCCCCCCGGCGTCGAGGGCCTGCTGGTCACCGAGGCGGTTCGCGGTGAGGGAGGCCGGCTGTTCAACGCCAAGGGCGAGCGCTTCATGGAGCACTACGACCCCAAGCGGATGGAGCTGTCCACCCGCGACGTCGTCGCCCGCTCGATCTACACCGAGGTGCAGGAGGGCCGCGGGACGCCCCACGGCGGCGCCTACCTCGACGTCACCCACCTCGATCCCGCTCACGTCATGAAGCGACTGCCGTCGATGTACGAGCAGTTCAAGGAGCTGGCCGGCGTGGACATCACCAAGGAGCCGATGCAGGTCGGACCGACGTGCCACTACTTCATGGGCGGCATCAAGGTGGACGCCGACACCGGCGCCACCCGCGTCCCCGGCCTGTTCGCCACGGGCGAGGCCTCCGGCGGCATGAACGGAGCCAACCGGCTCGGCGGCAACTCCCTGGGCGACCTGCTCGTGTTCGGCCGCCGTGCCGGCCTGGGCGCCGTCGAGGAGGCCAACCGCTTCGGACCGGTGGTGCTGCCCGAGGAGGCGGTCCAGGCGGCGCACGAGCGTGCCGCGACCGACCTCACCGGCGGCTCGTGGGACGGGGCGGAGAACCCGTTCAAGCTCCACAAGGAGCTGCAGAAGGCGATGGGTGACGGTGCCGGCATCTTCCGTGACAAGGACGGTCTGGACACCGCGATCGCCAAGGTCGAGGAGATCCACGAGCGCGCCAAGAACCTCCGAGCCCCCTCGCCGCGCCCGGACTACAACCCGGGCTGGCAGTTCTGTCAGGAGGTGCGCAACATGACCGAGGTCGCCCTGATGATCGCCAAGGGCGCGCTCATGCGCGAGGAGAGCCGCGGCGGACACTCGCGCCTGGACTACCCCAAGTACGACGACTACTGGGCCGGGCACAACATCCTCCAGGAGGGTGAGGGTGCCGACCTCGAGCTCGAGGCCGTGCCGGTCCTGACCAAGGACGACCTGTCCGAGCTGGTCGAAGCCCGCAAGGAACAGGAGGCGGCAGCATGACCGATGCATCTGATGCGGCAATGAAGGGCGGGCCGCGCTCCTTCAAGATCTGGCGCGGTGATGAGACCGGAGCGGGTGAGCTGGTCCAGTACGACATCGAGACCCAGCCGGGCATGGTCGTGCTCGACGCCGTGCTCCAGATCCAGGGCGAGCTGGAGCCCGACCTGGCCGTGCGCTGGAACTGCAAGGCCGCCAAGTGCGGCTCCTGTTCGGCCGAGATCAACGGCCGGCCGGCGCTGATGTGCAAGACGCGCCTGGACCACCTGCCGGCCGACCGACCGATCGAGGTCGAGCCGATGCGCGCCTTCCCGCCGATCCGGGACCTGGTCACCGACGTGTCCTGGAACTACGAGGTCAACAAGAAGATCCCGCCGTTCACACCGGCGGCCGACGCCCCGGACGAGCTGCTGATGGGCCAGGACGACGTCGACCGCATGAGTGAGATGCGCAAGTGCATCGAGTGCTTCATGTGCCAGGACGTCTGTCACATCCTGCGTGACCACCAGATGCAGCAGCGGTACTACGGCCCGCGCTTCATGCTGCGCCTGGCCTCCCTCGACATGCATCCGCTCGACACCCTCGACCGGATCGACCTGATCGCCGACCAGGCCGGCGTCGGGCTGTGCAACATCACCAAGTGCTGCACCGAGGTCTGCCCCGAGGGGATCCACATCACCGACAACGCGATCATCCCGCTCAAGGAACGCGTGGTCGACGAGCGCTATGACCCGCTGATGAAGATCTTCAAGCGCGGCAAGGGCCGTCAGGGCCGCAAGAAGGTCTGAGCCACCCGCGCCCGTGACCGCTGCGGCCACGGGCACTCGGGATCGAACGTCAAACGGGGCCTGAGCGGCAGATGCGCTCAGGCCCCGTTGTGCGCTGGTACGGCGGCTAGGCCGGGCGGCTGGTGGACATGCGGGCGCTGGCCCGGTTGATGTCGGCGAGCGCGCGGCGGAGGCTGGAGAGAATCGTGTGCTTGGTCATAGCCTCAGACTGAGCTGCGACCCCGTGGCGCACATCAGCAGTTCGGGCTGGCTTTGGGTCGACCCGGCCTTAGTCGGTTCTCCCGCGTGAGCCCGCAGGGCCCGACCGGGCGTTTCGCCCCCTCCCCCACCGGCCCGTTGCATCTGGGTTCGCTGCGCACGGCCCTGGTGGCCTGGCTGTTCGCGCGGGCCGCGGGGGGACGCTTCATCCTGCGGGTGGAGGACCTCGATCCCGACCGCTCCCGAGCCGAGTGGGAGGAAGGTCAGCTGAGGGCGCTGCGCGAACTGGGGCTGGACTGGGATGGCGCGGTGGTGCGCCAGTCCGAGCGGGGCGCTCACTACGACGCGGCCCTCGCCACCCTGGAGGCGGCGGGGCGCGTCTATCCGTGTTTCTGCAGCCGGGCGGAGATTCGCGCTGCGGCCGCGGCACCCCACGGCGATCTGGCGCCGGGGGCCTACCCGGGAACCTGCCGACGTCTGAGCCAGAGCCAGCGCGCGGCCCGGATCCGTCGCGGGGACCGCTACGCCCTGCGCCTGGACGCCGGCACCGAGCGCGTGGCGTTCGTCGACGTGCTGGCCGGCCCCCAGACCCGCGGGGTCGACGATTTCGTCCTGCGGCGCTCAGACGGGGTGATCGCCTACCAGCTGGCGGTGGTGGTCGACGATCATCTCCAGGGCGTCACCCAGGTGGTCCGCGGCGCGGACCTGCTCGACTCGGTGGGCCGCCAGGCCCGGCTGATGGCGTGGCTGGGCTACGCCGAGCCCGAGTGGGCCCACGTCCCCCTGGTGCTCGGGCCCGACGGCCGGCGCCTGGCCAAGCGCTACGGCTCCGCGGTGGAGCCCCTGACCCCGGTGCAGACGCTGGCACGGCTGGGCGCGTCCCTGGGGATCGGCCTCAGAACCGCTCCTCGCACCGCCGGCGACCTGCTCGCGGGCTTCACGCCCGAGCGCATCCCGCGCGAGCCCGTCACGCTCGCCTCGGTTCAGGCATCGGCGGTGGGAAAACCTTCCAAGTAGCCAACCTTTGGCCCTCAGGTCAGTTCACACTCGAGGAAGCGCGTGCAGAGATGCCCCTCTGACCGCGACCCGCACGGAAGGAGCCACGACCATGACCCCGCAGCCGCCCGTCGATCTGGATCAGCACCGTCGCCGCCGGCGCCGACGCGCCCGCCATCTGCTGATGCTCAACAACCTGCCCCTCGCCCACCGCCTGGCGGCCACGCGCGCCGATGACGCCCAGCAGGAGCAGTTGCTGCTCGGTCGGGCCATGGTCGGCCTGGTGGAGGCGGCGGACACGTTCGAGCGCACCGCACCGGACTGCCGTTTCGGGGCCTTCGCCGAGCCGCGCATCACCTCCGCGCTGGAGCGGCGCCCGCCCGCGGGTGAGGTAAAGGTCGCCCAGGCCGAGATCGCCGAGGCGATCTCCAGCCAGGAGCGGGTGCAGGAGCTCGCCGCCTTCCTCGACGTTCCGGTCGACGCCCTGGTCGGCGGACTGATGGACGTGACCGCCCGCGAGCGGGTCTACGCGCGCTACCGCCCGGTCTCAGACGTCGCCTGAGCCGGTCCGGGAGACTCGGAGGCGACCGGGGCTCTGTGGCAGTTCTTCGGGTCCACACCCCGAAAACGTCTAAGATTTCCGACAATTCCTCTTCCTTCAGGAGTCTGGTCAAAGATGCCTACATACGAACAACTCGGTTTCGGTCAGGGCGCCACCCTCTCGGGTGATCGCGCACGGTCGGTCTTCGGCCACGTGATGGGCCTCGTGGCCTGCACGATGGGTTTTGCCGCCCTCGGTGCCTACCTGGGGCGCAACATGAACGGCGGCGGCGGAATCGTCTTCTTCATCGTCGCCTTCGCCGGCCTGTTCGGGCTCAACGCAGCCGCGGCCCGCGGTCGCGAGAACCTCGCCACCGCCCTGCTGTTCGGCGTTGGTCTCGTGCTCGGCCTCGCCGTCGGTCCGGTGCTCAGCTCCTACGCCCACACCGATCCCGGCGTGGTCTGGCAGGCGGCGGGTTCCACCGCACTGTTCGTCGCGGCGGCCGGCGCCTTCGGCTACAGCACCCGGCGGGACCTCGCGGTCTACATGCGGGGCCTCATGTACGCGTTCATCGCCGTGCTCGTCTTCGGCCTCATCGCCCTGTTCGTGGCGATTCCGGGCTCGAACATCATCTACTGCGTGCTGATGCTGGCGATCTTCGGCGGGTTCACCGCCTTTGACTTCCAGCGCCTGTCGCGTAACCCGAGCTATCAGTCAGCTGCACCGATCGCCGCGGCGATCTTCCTGGACATCTTCAACGTGTTCCTGCTGCTGCTGAGCCTGTTCGGGGGCGGCAACAGCCGCCGCTAGCGGACGCCTTCAGCTGGCGATCGATGTGAAGTACGGGGCGGCGCTGGGCGCCGCCCTCGTGCTGGGGGCGGGACTGGCGCTCGGCGCCTGTGGAGCCCAGTCCACCCCGAGCACCACCACCACCACGCCGGCGTCGACCACCACGGTGGCCAGCGCCACCACCCCGACGGTGACCACCGCGACCTACACGGTCCTCGGCACCACCCCGCTGGGTACGACGCTGACCCAGACCGTCACGCACGTGACCACCACGCCGCCCGGGCCTCAGGGCGTCGCCCTCGAGTCTGGTCCCCCGCTGGGTGAGACCGACACGACGATCGCGGGTCAGACCATCGACGCCATCCAGTGCAACCGGATCAGCCAGCTCGCCTTCCAGGCCTACGCCCATCTGCAGATCTACGTCGACGGCCGGCCGCGGGCGCTGCCGGGGGGGATCGGCCTCGTCAACCCGTCGGCCTCCAGCGCCGGTACCGCCACGACCTACCGCTCAGGGCTGTGCGCCTACTGGCTCGCCACCACGACGGCCAACGGGATCATCGCGGTCCACGCCCCCCGGCCCGGGAAGTACACGCTGGGTGACTTCTTCGACATCTGGGGTCAGCGCCTCAGTTCCCGGAACGTGGCCAGCGTGCGCGGTCGCGTCAGCGCGACGCTGAACGGTCGGGCCTGGCGCGGCAACCCGCGGGGGATCCCTTTGCGCGAACATGCGTCGATCCAGCTGGCTGTCGGACGGCCGGTGCCTCCCCCCAAGCCAATCGATTGGTCACAGACAGGTCTATGAGCGCACAGGTGATCGTGTCCTATGACGGGACCCCCAACGATGACGACGCCCTGGTGCTCGGCCGGGCGCTGTCCGGCAGCGGGTCCGCGCTGGTCCTGGCCTATGTGCGCCACTCACGAGTGCTCGACCCCCGCCGCGAGCAGCTCGCCCAGCACGACGCTGAGCGGCGCCTGAGAGCCGGCATCGACCTGCTCGGCGACCCGGCCGTCAGCGCGCACGTGCTGTTCAACGCCTCCACCAACGAGGGCATCGAGCAGCTGGCGGCCGAGCAGGGGGCGGGTCTGGTGGTGTTCGGCTCCGATTACCGCACCGCACCGGGGCGCGCCGAGCCCGGCAACACGGCTCAGCGGCTGCTCGACGGCGGTCGGTTGGCCGTCGCCGTGGCCCGGGCCGGCCTGCGCCTGGTCCCGGACGAGCCGCTGGCGACCATCGCCGCGGCCAATCCCGGCGATGACCCGGCCGTGGGCGCGACCGTCGAGGCGCTCACCGCGCGCCTCGGGCTGATCCCGGTCCAGGCGGACTCCCCGTCGGTTGACCTGATCGTCGTCGGCTCCCAGCCGGGCGTGAGCGCCGGCACCCTCGTGCTCAGCGGTGAGGCCCGGGCGTCGCTCAACACCGCGCGCGGTTCGGTGCTGGTGCTGGCGCGCGAGCGACCGCTTACGCTGTAGGCCGCCATGCCGGGAGCGATGCCCCAGAACCACGCGCGGGCGCTGCGGGAGCAGAAGCCGATGAGCCGGCGGGCCAAGTGGTGGATCGCCGGCGTGACGGGCGTGATGATCGCCGCGATCGTCGTGGCGATCGTGCTCACCACCGGCGGCCCGGTCAAGCTGGGCTGCATCAACACCAATCTCGCCGGCGCCATGGGCGCCGAGCCTCTGAACGAGTGCGGCCCGGAGGCTCGCCAGACCTGTGCGACGGTGAAGGAGCACCAGCGCCAATTCGGACCCGTTGGCGTGCTCAACGTCGAGAGCGCCTGCCGCACCGGTCATCTCAGCGTCGGCTGAGCCCCTCCGCGCCCACCGACCTTGTCCAGATGGACAGGTCTTTAGCCGTATGGCGCACCGCAGGGGCGGTTCGTTAGACCGACGTATATGGTCGGCTCATCGGTCATTGAGGAGAGTTGTCTGCGTACCTGACCCTCCGGGTGGTACCGCCGCGCGGCTGCGGCAATGTCAACCGAAACCCTCCTGGGGAGGGCAAGGAGATCTATGACCATTAGTAACTACGCGGGCTCGTGGTTATCAGGCGGAGATACCGCCTGGCAGATCACGGCCGCGACGCTCGTCGGCCTGATGAGCATCCCCGGGCTGGCGGTCTTCTACGGCGGCGTCATGCAGAAGCGCTGGTCCATCAACTCGATGA
>CAZZVR010000069.1:0-16787 GCA_964657595.1 Burkholderia sp. PAMC 26561 | reverse complement strand
ACCTCGGTCGCCCGCAAGCGGGTCGGCACGTTCTCACTGGGCATGGGACAACGGCTGGGCATCGCCTCCTCGCTGCTCGGCGACCCCCACACCGTCGTCCTCGACGAGCCGGTGAACGGACTGGATCCCGAGGGCATCCGGTGGGTGCGTGAGCTGCTCACCTCACTCGCCGACGAGGGCAAGACGGTGTTCCTGTCCTCGCACATGATGAGTGAGATGGCCCTGATCGCCCAACGCCTGGTCGTCATCGGAAAGGGCCGGTTGATCGCCGATACGAGCGTCGAGGAGTTCGTACGCCAGGCGTCAGCCGGTGCTCCGATCGAAGTCCGCTCCCCGCGGATCGGTGACCTGCGCGACGCCCTCACCCGCCTGGACCGCGAGGCCGAGACGCTGGGCGGCGACGGTCTGCTCGTGCACGACACCACGGCTCCGGAGATCGGAGAGCTCGCGGCGGGGCTCCGGATCCCGATCTACGGTCTGGCCCCGCGCGAGATCTCCCTGGAGGATGCGTTCATGCAGATCACCCGTTCATCGCTTGAGTACCGCACGGATACGCGCACGTCGTCGCCCCCACTGGAGAGCGCGGTATGACCGCGCTGGCCTCGGCGGGCCCCGCGGACTCCCGTCCGGGGCGGGCGGTCAACCAGGCGCAGGTCCTGCGCTCGGAATGGATCAAGCTCTGGACGCTGCGGTCCACCCGCTGGTCACTCGCGCTCGGCACCCTCGGACTGCTCCTGGGGATCGTGGTGTCGGCGTTCGACATGGCGCACTGGAGTTCCTATACGCCTGCCGCGATGCGCGAGTTCTCCCCGATCGACACCGCCCTCATCGGCTGGCACCTGTCCGAGCTGGCGATCGGCGTGCTCGGAGTGCTCATCATCTGCGGGGAGTACTCGACGGGCATGGTCCGCTCGACCTTCATGGCGGTGCCGTCGCGCCTGCCGGTCCTCTGGGCCAAGGTCGTCGTGTTCGCGACGGTGACGCTGGTGCTCACCCTTCCGATGTCGTTCATCGGCTTCTACGGCGCGTCGGCCGTCCTCTCCGCGCATTACGTCAACCCGTCACTGGCGACCCCGGGAGCGCTGCGATCCGTCATCGCCGTCCCCCTGTTCCTGACCGTCCTGGCCGTGTTCACCGTCGCGCTCGGAGCGTTGGTCCGCAACATCGCGGGCGGCATCGCCATCTTCGCCGGAATCATCTTCGTCATCCCCGGTCTCGTCGGGGTGCTCTCCGCGGGCCTGCGCAACGCGATCAACCCCTACCTTCCGTCGAACGCCGGTATGGCGGTCTTCACCGCGAGGCCCGATCCCGCCGATCACCTGCTGGCGCCCTGGGCGGGCTTCGGCGTCTTCTGCGCCTACGCCGCGGTGCTGCTCCTCGCCGCCGCGGTCACGCTCGTGCGCCGCGACGTCTGACCGCGCCGCGAAGGCCTGGGTCCGTGGGTCGCCCGAGATCCCCGGGCGCGGCGGCGCTCAGCCGAGATCGTCGATCTCACGGCCGCGCCGCTGCAGGAAACTCCCCAATGCGGCCGCCAGGGACGCGATCACGGTGATGGCGTAGATCTCCATGAAGACGTCGAGGATCCGTCCGCCGACCGAGAGCGGATTGGTGATCTGGGAGGAGACCGTGAGCAGCTGGGTCGTGGTCCAGAATGCGGCGCTGCCGAACGTGTGGATCTGGGTCCCATGGGCATGACGCTCGAGCAGGAACCCCACGATCGCGCACACCAGATCGATTCCGGCCGTCGCCGTGATGATCACCACGACGACGTCGCGCAGTCGCCGATGCGTCGGACTCGCCGCTCGCAGGACGTCTCGAAGCTCGCGGGCGGCGACGCTGAACACTCGATGAGGCATCCTGCAATCGTTCCCGGCGAGTCGGACGTAAGCGCGGCACCCAGGCTTCGCATCTTCTTCGGACGGGCAAACATCGCCTTTGGTCAGCTGAGAGAGGGTGAGTCGGTCCCGTCCAGTCGCGCGAACGAGCTCGCCGAAGCGCTGCCCCGCAGTGCAGCGGCGAGCTGGGCGAGCGCCTCTTCCCCAAGGAGAAACACCATGCGCGCACGCTTCCTCGCCGGCCTCGTCGGGCTCATCGCCCTTCTGGCCGCCGCACCCGCCGCCCTGGCGGTCGCCGGCCCCTCAGGGCGCTACGACACCACCATCACGAAGCCGGCCCAACTCAAGGGCGCGTGGACGGTGACCTTCGCCAACGGGCGCGACAGCGACTACCTCAACGGCAAGAAGATCGCCTCCGGCACCTACACGAGGTCTGGCTCGATCATCAGTTTCGCTCAGCGCCGAGCGCCTAAGGGACAGAAGCAGTGTCAGACGCCCGGCAAGTACCGGTTCACGCTCTCCGCCGGCACCCTGCGCTTCACCAAGATCAGCGACCCCTGCAACCCGATCCGTCGCACGCTCTTGTCCCATCGCTTCACGGCGATCAAGTAGGTCCAGACACACCAGGGCGCTCGCCGCGCGGACGGGAGGCGTGCGCGATGGTTCCCGCAGTGTCAGAAAAGGCCGTCGTCGCTCCCGGTTTCCTCCACTACAAATGTACACCTCACGAGAGCCCTTCATGAGCTTCTGAGCAGTGGCCCATAATCGCCCGCCCCGCCGCACGTCGGAGGTCAACGAACCGGAGGAGCGAGATGCCGATGGACGAGCATGCTGTGGTGATCGCGGGAGGCGGTCCGGCGGGAATGATGCTGGCAGCTGAATTGGCGCTGGCGAAGGTGGACGTCGCGGTTGTCGAGCGCCGTCCCGATCACGCGCTGGCCGGCTCACGGGCCGGCGGATTGCACTCCCGCACGATCGAGGTCTTCGATCAGCGCGGAGTGGCGGGTCGGTTCCTGGCCGAAGGTCAGGTGCTGCAGGCCGTGAGGTTCGGCAGGGCGGCATTGGACATGAGCGACTTCCCGACGCGTCACCCGTACACGCTCGGAATCTGGCAGAGCCGGATCGAGCAGATCCTGGCTGCCTGGATCACCGAACTGCCGGTGCACGTCCACTATGGATGTGAGGTGACGGGCTTCGCCCAGGGCGCCACCGGGGTCGTGGTCGAGCTGCGCGGCGGCGGACGCCTGCGGGCGCAGTATCTCGTCGGGTGCGACGGTGGACGCAGCGTCATTCGCAAGGCAGCCGGCATCGAGTTCGCCGGCTGGGATCCGACGATCAGCCACCTGATCGCCGAGGTCGACATGACCGAGGAGCCGGCACTGGGGATGCGGCGCGACGCGGTCGGCGTCCACGGGCTCAGCCGGCTGGAGTACGAGATCCGTGACGGCGAGGTGGTGTACGGCGATTCCGGGCCGGTCCGTGTCATGGTGACCGAGACGGGCGTCGGATCCACGACCGAACCCACGCTGGGCGATCTCCGTGAAGCGATCCGCGCTCGGTACGGCACCGACTTCGGGATGCACAACCCCGCCTCGATCTCCCGGTTCACCGACATGACTCGCCAGGCCACGGCCTACCGCGCGGGACGCGTGCTGCTCGCCGGCGACGCCGCACACGTCCACTATCCGGTCGGCGGAGAGGGACTCGGCCTCGGCGTGCAGGACGCCGTGAATCTGGGATGGAAGCTCGCCCAGGTGGTCAACGGGACCTCCTCGGAGCGCCTCCTGGACAGCTACCACGACGAACGTCACCCGGTCGCCGCCCGCTGGCTCAGTCAGACGATGGCTCTGACGGCGCTCCAACGCCAGGACGAGCGCACGCAGGCGCTGGTCGATGTCGTGTCGGAGCTGGCGAACATGGACGAGCCTCGCCAACGGCTCGTGGGGATCGCCTCCGGGCTCGACATCCACTACGACCTCGGCGACGGACATCCGCAGCTCGGACGCCGGATGCCCGATTTCGACCTCGTGACCCGCGAGGGCCCCGTGCGCGTCTTTGAACTCCTGCACGACGCCCGGCCGGTGTACCTCAACCTCGGTGAGCAGGAGGCCTTCGACATCGCTCCGTGGGCGGACCGGGTCCGGCAGGTCGATGCGAGCTACGTGGGCGAGTGGGAGATCCCGGTCCTCGGCGCGCTCACGATTCCCACCGCCGTGTTGATCCGGCCCGATGGATACGTCGCCTGGGTCGGAGATCGAACCCACCTCGGACTCCCGGAGGCACTGACCACCTGGTTCGGGCCGCCCGCTTCTGCCGACGCCGCGTAGGTCGGCCGAGCCGTCATGATCGTCAGAACACAGCGAACCCCAGGCGAAGGCGCAGTCAGCTTCCGGAGGGCGCGATGCCGGACTCGTAGGCGAGGATCACCGCCTGGACGCGGTCGCGGAGATCGAGTTTGGAGAGGATGCGCACGACGTGCGTCTTGACGGTGGTTTCGGAGAGAAAGAGCCGGGCTGCGATCTCCTTGTTGGTGCGGCCGGCCACCAGTTCGTCGAACACCTCCCGTTCACGCTGCGTCAGTGCCCTGAGCACGTCCGGCTTGGGTGGCGCCGGCGTATCCGGCCGCGTGAACCCGCTGGCGTAGGTGTCGAGCAGACGGCGGGTTGTCGTCGGGGCGAGCACGGCGTCCCCCGCGGCGACGGATCGAATCCCGGCAACGAGATCGTGGGGTCTCGCGCTCTTGAGCAGGAAGCCGCTGGCTCCGGCGCGGAGTCCTTCGAAGGCGTACTCGTCGAGATCGAACGTGGTCAGGATGATGATCTTGATCGTCGGATCGGCCACGACGATACGGCGGGTCGCTTCGATGCCGCCACCGCCGGGCATGCGCACATCCATGAGCACGATCTCGGGCCGCAGGCTCGCCGCGAGCCGGACCGCTGCGTTCCCGCCGTCCGCCTCGCCAACGACCTCGATGCCCTCCTCGGCACCGAGGATCATCGCGAAGCCGCGCCGGATGAGGGGCTGATCGTCGGCCAGGAGCACCCGGATCGTCACCGGATGACCTCGCCGACGTAGAGAGTGCCGCGCACCGACCAGCCGCCACGGCTCGGGCCGGCGACGAGATGACCGCCGAAGATCCGCGCCCGTTCGTCCATCCCCGACAGACCATGTCCAGGGCGGGTCATCGGGGGGTCGGTGGCGGGCGCGCCGTCGTCGATCACGAGGACGTTGATCGAGTCGGCGTCCCGCTGCAGTTCGACTCGGACGTTGCGGACGTTGCGGGCGTGCTTGAGCACGTTCGTGAGGCTCTCCTGAACGATGCGGTAGAGCGCAAGCTGAGCGGTCGTCGGGATGTCGTTGAGGTCACCGAGGACGCTGAGCTCCACGGCCAGGCCCGAGGCTCGGACCGTGGAGATCAGGGCCGGGATCTCGGCGATCCCGGGCTGCGGCTCGTGTGCCGGATCGCCGTCGTCGCGCAGCACCCCGAGCAGGCGCTGCATGTCCTCGAGCGCATTGCGGCCAACCTCTGACGCCTGCGAGATGGTCTCGCCCACCACGGGAGACGGTTCGACCGCCGCCGCGGCGTCGTTGAGGGTGATCATCACCGACAGGCTGTGGGCGATCACGTCGTGCATCTCGCGGGCGATGCGGGCTCGCTCAGCCGCCACCGCTACCTGCGCGCGGCTGTCGCGTTCGCGCTCGGCGGTCTCGGCGCGCTCCTGGATCGAGACGATGTAGTCACGCCGCATCCGCATGTAGATGCCGACGATCCAGCATGCGGAAACCGTGCCGCCCGCGGTCAGCGCGGGCACCAGCCAGTCGTGCGGCTGCGCCCACCGGGCGAACGCCATGGCGACGCCCAGCTCGCCGACCGCCAGAGCCGCGGCCAAGGTCGTCCACCGACGCCCGTAGGCGGCGACGCTGAACAGAGCGAGCAGAAACGCCACGTCCCCGATCACTCTCACGTCGGCCAGCCACTGCGCCAGACACACGAGGGCGACCAGCGCGATCGCCCAGGCCGGGCGCCGGCGACGCAGCACCAGCGGCGCAGCGAGAGCGGTGTCCCACAGGGGAGCCGACCCGACCGCGGCCCCACCGAAACCGTCGATCAGTGCAGCCCCCGCCCCGATCGCGAGCGCGACGAGGACATCACCGGCTGCCGGCCCGGGCACCCACCACGGACGAGCCCGCCCCGGGACCGCACCACGCACAACGGCCACGATCCCAGGGTCGACAGCCCGAGCCGGCGTCGATGTCTGCCGGTTGACCTCCACGCTCACACCCTGACAGCTACGCGTCACGCCGGCGCAGAAGCATCACCGCACCGCCGAGGCCGATCACCACCCACGCGGCCATCACCAACAGTCCGACCCATGGCGACAGACTCGGCGATTCGGGCACGTTGGTGGAGAAACTCGCCCCGGCCACGCTGGGAAGGAAGTCCGCGACGTGCTTGCCCCACTGACCGAGGGCATCGCCGAAGAGCACCGGCAGGACCAGGATCAGGGCCACAAAGGCGATCAGCCCGCCAGGCGTGCTGCGCATGATCCAACCGAGGGCGGCACCGATCATGGCGATGAAGGTCAGGTAGACCCCGGTGCCGATGATGACGCGCAGAGCGCCTGGAGCGCCGAGCGAGAGCGCCGGCCGGTACGCCGAGATCAGCCCCTGCCCGGCGAGGAAGGCGACGAATGACACGCCGGTCATGACGACCGCGATGATCGCGACGAAGACGATCAGCTTGGCCCACAGGACCGGGATCCGTTTCGGGACTGCGGTCAGCGTCGAGCGGATCATCCCGGTGCTGTACTCGCTTGAGACGAACAGCACCCCGAGCGCGCCGATCAGCAGTTCGGCCAGGTAATAGCCCTGCAGGGTCCCCGACGGTGCGATGTCGGCCGGACTCAGGCTGTGGTTGAGGTGCCGGGTGTTGTACGCGATGATGAGCGCGAAGACCACCATCGCCACCACGGCGACGCCGAGCACCGCCCAGGACGAGCGCAGCGTGCGGAACTTGATCCACTCCGAGGCGACCGCACGGCGTAGGGTCACCGGCTGAGACTCGACCCGCCCGGCCCGGGCAGCACCCGTCATGGGCGTCCCCGTGTTGATGATCGTGTCGGTCTGGCTGGTCATGCCGCCACCCCTTCCGCGAAACGGTTGTCGATGGACCGGTAGTCGATCGAGTCCTCGGTCAGGGCCATGTAGGCCTCCTCCAGTGACGCGACCTGAGTTGACAGTTCAAAGAGCGTCAGCGCCGCTTCCGCGGCGGCGGTCCCGATCTCGTCCGACGAAAGGCCCTCGACCTCGAGCATTCCCTCGGCGACGTCCCGGACCACCACGCCGTCGCCGGCCAGAATGTCAGCCAGCTGCCGGGAGTCGGGCGAGCGAACGCGGACCACCTGCCCGGCGGCATCGCTGATGAAGTCCGCGATCGACTGCTCCCGCAGCAGGCGACCACGCCCGATCACGATCACGTGATCGGCGGTGAGCGCCAACTCGCTCATCAGGTGAGATGACAGGAACACGGTGCGGCCCTCCGCGGCCAGCCCACGCAGCAGGTTGCGGATCCAGCGCACACCGTCCGGATCAAGACCATTGACCGGCTCATCGAGGATCAGTGTCTCGGGGTCGGCCAGGAGGGCAGACGCGATCCCGAGCCGTTGGCCCATGCCGAGCGAGAACCCGCCCGCGCGGCGATCGGCCACCGTGGCCAGGCCCGTCATGTCGATGACCTGGTCAACACGGCGACCCCCGATCCCGGCCGTGGCGGCGATCGCGAGCAGGTGGTTACGGGCCGTGCGCCCGGTGTGCACTGCCCGGGCCTCGAGCAGCGCACCGACCTCCCGAAGCGGGCGGGCATGCGCGGCGAACGGCTTGCCGTTGACGGTCACGGTCCCCGAGGTAGGCTCGTCGAGCCCGAGGATCATGCGCATCGTCGTCGACTTCCCGGCGCCGTTGGGGCCCAGAAAGCCGGTCACCGTCCCCGGCCTGACCGTGAAGCTCAGATCATCGACCGCGATTCGGTCGTCATAGCGTTTGGTGAGGTTAAAGGCTTCGATCATGGGTCCCTCTCGTGGCAGTACGGCCGTCGTGCAGCTCTTCCGTCGAAGCTACGGCTCGCCTCACCCATCCGAATCGTCCGGTCGAACGATTTCGGGGCAGCCGGGAGTCATCCAAGAGGACGACGCCACGCGCATCGCCGACCGTCTCGCGCCGCGCTCCCGGCGCCGGAAACGTCGGATGCCGACCCCGTCTTCAGCGGGTACTCGGGCTCCACGGGTGAACGCGACCTTCCTGGGGTGACGGCCGGGAACGGAGCAATGGTCCTCACCGGGGCTGTCTCATCCGATGGGGAAAAGGTGCCGCCGTGAGGCGGCCGAACGCGTAATCAGGCTTGGGACGGTCGCTGCTGAGGTCACTGTCGATTTGCCGGGGGCGATCGCCGGTCGGCGACGCGGAGATCAGCGAGACGATCGTGCGGCAGCTGCGATCGAATCTACAGACACGGGCTCCAAGAGACTCCAGAGCCGTCGCGTCCCCGTCTGCGGGACTGATAGCACTGGGTATAGTTACGAGGGCTTCGTCCCTGCCCTCGGCGAGCCCAGTGTTTCCGGCCTCAGCACTTGGTCGGCGTCCCCGTGTCGACCTTTTCGGTCTGACTCTCACGAACGCTCTGAAAGCTGTGTGCCATGGAGCAGTTGACGAAATCTTCCCGTCGCAATGATGGCCCGTTCCGGAAAGTCATCGTTGGATTTAACGAACAGCAGGGTGGTCGGGACGCGGCCGCGCTCGCCGCCGACCTGGTTGCCTCTGGCGGGTCGGTGATCTCGGTCTTCGTCCACGTTCGGGACCTCCTAGTCGGCCGTTCCTCGGAAACCGATCTGCAGGCACTCACTCCCACCGACGCAGCGACACCGGAAGCTCCGGCGCGCAACGGTGCCGGGGGACTGATGCGCATCGACTCGACGTCGGTGGGGCGCGGCCTTCACGAGTTCACGGACTCCGAACACGCTGATCTGCTCGTGGTCGGGTCCTGCCGTCGAGGTCTGCTGGGCCGCGTGATGATCGGCGACGCCACCAGCGACGCCCTCAACGGGGCGCCGTGTGCGGTCGCCATCGCTCCGCTCGGATACGCCGAGCAGCCGACGGCCCTGGTGCAGATCGGGGTCGCCTACGACGGGTCGCCCGACAGCCAACACGCCCTCGCGGTCGCCAGACGCCTGGCAGGTCAACACGACGCGAGAGTGTCAGCGTTTGAGGCGGTGACCGCCCCGACAAATCTCATGTTTCCCGGCGCCGGTGGGGTGAGCCAGGATCTGCCCGAACGCATCAGTCGGGCACGGGCGCGGATCACGGCGCTGGGAGACGTCGAACCGCATGCGGCATATGGGTTGCCCGCCGAAGAGCTTGCTCTCTACAGCGCGTCACTCAGTCTCCTCGTCATCGGCTCACGCGGCTACGGGCCATTCGGTCGACTTATCCACGGAAGTACCTCGCGGGCCCTCGCACGCACCGCCCGCTGCCCGCTCCTCGTCCTCACCAGACACGCACCGGCCCTCGCAGAACGCGATCTCGAGCAGTCAGTCGACGACGTCGCCGTCGCGGCTTTGTCTGCACCCGCCTGATCACCCGTTCCGTCGCGTCCCGCGATCGGCACCCTCATGATCAACTCTCAAACTCCATGAAGGGCTCTCGATGCCTCCCACGACGGTGATTCGAGCTGGGATGACCGCCCTCGTCACCGGTGCCAGCCGCGGGATCGGTGAGCAGTTCGCCCTCCAGCTCGCCGACCGCGGCGTAAACCTCGTGCTCGTCGCCCGCAGTGGCGGGCAACTCCAAGAGCTCGCCAGTGACCTCCGCGGACGCCACAGCGAGCTCGATGTGACCGTACACGCAGCCGATCTCTCCGACGCAGGAGAGGTCAACGCGTTGGCAACCAAGCTGACCTCGAGCGGCGTCGCCATCGACGTCCTGATCAACAACGCCGGAGTCGGGTCCCACGGCCGCTTCATCGACCAGGACCCAGTTGGCATCTCGCATGAGATCCAGCTCAACTGCGTATCTCTGGTGGCCCTGACCCGCGAACTCCTACCCGCCATGGTCGCTCAGGGGCAAGGCGGCATCATCAATGTTTCATCGACCGCGGCGTTTCAACCCGTTCCCACCATGGCCGTCTACGCCGCGTCGAAAGCCTTCGTTCTGTCGTTCACTGAAGCTCTCTGGGGGGAGACCGGGGCATCAGGGGTCCGTGTGATGGCGCTGTGCCCCGGCCCGACTGAGACCAGGTTCTTCGAGACGGCCGACCCGACCAAGCAGTTTCTTACCCGTGGCCGTCAGTCGCCCGCGCACGTCGCGGAAGTCGCGCTTCGCAGCTTCGACGGGAGCCGTCACGCAAGCGTGGTCCCCGGTGTCGCTAATCGACTTCTCGCTAACGGTTATCGAATCATGCCTCGGGCAGTCATGGTCCGGATGGCCGAGCGCAACGTGCGCGCCAGCTGATTGCGATCTCGTCCAGGACCGATCGCGGTGGAGGAGACCCCGAGCCGGGTGGCGCCGGCGTCGATCAGGGCGAGAGCGGTTCTGGCATCGCTGCCGCGGGCGGCCTTGATCCCGACGCGACCACCGATGGTCGCTGCCATCGTCTCGACCGCTGCGACGCTCGCGCCGCCGGCCGGGTGAAACCCGGTCGAGGTCTTGACGAAGTCCGCGCCCGCCTGCTCGGCCGCGAGACTTGCGGTGACGACCGGCTCGCGCGTCAGGACCGCGGTCTCGAGGATGACCTTGAGAATCTGACCGTCAAGGGCGTCTCGGACGGTGGGGATACCGATCTGCACCCCAGCCTGGTCGCCGGCGATCGCCAGGCCCAGGGTCGATGACCATGTCCACCTCGTCAACCCCGTCGACGGCGGCGAGCGCCGCCTCATCGGCCTTCACCCCGCTGCTGTGGAAATCCGACAGAAACCCGATTCCCGATGCCACCTTGGCTGGCGAACCAGCGAGCCGCGTCACAGCGAGCTCGACCATCGTCGGAGAGACGCACACGGCGCACCTCCAACTGGCGGGCTCGAACTCCGACCCAAAGGACTCGACAGCTCGAACGAGCATTCGCGGGCAGCGCCCCCGTCGAGACCGCCAGGCACGCCGACACCGCTTAGGAACGACCTGTCACTTCGGAGGTCGCGGGTTCGAGTCCCGTCGCTCCCGCAGCATGCTTACCTGTAAATCAATTGTTTTCTCACCCATCACGCCAACCGAGCTGTCGACCGGACGGCAGGGCCGGTCAACGGTCCCACCTCAAACGGGCGCGCTCAGGCCCGTCGGGATCTCGGTCTCGCCGGAGGTCATGGGTAAGAAAAGCAGCCCGCTCGACGCGCGAGATCGCAAGGTGATTGGCGAACACTGCTCCAGTGCGGCGCTCGAGGCGCTGCCCTGTTTGGGAGAGGATCGGCTACGGCCAGGGTTTCATCTTGGGCGGCCCGTTCCGCTCCCGCGGGCGCTGACCCAGGATCAAAAGCCTAAGTGACAGCCCGCGGACGAGATTTCGCGCAGGAGATTTCGGCGCGCTTGTGTAAGGCGTTCTGTCAGCTCGGCGCGACGGCAACCCGGTCTCGGCCGGTGCGTTTGGCGTGGTAGAGACCCCGGTCGGCTTGCGCGAGCAACGCGCTGGCGCCCAGCGGTCGCGCACCCCGCACCGCGACTCCGACAGAGACGGTAACCCCGCCCGGGATGATCTCGGCGAGCTGTCGGTGCGCCGCTGAACGCACTCGCTCCGCCGCGGCGACCGCCCCGGCTCGGTCGGTGTGCGGCAGCACCAGACAGAACTCTTCGCCGCCCAGACGAATCGCAACGTCCTGGTCGCGGGCTACACCGCGGAGCAGTTCTCCAAACCGCCGCAGCACCCGATCTCCGGTCTCGTGACCGTGGGTGTCATTGATCTGCTTGAAGTGGTCAAGATCGCAGAGCAGCAAGGCGGGTTCCGGGCTGTCGCCGATCAGTTGATCGAGATCACGACGGTTTCGCAGTCCGGTCAGCGCATCGTGGCTTGCCTGCCGCGCCAACTGGAGACGCTGACGTGTCGATGTCTCCAGCGACGCGACCAGATCGACGAGCAGTCTCATCACGCCCAGGTGCTCTTCACTGGGCAGCAGGTGATCGATGGGATCATCGATAAGTAGGACACCGGCCAGCTGCTGTGCGGTGTCGTTCCACGGAACCAGAAGACGGCGGTCGCCCCAGGCCAGTGGACCGTGGCCGGCGCATCGTGATCCCAGACTCGAATCCTCTGGGCACGCGGGGACTCGATCCGCAGCGACCAGCCAGCAGCCGGACTGTGCGCGATGCGCCTCAAACAAGAGGCGAACCCGATCAATGGCGAGATGCGGCTCACCCATCGAGCTTGATCGTGGCCCGCAACGTGCTCGCAATCTCAGTTCCGAAGCGTCACGCACGAAGACCTCCGCGTTTCCGAACCCGAGCTCGACGGTCGTTTCTGCCGCCAGCGTATACAGCTCGTCCAACGTCGTCGAAGCAGTCAACCGGGGCGAGTTCAGAGTTAGACGCGCAAGCGTGAGCTTCTCCGCTTCAGCCCGCTCGCTGCGCCGCGCGCTCCTCAGCGCCTGCTCGGCGTAGGAACAGATAACGGCGACGAGACGCAGCTCGCGGTCTGCGGGACGAAGCCCCGATGCCGGTTCATCCATCGACACCAGCCCCACAGGTTGCCCCCCGGCGTCACTGAGCATCACCAGCAACGCATCATCCGCGCGCCAGTGCCCTTCGTCGGTGGCGCTCACGCGGTCCGGCGTGTAGACGACGTCCAACTCATCCCACACCGGGCTCGGATCGGTCAGCAGATATATGCCTGGGAAGGGCTCGCGCGCGCCGCCGACCAGACGCATGATGATTTCCCGCGGCGCCCTGCTGCCCAGCAACAGCTCGGTACTCTCCTGCTCACCCTTGACCAGCACCGCTTCAAAGTCGTCCCACGCCGGACGAAAGACGTTCAGCACGACTGTGCGGAAGCCCGACAGCTGGAGGATCGTGTCCGCGACCACCTCCAGAACACGCGGCAGCGCGTCCTCGCTGGCACTGCGCGCAAGGTCGAGCAGCGTTTCCGGCGGCATCCACGCTGCGTCCTCGCCGAAAGGTTCCTCCGCCATTCAGGCGTTATCGACAAGGCTCCCGCCGGACTCAATGGTTGGCCTCCACAGTCCACGGTCGGGCCACCGAGGCTCCCATGACAGGTAAGTCCCGACATGAGCCCCGGGCTCGAGCGGTGCCCCCTCGGGCGCCCGAGGAGGCGCAGGCCCCCACGACATCCGCGATCCGACCTCACCGCACGAGCCTTGCAACGTCGCGGCGCGTGAGCATGCAGTCGAGTCGGTGGTCCGGCAGGCGTCAGAGGGTCAGCACCCCACCACGACTGGCGCTCGTCTCCGACTCTCGGCACCCGCATGCATTCATTGCGGGCCGGGACGCGTGACCTCGACGCTCTGTAGCGCAGGCACGCGCGCGGCGGGCATGGCAGCCGTTGAACGCGGCAACTCCGGTGAGGCAGACGCGGGGCGGTTGACGGTGAGATACACGTAGCCACCCGCAAGGTTCAGCGACCCAAGCGCTAGAAAGAACGCGGCCGACTTGTCAGCGTCGAAGGCGAGGCAGATGGGGCCCGCGCCGCCCGCGACGCTGCCGCCGGCGACACGCATGATCCGTAGCCCTGGAGATGACGGCATGCCTACGGTGAGATCCAACCTTGCATCCAGGGGCGCTGCAGCGACTGTCACCAATCGTGCAGTCTTATTGGCGAAACCATCGTCGAAAAAGCCATCTGGAGTTCCCCCGGTGGTCCGGACAGTCGGGCGCTTTCGCGGTAAGCGCGGAGTTGGTGGTTGATCTTGATGTTGTCAGCGTGGGTCTGAAACGGGCGTGCGGCGATGACCCCTTCGTTCTCGACGGGCGACAGCATGCCTAGGGTGGAGTGCCGGCGCTGGCGGTTGTAGAACGCCTCGACGTACTCGAAGATCTCTGAGATGAGCTCGTGGCGGGCAGGTTGATCTGCCCCATCCCCTTGGAGGCGATTGAACTGGCCTAGTCCTCGTCGTCACAGAACCACGACCGAGCGCAGCCGCGGGCGCAGCTGGCGATGGGTGTTCCTGGTCCACATCCCGAGTCGGGATTATCTGAGGCCATCGCGTCGGCCCCCTCATTGTCGTTGCGCTTCCTCCCGCCAGCCGCGGGGCTTTCGCCGAAACGCTCAGGGGGCACTAATGCAGCCGCGTTCGGACGTCTCTTACCAAACGTCGAGTTTCGTAGCGGGTGGGGCGGCTGCGTAAGGAGTTTGGTCGCCTCCGGTCGGTGCCCTCTACGCCAGCTGGGCTGCGAGTCGTTCAAGCGCATCGGCGTCAGCTGTCTCGGGCTCTGCCCAGAAGAGGACCAAGCCGAGTCCGGGGTGGCCGGTGACGGCGAGTTTCTCAAAGTGCAATGTCAGCGGGCCGATGGTTGGGTGGTTCATGTGGGTGGTGCCGGTGCCGGGTCGAGGCCCGACGTCGTAGCGGGCCCACAGGGTGCGGAACGTCTGGCTGGTGATGGAGAGTTCGCCGACGAGCGCGATGAGGCGTGGGTCCTCCGGGGTCGAGCCGACGGCGGTATGGAGTGCGGCGACGACGTCGGTGGTGACTCGGTGCCAGCCGTCGCCATAGAGGGCGCGCATGGAAGGGTCGAGAAAGAGCGTGCGGCAGCCGTTGACGCCCGGAACGTGGGCTGGAGAAAGCGCTTGGGCGAGCTCGTTGGCGGCAACGACCAGGCCGGTGTGGTCCGCGACCGTTGCGGGGCCATGCCAGCTGCTGACAATGTGTGCGGCGCCGGGCGGGACGGCCGCGAGTGGTGGCGGCGGGTCGCCCGCGAGAGGTCGAGCCAGCTCGTGGAGATGCTGTCGGCCGTCCTCATCGAGCTGTAGTGCGCGTGCCAGCGCATCGAGGACCTGATCTGACGGGTGACGGTCCCGGCCGCGTTCCAGGCGGACGTAGTAGTCAACGCTGACCCCTGCCAGGCCGGCCAGCTCGTCTCGGCGTAGACCGGGCGCCCGTCGTCGCCCCTCGGTCGCAAGACCGGCCTCCTCGGGCTGGAGTTGGTCACGCCGTGCTCTGAGGAATGCCCCCAGGCGGTTATCGGTGGCCATTGCGTTCACGGTAGCCACCGATCACCGCGACAGCGGTGGCCCTGGTAGGGCTCTGGCTACAAGTCTCACCCACGCGCATGCTGGGCGTCATGTCCATTACCGAATCTCTCTCTATCCCGGCCGCCGGCGTTCTCGTCACGGGAGGCAGCGGCTTTCTCGGTGGCCACACCGTGGCTCGAGCGCTTGCCGCCGGTCACACGGTCCGAGCCACGATCCGCAACCTCGACCGCGCCGCCAAGGTTCGCGAGCTGGTTCACGCCGCCGGCGTGGACGACCTCGACCGGCTCTCGTTCGTCGAAGCCGATCTGCTCTGCGACGACGGCTGGGCCGACGCGGTCGACGGCGTCGATTTCGTGCTGCACACCGCCTCGCCCTTTCCTTCCTCCCCGCCCGTGAACGAGGACGAACTCGTCGTGCCCGCGCGCGACGGAACCGTTCGCGTGCTGCGAGCCGCTCGCGAAGCAGGCGTGAAACGGGTTGTCGTGACCTCGTCATTCGGCGCCATCGGCTACGGCCATCCCCGGGGTGATCGCATCTTCAGCGAGACGGATTGGTCAAACCTCGATGCGGGCCTGGCGCCGTACATCAAGTCCAAGACCGTTGCGGAGCGTGCGGCATGGGACTTGGTCGAGCGGGAGGGCGGACCGCAGCTCGCTGTCATCAACCCGGTTGGGATCTTCGGCCCGGCGCTTGGGCCTGATCTGTCGTCCTCGCTCGGATTGATCCTTGCGCTGCTGACCGGTGCGATGAAGGGCGGCGCCCCACGCCTCTTCTTCGGGGCAGTCGACGTCCGCGACGTCGCCGAGCTGCATCTGCTCGCCATGACGCACCCGGCCGCGGCCGGCGAGCGCTTCATCGCCTCGGCTGGTGACACGATCTTGCTCGTGGAAGCCGCTGACATCCTCCGTGCACGTTTGGGCGACCGCGCGGCGAACGTCCCGACTACGACGCTTGACGACGAGATCGTTAAAGCTGCGGCCAAGGACAACGCCGGCCTGCGGAACGAGATTCCCGAACTCGGCAACCGCCGACGCCTCAATGCCGACAAGGCCCGCCGACGCTTGGGCTGGCAGCCACGGCCCACGGAGGACGCCCTGATCGCCAGCGCGGAGAGCCTGATCGCGCTCGATCTCATTCCTTGAGAGGGGCGCGCCAACGAGGTGCCGCGGCGACCACGCACCGCCGGGGTTCTCCGTTTCATCAGGTCGTCTGATCGGGCGTGAGGGTCGCTACTGGTTCCAACAGCCGCCGCGGGGTGTTCATCACTGCTGAGATCGCATCTGCGCGACTTACTCCATCGGCAAGCCCGGGGCCGGGTTCGGTGCGAGTTTCGCGAAGGGGGACGATCTCGCCGCACGTTCGACAGCGGCCGCGCCCACGCGCTGTGATCTTGCCGAGTCGGCCCAAAGGCGGAGACCTGGGCGTCCGGCCATCTGATGACCAGAGCACGGCTGGATCGGTCGCGTTTGCGGCCTCTAACGCCGAAACGCCCGCAAAGGCGGGCGTTTCGTAAGGTGGAGCCAGACGGGATCGAACCGTCGACCTCCTGCTTGCAAAGAGTCAGCAGGGGCGATCCCATGTGGGTCAGATGACGAAATCGCCCGTTAATACGGGCTTCGCGTCAGACCTGCAGCTCGACTGACGGGGCGTTCGCGGTGCCTGAGGCTTCCATCAGGCTTCCACGTGAGAGACGTCGCCGGTGCGATGACTCCAGCGCAGCTCCAGCTTCACGAACGGGACCGTGATGAGGTAGTCGAAGATCTCCTCCGGCGGTT
>CAZZVR010000068.1:0-16851 GCA_964657595.1 Burkholderia sp. PAMC 26561 | reverse complement strand
CGCGTCATGTCGCGTCGGCGCGCCGGCGCGTCTCGATGACGAAGCCGGCGGTTCCGAAGAACGGCCCGATCCCGCCGAGCACGGCGACGCCCACCGCGAGCCACCAGGGAATCACCCGGTACCGGGCGGCGACGATGCAGATGAGGGACATGGCGATCCACACCACGCCGTGGGTGAAGCCGAGGATGGTCGTGGCGGGCTGGGGGTTGTGCAGGACGAAGGCGCACACCAGCAGCGCGATGTAGATGCAGGAATGGATGAAGGAGACGACCTCCAGCCGGGTGAGCGTCACCCGCCGGGTGAAGCGCGGGGGCGGCGCCGAGGGCGCCACCACGCGGCGCAGCCGATCGAGGTCGGTGCTGCTCACCGGCTGAGCATCTGACCGAGCTCCCGCAGCGGCGCGTCGGCCTCCGGCGGCCAGTCGGCCACGTCTGGCGGCCACCAGGCGTGGGCGTCGTGCTCGGGGTCACGGGTGACCTCCGCGCCCGGCGGCAGCCAGGCCAGCCCCACGAACAGCACGTTGCCGTTGTCGGCGCGGATCAGCGCCTCGGCGCTGACGCGCTCGGCGGTGACGGACCACTCCTCCTCCAGCTCGCGGGTCAGCGTCAGGGTGGGGTTCTCGTCGACCTCGACCGCCCCTCCGGCCCCGAGGGCCCAGCGCCCCGCCCAGGAGGCGAGCCAGGCGGCCCGCCGGCCGGCCAGCCAGCGTCCCTCGGAGTCGCGGACGACGCACAGCGCCGAGATGCTCGAGACCGCGCCTCCGTCGAGCAGGCGCAGCGCCCAGCGCACCGGCTGGAGCTCCAGGACCAGGCCGTCGTCGGTGGGGGTGAAGTCCGACAGGCGCGCCGCCAGCCCGTCGTGGCTCGGCGAGCCGCGGTCGGCCAGGGCCTGCAGGCGGCGGTCCGCCTCTGCCGTGGACGCGGCGTCGGGCTCGAAGGGATCCGCCCGCCAGTTCGTGCTGATCCGTCCGGGCTCCCAGGGCCCACGGGCCAGCAGCCGCCGACCGATCATCTCCGTCTCGTCACTCACCGTCATGAACGGTACCCGGGCGCGCGAGCCCCGATGCGCCGAGCCGGGTCGACCTTGCATGCAAGCTTGTATGCTGACCCGCGTGCCGACCCCGAGCCCCGCCGCCGAGCGCGTCTACGCCGACACCAAGGAGTCCATCCTGTCGGGGGACATTCCGGGCGGGACATTGCTGAGCGAGGCTGAGGTCGCCCGCCGCCTGGAGGTCAGCCGCACCCCGGCGCGGGAGGCCTTCGTCCGCCTGGCCGCCGAGGGTCTCCTGTCGCTGCTGCCCCGCCGCGGCGCTCTGGTCACGCCACTGGCCCCCACCGAGGCGCTTGACGTGCTCGAGGTGCGCCACGCCCTGGAGATCGGGGCGGTACGACGCCTCTCCCGGCGCAGCCCCACCCAGCGGGAGGCGGCGCTTGCGCCGGCGATCGCGGCGATCGCCGACCAGGTCGCCGCGCTGGAACGCGGCGACATCGCGGGCTTCGTCTCCGCCGACGAGCGCTTCCACGCCCAGCTCGTGGCCGCGGCGGCCAACACGATCGCCACCGGCTTCTACGCCACCCTGGGGGACCGCCAGCGGCGCATGACCGCCCAGGCGATCAGCGTCAACGGGGCGCGACTGGCCCACTTCGTGCCCGAGCACCAGCATCTGGCCGAGCTGACGGTGGCCGGTGACGTGGCGGGCTTCGGCACGGCGCTGTGGAGCCATCTGAGAGAGACCCATGAGGCACTCGCGCCGGCCCTCTGAGACCTGGGTCGTCGCCGCGGCGATGTTCTGCTGTGGCTGGGGCGGCAATCAGTTCACTCCGCTGCTGGCGCTGTATCGCAGCGCCGACGGCTACTCCGAGGTGGTCGTCGACGCCCTGCTCGCCGCCTACGTGCTCGGCCTCGCCCCGGCGCTGCTGGTCGGGGGCGGTCTGTCAGACCGTCTCGGGCGCCGGCGGCTGATGACCATCGCCCTGATCTGCGCCGGGTTCGGCAGCCTGGCCCTCTCCCTGGACGATCTTCCCGGCCTGGCGATCGGTCGGCTGCTCAGCGGCGTGGGCATCGGTCTGGCCATGGCGGTGGGCAGCACCTGGTTGGTGGAGCTCGGCACCGCCCGCGGTCTGACCGCCGCCGCCAGCGCCCGGCGTGCCTCCCTGTCACTGACCGCCGGCCTGGGCCTGGGTCCGGGGGTCGCGGGCCTGCTCGCCCAGTACGCGCCCCTGCCGGCCTCTCTCGCCTACTGGGTCCACGCGGCGCTCACCGTCCCGATCCTCGTCGTGGTGGTTCTCCGGGGTGCCGAGACCGCCCCGGGCGAGCGGGCGACGGGCCGGCGCCGCTGGCCGGCCTCGATCGCCCGGCCCCGCTTCCGTCGACTCGTGCTGCCGACCGCCCCCTGGATCTTCGGTGCCGCCGGGGTGGCCTACGCCACCGTGCCCGAGGCGCTGCATGCGCAGGTGAGCCACTGGGCACTGCTCTACGCGGCGATCCTGACCGTGTGTGCCATGACGGCGGGCTGCCTCGTCCAGCCGCTGGCCCAGCGCCTCGACCACCCCCGCATCCCCCGCTCGCTCGGCACGGCCATGGTGGTGATGACCGCCGGCATGGCGCTGGCGGCGGCAACCGTCGCCTCACACCAGGCATGGCTCGGGGTGCTCTGCGCGATCGTGCTGGGGGCTGCGCTCGGGCTCACCCTGGTGTCCGGGCTCGGCGAGGTCCAGCGACTGGCCCAGCCGGACGATCTGGCCCGGACCACCGGCGTGTTCTACGCCTTGGCCTACATCGGCTTCCTCGCCCCGATGCTCATCGCGCTGTGGGGCCAGACCACCGCCGCCCTGTGGCTGCTGACGGTCCTCGCCGGCGTATCCGGCCTGTTCGTCGCGGTTCAGACCGTGGGCGGGCTCACCGTGACGTCGGCCTCACGCCGGACGACGCCGTCGTCCTCGTCCTGACGGCCCGCTTCTGCATGACCGCGGCGAGAACCCGGACCCGTCTCACAGCAGGGCCATGACCTCTTCCGCCGCGCGGCGCCCGGCCTGGACGCCGCCGGACATGTAGCCCAGCCACACCGTGGCGGTCTCGGTGCCGGCCCAGTGGATGCGACCGATCGGGGTGCGCAGCGCCTGCCCGTACTCGGTCAGCACGCCAGGGGCCATCGCCCCGACCGGACAGCCGCCGGAGTAGATGTCCTGGGCCCAGACATGGTCGACGTAGAAGGACGGGTTGGCCGCCTGGGGCCCGAAGTAGGTCACATAGGACTGAAGCGCCGCCGCCTTGCGCGCGGCCGGATCGGTCATGTCGTCCATCGACCGCGCGTCGTTGCCGTCGATGAAACCGAGCAGCACCCCGGGCGAGCCCGACGCCGGTGAGGCGTCGAACATCGCGCCGACCGGGCCGCTGAGCGAGGTGACCTCGCCGTTGAGGCCCTGGTTGCGCCAGAACGGCTCGTCGTAGACCGCGATCGTCTTGATCAGCGCACCGATGCCCATGCGCTGGACGAGCTGGCGACGCATCGCGGTCAGCTGGGGCTCGAAGATGATCTGGCTCGTCAGGGTCGGCGGCATCGCCACGATGACCTGCTTCGCGGTGACCGTCGCGCGGTCGGCGTACACCGTCACCCCTTTGGCGGTCTGCTCGATCCGGCGCACCGGGTTGTTCAACAGCACGCGCTTGCCCACTCCCAGCTCGTCGGCCATCACCGTGGAGATGAGCTGGGTGCCGCCCTGGACGCGGAAGTCCTGAGCGGCGCCGGTGCCGGCGTTGCCGACGAGCTGCTCGACGCTGCCGGCCTGAGCGATGTACCAGATCATGTAGAGCATCGAGACGTCCCAGGACTGCTGGGAGAGGATCGCGTTGACAGCGAAGTCCCAGAGCGCGAGGGCTTCGGAGCTGATGTTCTGGCTCTGGGCCCAGGTCCACGCCGTCTGCTGGTCGTAGGTGAGGGCGTCCGGCATCGTCCAGGGTGCGTCGGTCGGGCAGCTGGCGGCGAGCTTGTCGACCGCCGGGAGCAGGATCGTCCCGAGCTCGATCGCGCTGAGGGGATTGCTCGTCGGCGGGACGGTGCCGTTGTACCGGGTCAGGGTGCTGTTCTCGTACCAGAGCAGGTCGCCGGTGGAGTAGACGTCGAACTTGCCGATGCCCAGATCCCCCATCAGGTTGAGCACGTCGGTCTGAGTCGGTCCGACGAAGGTGGCACCCATGTTGGCGACGTCGGAGGCGCCGGGGATATCAACGGAGTACGTCCGCCCGCCCACCCGGTCCCGGGCCTCGAGCACGATCACCGAATGACCGGCGGCGCGCAGCGTCCGCGCCGCCATCAGGCCCGAGATCCCCGCGCCGACCACGCAGACCTGCGCGCTGTGGGTCTTGAGCTTGGTCTTGACCGGCTTGGGTTTCGGCTTGGTGCCCCTGGCCGCCGCCTCAGCCGCCTCGACCCCGGACGCGATCGAGGCGCCGAGTGCTCCCGCGCCGGCCGCGACGCCGCCTCCGATCAGCCGTCGCCGGCTGATCCGGTTGCTGTCCTCCAACGGATTCCCCTTTTCTCGGCTGAACACCCGATGCCCACCCGCTGACGACCTCGTCGTCACTCGGCGGACTCACGTGATGCTAACCGGGCAACCGCGTGGCGGCAATGGGCGGAGCGCGGGGCGCGACGCGCTGGTCCGCCCGCGCCGCGGCGGGCGCATCGGAGTGCGTCCGAGGAGCCGGTGCTCCAGCGGCGGTCCGACGCGGTGGGTCTAGAACGGCGGGCGGATCGGGGGCGGGTCGGACTCGAACTCGCGCTCGCGGTCGGGCCACCCGGGACCGGCGGGACGCATGGGCACGAGCTCGCGCTCGTCCTCCTCGACCTGCTCCCGCTCCGAGACCGCGTCGACGGTCTCCTCCTCCGCCTCCTCGATCCCGGCGCCGTGGTCACCGTCGCACAGGACGCGGAAGGCTCCGGTCACGCCACCGTCGGCCTGCAGGACGATGCCGGGCAGGATCTCCTCCCCCTCCTCGAGATCGAGCCGCTGGATGTCGAAGTGCGACATCCCGACCCCCCAAGTGTGGTGTTCGGGATTCTCACGGTCGTGCGCCGCCACGCCCTGGGCGAGGCGCTCGAGGAGGTAGGGGATCTTGGACTTGGGATCGGCAGCCATCGGCGTTCTGATCCGAGAGCGTACCCCCACGCCCCGAGCGTGAATCGCGCGATCGCGCCCGACCCGAGGCGGGTGCTGGTCACCGGTCGCGGTGGAATGCCGGTCGGGCTGTGGTGGGTGCCGGCCGCCGGCTGTCGGCGGTCCAGTCTCGCCGACTAGCCTGGGAGGGGTGATCATCGAGCGTTCCATGTCAAGCCCCTGGCTCTCCAACACCTATCTGGTGGCCGACGATCACGGGACCGACGCGGTGCTGATCGACGCCGGCGGGCCCGTCGAGCCGCTGCTGGCCGTCCTTGATGAGCACCGCCACCGACTCACGCACGTCCTGCTCACCCACCACCACCATGACCACGTCGCCGAGCTCGACGCGGTCCTCGCCGCCCATCCCTACGCCGAGGTGCTCGCGCACCCCCTCGAGCGCCCCGGCATTCCCCAGACCACAGGTGATCTCAACCCCGGGGATGACCTGGAGGTCGGCGCTCTGAGCATCGAGGCGCTGGCCACTCCCGGCCACACCGGCGGCATGCTGTCGCTGCTGGTCAACCGGTCCGACGTATTCACCGGCGACACCCTGTTCAAGGGTTCGGTCGGCGGCGTTGGTGCGCCCGGCGCCACCGGGTACGCCGACCTCCGGCACTCGGTGATGGACGTGCTCCTGACCCTCGCGCCCGCCACCGCGATCCACCCCGGTCACACCGACGAGACGACCGTCGCCGACGAGCTGGAGCACAACCCGTTCGTCCGGATCTGGCGCGGCCTGGACCCTGAGGGCACCGACGCCTGCACGGTGGCCGGACGCCAGCCCGACCCCGCCCCGGCCACCCTCATCCTGCTCGCCCGCGACTACGACGGCGGCACCAAGGCCTGGGTCCGCTGGCCCGACGGCGCCGACGACATCGTCCCCGGATCCCGCATCGAGCTGGCCGATACCGCCGGCCGGCCCGTCTGAGGCCCTGGATATGGCTGAGGACGACGACACCCGGATCCCCACCTCACGGCTGGCGCGCAGCGCCCGGCTGGGTCGGCTCGCCGCAGGTCAGGCGCTGCGCAACGCCGGCACCAAGACCGCCAACCTGGCGCGCGACGAGGAGGGCCGCCACGCCGCCGCCGAACGCCGCAACCTGCAGGCGGCCGAGCAGATCGTCACGGCGCTGGGCACGATGAAGGGCGCGGCGATGAAGGTCGGCCAGGTGCTGTCGGTGCTGGATGCCGGCATCGTCCCCCCGGAGTATCAGGAGGAGTTCCAGGCCAAGCTGGCCGAGCTGCGTGACTCCGCCCCCACCGTCTCCTTCGCTCAGATGCAGCGGGTGATCGAGGCCGACCTGGGCGAGAAGATCTCCACCGTCTTCTCCGACTTCGACCCCGAGCCGATCGCCGCCGCCTCGATCGGTCAGGTGTACCGCGCCACGCTCGCCGACAGCGGCCGTGCGGTGGCCGTCAAGGTCCAGTACCCCGGTGTGGCCGCCGCGGTGCGCGCGGACATGCAGAACCTCGGCATGATCCTGCGCCTCGCCAAGCGCGTCGCGCCGGGCATGGATGCCCAGGCGATGGGCCGGGAGATCACCGACCGGATCCTCGAGGAGCTCGATTACGAGCTGGAGGCGACCAACCAGCGCACGCTGGCGCGCCTGCACCGCGGCCACCCCTTCATCGTCATCCCCGAGGTGATGGGCGAGTGGTGTCGTGAGCGCGTGCTGGTCACCGAGTTCGTCGAGGGCACGGGCTTTGAGGCGGTCAAGGCCTACTCCCAGGCCGACCGGGACCGCTTCGGCGAGATCCTCTTCCGCTTCTACTTCGGCTCCCTCTACCGTCACGGCCAGTTCTCGGGTGACCCCCATCCCGGCAACTCGCTGCTGCTGGGCGACGGGCGTGTCGCGTTCTTCGACTTCGGCCTGTTCAAGTCGATGCCCGCCGCCGCGGTCGAGCTGGAGAAGCAGACGATCCGGGCGATCATCGAGGGGGACGCGGAGCAGATCATGGAGCTCGGCACCGAGGCCGGATTCTTCCCCGACCCGAGCCGCTTCGATCCCCAGCGCGTGCTCGCGCAGTTCCGTGCCGCCAGCAGCTGGTACACGGTGGACGCGGGTGAGGTCACTCTGACGCGCGAGCTCGCCACCCAGGTGATGATCGACATGAGCGACCCGCGTTCGGAGTTCTTCAGTCAGATGCGGCACGAGAACGCGCCGCCGGACCATCTCTTCGGCCTGCGTATGGAGATCATGTGCCTCGCCGTGCTGTCCCAGCTCACCGTCCGGGGCAACTTCAACCACATCGCCCGGGAGTGGTTCTACGACGCGGAGCCGGCCACCGAGCTCGGCCGGCTCGAGGCGGAGTACTACAACCGCTAGGCCGTGGGGCCGATCCGGTAGATCGTGCCCGACATGTCGTCTGAGACGTAGAGGTCCCCGTCGGCACCGGGCACCGCGTCGGCCGTGCGGCCCCAGCGCGCGCCCGCGGGCGAGGTCTGGAAGCCGCTGATCAGCGTCTCCAGCTTGGTGAAGTTGTCGGTCTTGGCGTTCCAGGCCAGCCACAGCACCGCCGGGGACCGCTGGGGGTGGCGATCCCAGGATCCGTGCACCGCCACCACGGCACCGTCACGCCACGGCGCGGCCATCGCGCTGGCCTGGAGGAAGTGAAAGCCCACCGGCGCGCTATGGGCCGGAAGGCCGTAGTCGATCGGCGCGAGCTTGGCGCAGTCCAGCACGCGTCCACCCGGGTTCGTCACGGCGTTGGCATCGAACTTCATGTCCGGGTAGCTCAGGCCGGAACCGAGCTGACCGGGGTCGACGTCGGGATCGGGATCGCAGTAGGGCCAGCCGAGGTTGCGCCCCCGGGTCAGCCGCGCCAGCTCATCCGGGGGGTGATTGTCCACGTAGCTCGGCATCACCTTGGCGTAGGCGTCGCGCGTCCCGCCGTAGGCACGGTGGAACGGGTAGGGAATGTTGTCGCGCTCGTTCACCGCCGTCCACAGTGCGCCGTCGGGCGCCAGGGACAGGCCCTCGCCGTTGCGCACCCCGGTGGCGAACACCGTGAGCGCGTGCGTGGTCGGATTCACCGCGAAGATGACCGCTCGGGGCGGGCGGAGCTTGAAGTCGCTGGGCGACGCGTTCGACGCGCTGCCGCCGGTCATGTAGATCGTATGGTCGGGGGCGACGACCAGCGTCTTGGCGAAGTGGTTGCCCGGGTCCCGGGGGTTGAGCAGGCCGCTGACGATGACGGTCTTGGTCCCGAGCGTCCCGTCGGCCTTCCAGATGTAGCGGTCGAGCTCGTCCTCCTGGGCGACGTAGAGCACCCGCCGGCCGCCCAAGGTGTCAAAGGCCATGCCCGAGGGCTCGCTCAGTCCGCTGAGCAGCACGCGCTCGCGCGGCGGGGTGCTCGGCGTGGCGCCCGGGATCAGCTCGATGACCTTGCCCGGCGCGGATGCGCTCACCAGCAGGTCGTGCTCGGGCGTCCACACCTCGAGCCGGGCGCCGGGCACCCGCGCCCACGCCTGCGCCTGCCATCCGGCCGGCACCTGCAGCTCATGCGGGGTGGCCAGCGGTCCGGTGGCGTTGGCCCTCGGCACGCTCAGCCTGACCCAGGCGAAACCCCGGGCGGCGGGTCGTTGCGCGGAGGCCGCCGCGGTCGGGGTTGGCGTGACGGTCGACGACCTGTTCGCACCGCCGCCACATCCGGCGAGCAGACCGCCCACGGCGAGGCCACACACAAGTCCTGCCATCCGCCGCCGCATATGCGTGATTATCCCCCCGGTGACGCAGGCCCGAATCCGGTTCCCCCTCCTGGCGGTGCTGTTGACGGCGTGGCTGGTGAGTGCCTGTGGTTCGGGAGCCGCTCCGTCGACCGCCACTTCGACGGCGGTCCCGCCACCGTCGCGGGTCACCCTCACCGTGCACGCGACAGCTGCGGGCCCGCGCTTGGGCGCGGGGTTCCTCGGACTCGCCCTGGAGGCCTGGAGCCTGTCGCGCGATCAGTTCGCCGGCACCGATCTGGCCGACTACATGCGGCACCTGGGCAGCCACGGCATGCTGCGCCTGGGGGGCAACTCCCTGGATGAGAGCTTCTGGACCTCCCACGCCGAGCCCGCGCCCGCCTGGGCCTCCCAGGGCACCATCACGCCGGCCTCCCTGCGCACACTGGGGGCAGCGATCGCCGGGACGGGATGGCGCGTCATCCTCGGCGTCAACCTCAAGCATCCCGACCCGGCGCGAGCCGGGGACGAGGCGCGGTGGGCCCACCGGATCCTCGGACCGGAGCTGGCGGCGATCGAGGTCGGCAACGAGCCCGACGACTACGGCATCAGCCAGGTCACCTACTTCGCCGAGTTCGAACGTGACGTGCGCGCCATCCACGACGCCGTCCCGGGAGTCGCCATCGTCGGCCCCGACGCCGGGCGCGACGATCCCCGCTGGGTCGAGGGGTTCGCCCGTGCAGAGGCACCGCACCCGGATATCGATCTCTTCACCAGTCATGAGTACCCCCTGAGCATCTGCGGCGGCCAGCACCCGACCGTCGCCCAGTTGCTGTCGACGGCGTCGGCGCGTCAGGAGGCGGCGGCCGCCGACATCACCGCCCGGGCCGCCCGGCTCGATCACGTGCCGGCGGACATCGACGAGACGAACTCGGTCGTGTGCTGGGGCGCGCCGGGCGTGAGCAACGTCTACGCATCGGCCCTATGGACGCTGGACTACGCGCTGATCCTGGCGTCTCACGGCGTGGCCAGCGCCGACTTCCAGGGCAGGATCCGCGGCTGCGTGCCCTACATCCCGCTCTGCACCACCGGCACGAGCCCGCGGCTGAAGGCCCAGCCCGACTTCTACGGGCTGCTCGCCGTGCGCCAGGTCGGAGCCGGCCGCTTCCTCTCAATCAGCGGTTCCGCGCCCGCACAGCTGCGCACCTTCGCGGTGCAGACCGCGCCCCGACGGCTGTCGGTCGTGCTCGACAACCTCGGCCCCGCCCGCACGGTCACTCTGCGCCTGGCCGGGCCGCGCTACTCCCACGGCCGCCAGACGGTCCTGTCGACCCGCTCGCGCCTCGGACTCGCCGCCACGCGCGGGATCCGCCTGGGCGACCGCGCGGTCGGCCGCGGCGGACAGATGGCCCCGCCGATCTACACGCCGGTGCGCATCCCGGGACCGACGCTGGCGCTGCACCTGAGCGCCCACACCGCGGTCATCCTCAAGCTGAGTTGAGGGTCTCGGTGATCCCCATGGCGATCTGGTGGCGCCGCGTCGCGATGCGCGGCACCGCGACGCTCGCCGTCGCGAGCCTCATCAGCGCCTGTGGTTCGGGGGCCACGCCTGCCACGGGGCCGGCCGCCGCGGTGTCCATCACCGTCCAGGCCCACGGCCCCGGGACACGCCTGAGCGCCGGCTTCGTCGGCCTGGGTCTGATGGACAACACGCTGGCCCGGAATGAGTTCTCCGACACCAACCTGGGCGGCTACCTGAGGCGGCTCGGTCCCCACGGCCTGCTGCGCATCAGCGGGAACTCCGTGGAGAGCTTCTGGACCTCGACGGGTGAGTCCGCCCCCACCTGGTCCGGCGGCGAGATCACCCCCACCGACCTGCACGCGCTGGCCCGGGTGATCCGGGGGACGGGCTGGCGGGTCATCCTCGGGGTCCCGGTGAAGCACACGGCTCCGGCACGGGCGGCCGACGAGGCGCGGTACGCCAGGCGGATCCTCGGACCGGCGTTGGCGGCGCTCGAGATCGGCAACGAACCGAACCACTACGGCATCACCGAGGCCAGCTACTTCGCCCGGTTCGAGCGCTTCGTCCGCGCCATCGAGCGCGCGGTGCCCGGACTGGCGATCGCCGGGCCCGCCACCGGCCGCGAGGCCCCGACCTGGGTGGCCGGCTTCACCCGTGATGAGGCCCGACATCCGGACGTCGCCCTGTTCACCTCCCACGAGTACCCGCTGAGCGTGTGCGGCGCTCAGCACCCGACCATCGCCGAGTTGCTGGGTCCGACCTCTGAGCGCCACGAGGTCGCCGCCGCGGACAGCACCGCGGCCGCCGCCCGCGCCCTCGGAGTGCCCGCCGTGATGGACGAGACCAACTCCGCCGTCTGCTGGGGCGCGCCCGGGGTCTCCAACGTGTTCGCGTCCGCGTTGTGGATCCTCGACTACGGGCTCGTCCTGGCCGAGCACGGCGTCGCCGCCGCCAACTTCCAGACGCGCATCTCCGGCTGCACGCCCTACCTGCCGCTCTGCACCGTCGCGCATGGTTCCGCGCTGTACGCGCGACCCGAGTTCTACGGGCTGCTGGCCCTCGGAGGACTGGGGACCGGTCGCTTCCTCAGCGTCACGGGTCCGGGCGCCCCCCACCTGCGCACCTATGCGCTCGCCACCGGGCCGGGACGGCTGTCGGTGGTGCTCGACAACCTTGGCGCCGCGCACACCGTCAGGCTGCAGCTGCCCGCCGGGCACTACCACGAGGCGCGTGCGACGGTGCTGAGCACCGGCTCAGCCCGCGGGCTGTCGGCGACCACGCAGATCACCTGGGGCGGCCGACGGGTCGGCGCCGACGGACAGCTGGCCGCGCCGCGGTCAATCCGTGTCGCCGTGGGCGGCGACACGGTCACCGTGGCGGTGGGCGCCCACAGCGCGGCCGTCGTCAAGGTGAGGTGAGTCAACGGCCGGCGGGTATGCTCGCCGGCGTGTCCGCCGACGTCAGTCCCCCCAGCCCCGGCGAGGCACGCGCCGACCCGACGGGCCTCGCCGAGGCGTCTGACCCCGCGGCGTTCCGCACCACCGCGCTGGCCATCGAGCAGGAGGTGTCCAAGGTCATCGTCGGTCAGCACGAGCCGGTGCGCGGCGTCCTCATCGCGCTGATCGCCAACGGCCACGCGTTGCTGGAGGGGATCCCCGGCGTGGGCAAGACCTCGATGGCGCGCGCCTTCGCCGCGGCGCTCGGCCTGGAGCAGAACCGCGTCCAGTTCACCCCCGACCTGCTGCCCGCCGACATCACCGGCACCACCGTCCTCTACGGCGACACCACCCACGGGTTCGAGACCCGCTTCGAGCCCGGTCCGGTGTTCACCAACCTGCTGCTCGCCGACGAGATCAACCGCGCCTCGCCCCGCACCCAGAGTGCGCTGCTCGAGGCGATGCAGGAGATGACCGTGACCGTGGCCGGCGAGACCCACCCGCTGCCGCGGCCCTTCTGTGTCCTGGCGACCCAGAACCCGGTGGAGATGCAGGGGACCTACCCCCTGCCCGAGGCCCAGCTCGATCGCTTCCTGCTCAAGCTGAAGTTCGCCTACCCGGCGCTGGCGGACCTGTCGGCGATCGTCGCCCACACCCGGGAGATCGATATGGAGGCGATCATCCCCGTCGCCGACGCTCCGCGGCTGCTGGCGATGAACGCCCTGGCCCATCAGGTACCCGCCGGCTCAGAGGTCATCGACCACATCAGCCGGATCCTGCTCGCGCTGCAGCCCTCCCCGGAGGCCCTGCCCGTCGTCCGCGACTACGTGCGGCTCGGGCCGAGCCCGCGCGGCGGGCTGTCCCTGACCCTGGCGGGGCGGATCACCGCCCTGCTGGCCGGACGCCAGCACCTGTCGATCGAGGATGTCGAGTCCGTGGCCCTGCCCGCCCTGCGCCACCGCCTGGTCCTCGGCTTCGACGCCGAGCGCGCGGGCATCAGCCCGGAGGCCATCGTCACCGAGGTGCTCACCCAGCTGCGCGACGCGCGGTGAGCGCCGGAGTCGCCAACGACGCCGCGCTGCTCACCCAGGACGACGTGCGCCAGCTCCAACGTCTGAGCCTCGGCTCGCTCGACGCGCTCACCAGCGGACTGATCGGACAGCGCGAGGGTCCGGGGCGCAGCGCCGGCGGCGTCGAGTTCGGCGAGTCCCGACGCTATGCGCCCGGCGATGACCTGCGCAGACTCGACTGGCACGCCTACGGCCGGCTCCGCGAACTGCTGGTCAACACCACCCCGGCCCAAGCGCGCCTGTTCCTGTCGATCCTGCTCGACACCAGCGCCTCGATGGGGTCCCCCGACACCGGCAAGCTGGTCTACGCCCGCCGGCTGGCGGCGCTGCTGGGGACGGTGGCCCTGCTGCAGTCCGACGCGGTCCAGCTTCAGGTCCTGCGCGACGGCGCAGCGATCCCGGGCGGGCGACTCGACGCCGCCGGCATGCTCGAGGTCCTCGCCCGGGAGGCGGCGCGACTGCCCCTGGGTCACACCACCCAGCTGGCCGCCAGCATCGCCCACTCGCGCACCGGCTCTGAGCCCACGGGCCTGGCGGTACTGATCAGCGACTGCCTGGTTCCCGGCGCCGATCTCAGCGCCGCGCTGGTGCAGTTGAGCCGGGCCGGGCGCTCGGCGGTGGTCATCCAGGTGCTCGATCCGGCCGAGGCGAGCGCCGGGCCGCTGGGACCGGTCGAGCTGCGCGATACCGAGACCGGACGGGTCCTGCGCACGGTCATCACCGAGCAGATCCGGTCCCGGTACGCCGAGCGCTACGCCGCCTTCCGCGTGGATGTCGAACGGCGCTGTCGCGACGTCGGCGTCCACTACATCCCGGCGGTGATCGACGTCGACCCCCTGGACCTGCTGGGGGCCATCGCGCGCGCCGGCAGCCTCATCCAACCGGGCTCGCTCGTCTGAGGCGAGCCCCCATGCGCGCCGCCACACCCAGCAGGAACGTGGCCAGCGCCAACAGGACCAACAGCCGCGCCAGCCCGTGGCGTGCACCGCTCAGCGCGCTCGGGTCACCGGGGGCGAGCACGCGCCCGCCGGTCTGAGCCACCAGCTGACCGAGCGGCGAGGTCTGCACCGACACGGGCGAGTACTCAGCCGGGTAGGGCAGCGCGACCTCCCCGGAGGCGGTGAACCCGGCGCTGCCCTGCCCGGTCAGGGTGTAGCGGTAGACGCCGCCCGCCAGCCCGGCCACGTCAGCCCGGTATGCGGCGGGACCGCTCTGGGTGAAGCGGACCCGATGGGCGATCCCGTCGGTCCCGGTGAGCGAGCCCGTGATGGCACGCACGCCGAGCCCGGGGCGCCCCCGGCTGGAGAGGTCGATCGCCAGCGTGCCGGGCGAGGTCACCGTGGGCTGGGCCCGGGGGGTGGCGATCCCCCGCTGAGCCCAGCGCACCGCGTCGTTCCACAGCGCGGGCCGCTTGAGCCAGGACAGCGCCCACGGCGCACCCAGGCCGGGTGTCCACGCCACCACCCGTCCCGTGCCGATCTGCCATTCGGCCAGCGCCGGGTCGGTCTGGGCGCTCTGACCACTGGCGCGGAGGTCGGCCTGGGCGCCGCGCTTGAGCTTGACCACCTCGTTTCCGGTCAACGCCGGCAGCTGGGTGCCGATCAGGGCTCGCACGATCGGGCTGTCCCCGCTCAGCGTCACTCCCAGCCGCCCGGTGACCCGGACGGGCTTGGCGCTCTCCTGGGTCTCCTTGACCAGGATGCGGGGAAGGTCGTTGGCGTTATCGGTGGCGTAGGTGTGGCCACCGGTGGCCGAGGCGATCTGGGCCAGCAGCTTGCGGTCGGCGTCGGTGCCGAGCGCGACCGTCGCCGCGGCGATCTTCTCGCGGCGCATGAGCGCCAGCAGCGGGCCGTAGTCGGCGCCGGTGCTGATGCCGTCGGTGACCAGGATGAGGTGGCGTTCGGGGGCCTTGCTCTTGAGCAGCGCATTGAAGCCGGCCTGGAGGCCGGCGTAGATGTTGGTGCCGCCCGAGGCCTGCAGCGTGGCGATGCGCGCATCGACCGCACGCTCGGAGGCACCGGGGGCGAGGCTGGTCAGCGGCACCAGGGTATGAGCCGCCGTGTCGAAGTCGACGATCCCGATCTGGTCCCGGTGGCTGGCGATGAACGTCGCCGCCTGGTGGGCGCTGGCCCGGGCCTCGGCGATCTTGGGCGCCCCACCGGCCAGGTCGATCATGCTGCCCGAGTGGTCGAGCACCAGCTCGACCGCCAGATTCTTGCGCTGCAGCTTTCCCGGTTTGAGACTGGTGACCGGCAGGATCTGCTGGAGCTTGGATTCCCAGTAGCGGCCCTCGGAGAAGCTGTCGGGTCCGCCCAGGGCCACCAGCCCCATCCCGTCGCTGCGAACCGCGGAATCCAGCGCGCTCACCTGCTTCGCGCCGAGCGCGGCGGCCGGAACGTCGTCGAGGACCACCGCGTCATATCCGCTGTAGTCCGCGCCGGCAACCGGCAGATCCGCGGGAGCGACCGTCCGCACGCTCAGCCGCCGACCGGCGAGCAGGGCGGGCACCGGTGAGGTGGCGGAGCGGGTGGCGACGAGGACCCGGGGCGCCGGGCCGACATCGACGACGGCCGCGCTGGAGTTGTTGGCCGAGACGGTGTCACCGGGCAGCACCACGGTGGCCGCGAACGAGCTCCAGCCCTGCCGAACCGCGGTGAAGGACAGGTCCAGCGGGTTGTCCCCGACCTGGAGATGGATCGTCTGGGACGCCGGCGTGCCGTTGTCGCGGCGGATGCGCAGCACCGCCGTGGCCGCGACGGTGCTGTGCACCGTGAGCGCCAGCGCCACGTCATCACCCACGCGGGCCGCCGCCGGCAGCCGCATGGAGGTGATCGCCGCGTCGCGTCGGGTCCGGTCCGCGAGCGGCACCCAGTCCACCCGGACGTCGCGACGCCTGGCGAGCCCGGCGATCGCCAGGGCGTCACCCTGGGTCTGGCCCCCGTCACTGAGCAGGACGGCGCGACCACCCCGCGGCGTCAGGCTGATTGCCGTCGCCAGGGCCGACTCGACGTCGGTGGCCGGCTGACCGGACGCGGTCGTGCGGTCAGCCAGCGTGTCGGTGGCCGCGGCGAACCGCACCACCCGACAGGGAGCCACACAGTCGTCGCTGCGTCGGCTCGAGCTCCAGCGCGACGCGACCCCGCGCATGTCGGCGTCGATGCTCGCCGAGTGGTCGACGATGAAGGTGGTGGGCCGTTGGGCGCCGGTCCACACCTGGGGCGCCGACAGCGCCAGCACGGTGAGCCCGAGGGCGGTTCCCGGGAGGAGCATCCACAGCGTGCGTTGTCTCCCCGCGGGCGGATCGCGGCGCACCAGCCCCGCGGCGAGCCCGGCGACCACCAGCAGCAGGAGCAGCACCCAGGCGTGGGCGAAGTGCAGCGACATCAGGCGAAGACCCGCGCGCCGCGAACCGACCAGTAGACCCATTCGAGCGCGAGGACGACCAGTGCGGCTCCGAGCAGCCAGGGGGTCAGCGGCGTCCTGGGCCCCTGGGCGGAGCGCAGCTGTGTCGCCCGCAGGTCGATGGGAACCGGGGAGGCCGCTGGCTCAGAGCCGAGGTTGACGTCGATCGTCGCCCGGTGGCTGACCCCCGGGCCGCTCTCGGTCACCGTGTAGGTCCCCGGCGCGGGAGCCTGCAGCACCGACCCGTCGCGGCCGAGTTCGACCCGGTCAACCGTCGTTCCGTGGCGCGCGAGCGTGGCGACCCGGGCGCCGGGGAGGGCGTCGACCGCGATCGCGGCGCCGGCCGACCCGGACTGTGGCGCCCAGCCGAGGGACCAGCGAACGATGTTCGCCGCCAGCACCGGGAAAGCGGTGAGCTGGGCCAGGGTCGAGCCGCCCGGCTGAAAGGCGGTGACGATGAGCCGTCCATGACCGGCGTCCCCGGCCGCCAGCAACGGGCCGGAGGGACTCCACAGCACCCGGACCAGCCAGGGGGGCAGGCTCAATCGGCGCGCGGCGCCGCGGTCGATGGTCAGCGACGACAGGTCGGCGTTCTCCA
>CAZZVR010000067.1:0-16877 GCA_964657595.1 Burkholderia sp. PAMC 26561 | reverse complement strand
ATCGCCCAGGCGGCGCGCCAGCTCACCGGGCGCCAACGCCGCGTCCTGTCGATGCGGTTCGTGGGTGATCAGACCCAGACCCAGATCGCCGCGGAGATCGGCGTCTCCCAGATGCAGGTGTCACGGATCCTGCACACCGCACTCGATCGCTTGTCCGGGATTGTCGAAGCCGAGGTTGGGTAAGAAAACCAGGGTCGGCTCGACCTCCGTCCGTCCGGAGGCCGGTGAGCCACCCGGCCCGTCCTGATCCCTCTGCCGCGACCCGACGGGTGCGGTAGCGGAATCGTGAACCCAACGAGGTACGTCACTGACGTCATGCAGGAACCGGTAGGGCTCCACCTCAAACTCCCCAGCCAGGCGGAGAACGTCGCCGTCGTGCGGGCGGCCATCAGCGGCATCGCCGCCGCTACCGAGCTGGACGATGAACTGAGCGCCAACCTCAAGACGGCGGTCAGTGAAGCCTGCAACAACGTCTGCCTGCACGCCTACCCGGAGGGCGTGACCGGTCCGATGCTGGTCGACATCGAATGCCGGAGCCGGGGGGTCCGCGTGTCGATCCGCGACCGGGGACAGGGCATGACGCGGATCTCCTCTCGCAGTGACCGCATGGGCCTCGGACTTGCCGTGATCAACGCGCTGTCGGACCGTGCCGAGTTCCGCAACGCCCCGGGCGGCGGCACGGAGGTGCGCATCCTGTTCTCCCAGCCGGTCACCGCCCTCGCCGCGCTGCCCGCGCCGGGGGACCCGTCGGCGTCTGCCGATTGGGAGGAGCAGGACCCCGCCTGGCTCGAGGGCTCGGTACGCCTGTGGTGCAACACGGCCGAGCTCCAGCGCCACGTGCTCGCCCGGGTGCTCACCTTCATCGCGGCCTCGGCCCACTTCTCGGTGACCAGCGTGGACGACCTGGCCGCCGCCAACGACGCGATCGCCGAGCATGTGGAGCGCGACGCCGAGGGCTGGGTCGCCGCCGGGATCGCCAGTTGGCCGCGGCGCCTGCGCGTCAGCCTCGGCCCCCTCGGATGCCAGCCCGCTCCCGATGACCGGCTCAGGCGAGCGGTCGAATCGGTCGAATCCGAGCCGGTGGACGGTCGCTGCGTGGTGCGGCTGACCATCACCGACCGCCAGCGCGGGTGATTGAGGAACCCCCACTCCGGGCATCCATGCCGGTGTGGAAGGTGTCGTCTCCTACGCGCGCACGCGCTTCATGTCCGTGCTCCTCTTCACCGTCGCCGGGTCCACCCTGGCGGTCGGAGCCTTCGTCTTCACCCCGGAGGCGGAGCGCTGGCTCGGGGTCGGGGTCGGCGCCGGCTGCGTGACCCTCCTCGCGCTGGGATTCGCCAGCCGGGGACGCGGCACGCTCCAGCGCGTCCTCGACGCGGTCCTGCTCCCGGTCTCGGTCTGGGCCGTGGTGAGCGCTCTGACCATCGAGCAGGGCATGTACGGACCCATCCCCCACCTCGCGCGCTGGCTCGGCTTCTCCGCCGGTGCCGGCATCGCCGCCCTCGGGTTGATCGGACTCGTCGCCCACGAATTCGGGCTCGAGCATGATCTCGAGTACGCGACCGAGCGGATCTGGGGACTGACCCCCCATCCCGAGGCCGAGGCCTACGAGGACGCCGGTGCCTACTCCCATCCGGTCGAGAGCTAGGTAGATGCGCTTCAAAGGTCCGCTGGCCGACTCCTACGTCGGAGCCGCGCTGCTCGTCATCTTCGCCCTCGTCCCCTACCTGGCGCTCACCTCGGCGATCCCGTCGATGGAAAAGGAGCTGACCGCAAGCGTGGGCCTCTCCTCCCAGGCCCTGCAGACGACGACGGGAATGGCCAACGCCGGTTACGCCTTCGGCACGGTGCTGTCGGTCCAGCTGGCTGTGCGCCTGGCTCAGCGTCGGCTGCTGCTCACCTACTCGGTGCTCCTGGTGATCGGGTCGATCATGGCGGCGCTCGCCACCGTCCCGGCGCTGTTCATCGCCGGCCACATCATCCAGGGCTTCTGCACGAGCCTGATGCTCATCACCGCCGTGCCGCCGCTGGTCATCGGCTGGCCGGCCAAGCGCATGCCGATCACCGCGGGGATCATGGACCTGTGCATCTTCGGCGCCGTCGCCCTGGGGCCGATCATCGGCGGCTTCGAGGCCCAGGCGATGTCCTGGCGCCTGTTGTTCTGGCTCGCGGCCGGCTCCGCAGTGCTGGCGCTCGTGTTCGTGCTGCTCACCTGGCAGGACACGCCACCTCCGGAGCAGAAGCGCAAATGGGACCCGGTGTCGATGCTGCTGGCCGGCGGCGGCACCGCCAGCGCGTTCTTCGGCGCCTCGGAGCTGAGCACCCACGCGATGCTGTCGGTGATCGTGTTCCTCCCGCTGATGGCCGGCGCCGCGGCGATCGTCCTGCTGGTCATCCATCAGGCGACGGTGCGCAACCCTTTGATGCCGGTGCGCGAGATGCTGACCACCAAACCGGTGGCGGGCACGATCGTCGCCATGGCCGCCGGAGCCTCCTCGATCCCCGCCATCGACCTGGCCGGCCAGGCACTGGAGGGTCATGGCGCACCCGCTCACCTCGGCTCGCTGTTCTGGCCCTTCTTCGGCAGCGCGGTGGTGGTGGCCGTGTGCTTCGGACTCATCATCCGCACCCGCTACCTGGCGCCGTTCGTGTTCACCGGACTGGTCCTGCTGGCCGGCGGCATCGTCGTGATGACCGGCGTGTCCAGCGGCCCGCACTACCTGGTCGCCTTCGGCTCCGGCATGGCCGGAGCGGGGGTCGGTGCCTCGGTCGCCCCCGCCCTGTTCGTCGCCGGCTACTCGCTCCGGGCGATGAACATCCAGCGGGTGTTCGCGCTCCTGGAGCTCCTGCGGGCGGTCGCCGCCTTCATGATCGCCCCCATCCTCCTGCACCTGGCGACGACGACCAACGGCGGCGTGTCGGGCTCGGGCATTAAGACCGGCCTGTGGGTGTGCTTCGCCATCGCCGCCTCCGGGGCCATCGTCGCGCTCTACCTGTTCGTGATCGGGCGGGCCGTGCCCCAGAAGCCCGACCTCGAGACCTGGGAGAAGGGTGAGGAGCCGGCCTGGGACTCGCCGCCCCTGGCCGACGGGATCCGCCACGGCGGTGGTTACCGCGAGCGACTCGACGCCCTGCTCGACTGAGCTGCGCTCAGCGCGGAGAACTTTGGCGGCCACGGTGGTTCCTCCCCCTGCGCGCCCGGGTAGGATGAACTCGATGGTGCATCGTGAGGAGTTGGACGTCACGCGCGAGCAGGTCATCGCCCAGCTCGACGCCGGCAACGACTGGGAGACGGCGGCCGAGACGCTGGGTATCCCCACCGGCCTGGCATTCATGATCGCCACGGGCATCCCCGCCGACGGCAGCGGCGTTCCGGCACTGCCCACGGTGTCCCCGGCGGTGGACTCGCCCGCCAGCCCCCAGCAGTTCGTCAACCGCCGCGAACGCAACCCGCTGAGCAACGCCCATGTCGACGCGTGGATGCGCGCCCGGGCCGCGCGCGAGCTGTCCCGATGACCCGGCGCCCCAAGCTTCCCACCTGGCCCGTGCTGCGTCAGCTCACCGGCGGAGATCTCCTCGCCCGCGGTGAGTCGACCAAGTCCCCGACCAGCCAGCGCCTGGTCCCCCGGACCGCCACAGCGGACAAGGTGGTCAAGTCGGTCTGTCCCTACTGCGCCGTCGGCTGCGCCCAGAACGTCTACGTCAAGGACGGCAAGGCCATCCAGATCGAGGGTGATCCCGACGCCCCCCACACGCGCGGGCGGCTCTGTCCCAAGGGCTCGGCCACCCTGCAGCTGACCACCGGGGACTCCCGTGAGCACTTCGTCCTCTACCGCCCACCCCACGGCACCGAGTGGGAGCGCCTGGACCTGGCCACGGCGATGGAGATGGTGGTCGACCGGGTCATCCAGACCCGCGCGGAGGGCTGGGAGGACACCCACGACGACGAGCTCGTGCGCCGCTGCATGAGCATCGCCGCGCTTGGGGGGGCCACGCTCGACAACGAGGAGAACTACCTCATCAAGAAGCTGTTGACGGGGATGGGGATCATCCAGATCGAGAACCAGGCACGGGTCTGTCACAGCTCCACGGTGGTCGGGCTGGGCACCTCCTTCGGCCGGGGCGCCTCCTCGACCCTGCCCGGGGACCTCCAGAACTCCGACCTCATCGTGCTCGAGGGCTCGAACATGGCCGAGGCCCACCCGGTCGCCTTCCAGTGGGTGGTGGAGGCCAAGAACCGGGGCGCGACGATCGTCCACATCGACCCCCACTACAGCCGCACCAGCGCGCTGGCCGACATCTTCGTGCCGATGCGGCCGGGGACCGACATCGCCTTCCTCGGCGGGATCATCAACCACGTCCTGGAGACCGAATCGGACTTCCGCGAGTACGTGCTCGCCTACACCAACGCGCCGACGATCATCCGAGAGGAGTTCGAGGAGGCCGGCATCGACGGGATCTTCTCCGGCTTCGACCCCGAGACGCGCAAGTACGACGGGACCTCCTGGCAGTACGAGGGCGCCGTGGTCGCCGCCGCGGCCGGTTCCCGCGAGCTGACCGACGAGCTCATCGCCGAGCGCGGGGGCATCCCCGGCGTGGACGACCCCTCAGCCGGCAACGCGATCACCAACGACTTCACCCTCCAGCACCCCCGCTGCGTCTACCAGATCCTCAAGCGCCACTACGCCGAGTACACCCCGGAACTGGTCGAGCGCGTCTGCGGTGTGCCCCAGGATCTGTTCCTGAAGATCTGTCAGCTGTTCATCGACAACTCCGGCCGCGAGCGCACCACCGCCTTCGTGCACGGGGTCGGCTGGACCCAGCACACCATCGGCTCCCAGTACATCCGCTGCGCCTCCATCCTGCAGCTGCTGCTCGGCAACATGGGCCGCCCCGGCGGCGGCGTCATGGCCATGCGCGGCCACGCATCGATCCAGGGCTCCTCCGACATCCCGACGCTGTTCGACACCCTCCCGGGCTACATCCCCATGCCCAACGCCTACAAGCACCACAGCCTCGAGGAGTTCATCGCCACCGACGCGCCCAAGCGCGGCTACTGGGCCAACTTGGAGGACTACACCGTCAGCCTGCTCAAGGCCTGGTGGGGCGAGACGGCCACCGCGGAGAACGACTTCTGCTTCGACTATCTGCCGCGCCTGACCGGCAGCCACGGCACCTACGACACGGTGATGGAGCAGATCAACGGCCGCTGCAAGGGCTACTTCCTGTTCGGCCAGAACCCAGCCGTCGGCTCGGCCAACAACCGCATGCAGCGCCTGGGGATGTCCAAGCTCGACTGGCTGGTGGTCCGCGACTTCTCCCTGATCGAGTCGGCCACCTGGTGGAAGGACGGGCCCGAGATCCAGTCGGGTGAGATGGTCACCGAGGACATCGCCACCGAGGTGTTCTTCTTCCCCGCCGCCGCCCACATCGAGAAGGACGGCACCTTCACCAACACCCAGCGCATGGTCCAGTGGCATCACCAGGCCGTCGAGCCCCAGGACGAACAGCGCAGCGATCTGTGGTTCACCTACCACCTGGGCAGGATGATCCGCGAGCGCCTAGCCGACTCGACCGAGGCCCGCGATCGTCCGCTGCTGGACCTGACCTGGGATTACCCCACCCACGGCGAGCATGACGAGCCCCTCGCCGAGGCCGTGCTAGCCGAGATCTCCGGCTACAACGCCGACGGCGAGTACCTGTCGGCCTACACGGAGATGAAGGCCGATGGCTCGACCGCCGCGGGCTGCTGGATCTACTGCGGCGCCTATGCCGAGGGGATCAACCAGACCGCGCGGCGCAAGCCCGCGCGGGAGCAGAACTGGACGTGTCCGGACTGGGCGTGGGCCTGGCCCGCCAACCGGCGCATCCTCTACAACCGCGCCTCGGCCGATCCCGAGGGCAAGCCGTGGTCGGAGCGCAAGAAGCTCGTCTGGTGGGATGAGGCGCAGGGCAAGTGGACGGGCTATGACACCCCGGACTTCGAGGCGACCAAGCGCCCGGACTACCGGCCCGCGCCCGGGGCGGTCGGCCCTGACGCCATCTCCGGCGCGGACGCGTTCATCATGCAGGCCGACGGCCGCGGCTGGCTGTTCACTCCGGCTGGGGTGACCGACGGCCCGCTACCGACGCACTACGAGCCCCAGGACTCGCCGGTGCCCAACTCGGTCTACCCCCGGCGCCAGCGCAACCCGGCGCGCCAGGTGTTCGAGCACGCGAACAATCGCTATCACCCCGATCCCGACACCCCGGGCGCCGAGCTGTACCCCTTCTCCATGACCACCTACCGCCTCACCGAGCACTTCACGGCCGGCGGCATGACCCGCTGGACCCCGTATCTGGCCGAGCTCCAGCCCGAGCTGTTCTGTGAGGTCTCGCCCGAGCTGGCCGAGCTGCGCACACTCGAGCACGGTGGCTGGGCGACTGTGATCAGCGCCCGTGGGGTGATCGAGGCGCGCGTGATGGTGACCGACCGGATGACCCCGCTGCAGTCTGAGGGCCGCACCGTGCACACCATCGGGATGCCCTACCACTGGGGGCCCAACGGGTATGCCAAGGGCGACTCGGTGAACGAGCTGTCCTCCATGTCGCTGGATCCCTCCTCCCATATCCAGGAGGTCAAGGCCTTCACCGTCGATATCCAGCCCGGGCGTCGCCCGCGGGGAGCCGCCCGCCAGGAGCTGGCCCTCGATTATCAGCGTCGCGCCGGGGTCACGGCTGACACGGGCATGGCGCCATGAGCGAGCCCCTGCCCCCCTTTGGCCTCGATATGGCCAGCGCGGCCCCGCTCGTGCCGGCGCCCCCGACCCGGCTCGACATGGACAGCGCCTCCCCGCTCGACGTGATCCTCGTCGGGGCCTCTGACCCCGCCGCCGGGGCGGGCTGGGGTGAGCATCCGCCGCGCATGGGCTTCTTCACCGATACGTCGATCTGCATCGGCTGCAAGGCGTGTGAGGTGGCGTGCAAGGAGTGGAATGAGGTTCCCGAGGACGGTCTCAACTGGACCGGCTTCTCCCACGACAACACCAGCGGACTCGGTGCGGACACCTGGCGCCACGTCGCCTTCGTCGAGCAGCGCAAGCCCCTCAGCGGTCACGCCACGAACTTCCAGCGCGACGAGGACGCGTTCCGCTGGCTGATGTCCTCGGACGTGTGCAAGCACTGCACCCATGCGGCCTGCCTCGACGTGTGCCCCACCGGGGCGATCTTCCGCACCGAGTTCGGCACCGTGGTGGTGCAGGATGACGTCTGCAACGGCTGTGGCTACTGCGTTCCGGCCTGTCCCTACGGCGTGCTGGACAAGCGTGAGTCCGACGGCGGCATTCACAAGTGCACGCTGTGTTATGACCGGCTCGGGGTGGGTGAGGAGCCGGCGTGTGCCAAGGCCTGCCCGACTGACTCGATCCAGTTCGGTGTGCTCGACGACCTGCGCGAGCGGGCCGATCAGCGGGTCGCCACCATGCACGCGGCGGGGGTCACCGAGGCGCGCCTCTACGGTCGCGACCCCGACGACGGCGTGGGCGGCGCTGGGGCGTTCTTCCTGCTGCTCGACGAACCCGAGGTCTACGGTCTGCCGCCGGACCCGGTGGTGACCACCCGCGACCTCGGCCGCATGTGGAGCAACGTCGGGTGGGCGGCCCTCGGACTGATCGGCCTCGGGCTCGCTGTCGGGCTCGGGGGCGAGCGGCCATGAGCCCCAAGCAACGCCGGGACGTCCCCTCCCGCGTCGTCACCCAGACGCCCCCCGGTCAGCATCCGCCCCCGGACTCCTACTACGGGATGTCGGTGCTCAACCCGCCCGTGTGGGAGGAGCGCGAAATCGCCGGCTACCTCTTCCTCGGCGGCCTGGCGGGGGCCAGTTCGATCCTGGCGGCCGCGGCCGACCTCAGTGGCCGCCCGACGCTCGCGGTGCGCGCCCAGCTGTGCGCGACCGGCGCGATCTCGGTCTCCTTCGTCGCCCTGATCAAGGACCTGGGCCGGCCCCAGCGGTTCGTCAACATGCTGCGCGTGTTCAGGCCGACCTCGCCGATGAGCGTCGGCACCTGGATCCTCAGCGCCTACGCGCCGATGAACTACCTCGCCAGCGCATCCTCGCTCATTGGTCAGCTCCCCGCCCTGGGCCGGGCCGCCGGCGTCGGCGCCGGGCTGACCGGCAGCCTGGTGGCGACCTACACCGGCGCCCTGATCAGCGACACCGCCGTGCCGGCCTGGCACGACGGCCACCGGGAGATGCCCTTCCTGTTCGCCGGTTCGGCCGCCATGGCCGCCGGGGGCTTCGGCCTGCTCAGCGCTCCGCGGTCTGAGAACGCGCCGGCCTGGCGCATGGCGTTGATCGGCGGCGCGGTGGAGCTCGTCTGCGAGCAGCGTCTCGAGCACCGCCTCGGCCCGATCGTCGCCGAGACGATGCAGAGCGGCGCGGCCGGCCGGCGCCTCCGGGCGGCCAAGGCGCTCGCGAGCGGAGGGGTGCTGATCGCCGGCCTGTGGGGCCGGCGCAGTCGGGCGGCGGCGTCCGCGAGCGGCGTGGCCCTGATGGCCGCCTCGGCCTGTACACGGTTCGGGATCTTCGCGGCGGGTATGCAATCTGCGCGGGACCCGCGCTACACCGTGGCCCCGCAGCGCGAGAGACTGCAACAACGGGAGGTACCAGCGTGAGCACCGTAGCGATTCTCGACCCCGCAACCCTCGAGGTCCCGTCCCTGCCCGAGACCCCCACGCCGGTGATTCCGGACGCTCCCTCCACTCCGATGACCCCGGATCCGGGCACTCCCAGCGAGCCGAGTGAGCCCAGCACCGTGCCCGGGCCCGCCGAACCGGCTGAGCCGATCGCCCCGTCGGACCCGTCTCCGGCCATCCCGCCCGAGCCGGGCGAGCCCGCGACCGTCTAGGGCGACGGGAGCCAGAGATGCGCGCAGAGGAGGAGCCGGAGATCGTCAGTCCCGGATTCATGCCGATCCCGGTGAGGACCGACCCCCAGGCACCGGACGCCCAGGACGATCCGCTGGCCCCCGACGTACCGGCCTATCCCGAGCCCGAGCCGATGCCCGACCCGGCACCGGACTGGCTCACCCCCTGAGCTCAGCGCGCCGCGGCGCGCTCGAGCTCGAGCAGCCAGCGGCGGCGCTCGGGCCCGCCGCTGAAGGTGTCGGGGATGAGGCCACCCAGGGTCACCCGGTGACAGGGGATGAAGATCGGCACCGGGTTGGCGCCCATCGCGTGCCCGACCACGCCGGCGTCCATCCCGGACGCGATGAGGTGATAGGAGCGCAGGGCGCCGTAGGGCACCTCGAGGGGGGTGTACAGCGCCGCGGCCTCTGAGTCCATCGCCTTCCAGTCGATCGCGCAGACGGGTGAGCGCGGCTCACCGCCGAAGAAGGCCTCGAGCTGCTGGCGGGCGACCGCGAGGTGGGCTCGGGCCTCCGCGGGGGCCTCGGCGTCGATCAGGGTGCGCAGGATGGCCGCGTCACCGTGCTCGGCGAAGGCGAGACGGATGAGCCCCGCGGGGGTGGCGGCGAGCAGGAGCGGACCCAGCGGACTGGCCATCTCGATCGCCGTGACCTCGAGCCCGGATACGTCGAGCAGTGCCCCCACCTGCTCGAGCTCGCGCACGCCGAGCTCCAGCCCGCGCTCATAGGCCTCACAGCCGGCGCAGACGCCCTCGGCCCGGACCTCGATGCGCTCGACCTGGTGGCCCTGGGCGGTGAAGCTGCCGCGCTCGGGGACCGGCACCTCGACGTCATAGACGCGCAGACACAGCCGGCAGCGGAAGTGCCCGTGCTGTGAGTTGTTGGTCTCATAGCGGACCGGTTCGGGCGTCCCGAAGGCCGACAGCAGACCGATCTCGGTGAACTCGGCCAGCGTCGCGTAGACGGTGCCGCGACTCAGGCCGGGCAGCGACGTGGACGCGGCGGCGAACACCTCATCGGCCGACAGGTGCTCGGCCGCGCCACCGCGGAAGGCGGCGAGGATGGCCTGGCGTTGCGGCGTACTGCGCAGGCCGGCAGCCCGGAGACGGTCATGCGCTCCCTGGGGCTCGTCGTTGTTCTCGGACTCACGGAGCGTCATGTGAACGTTAGAGCTGCCCGCTATGGGGTACTCCAATCAGGACACTGTCCTATCTAGGAGTTATTCATGATTCAACGCTTTGACCGCCTTCAGACGGAGCTGCCACCGCCGTCGGAGCCCGATCCGGTCGGCGCCTCGGTGGTCCAGGAGCTCCTGGGCGGCAAGTTCGGCGAGATGTCGACCTTCATGAACTACACGTTCCAGTCCTTTAACTTCCGCAGCCGCCAGCAGGCCCGGCCGTTCTATGACCTCGTGGCCAGCATCGCGGCCGAGGAGTTCGGGCACATCGAGCTCGTCTCCGCGGCGATCAACACGATGCTGACCGGCGCGGCCGGCGGCCCGGCGGGCGAGCCGGGTGACCTGACCGGCGTGAAGGGCACCCGGAACACCCAGCACTTCACCAACGGGGGCGCGGGCACGCTCGTCCAGGATTCGATGGGCAAGCCCTGGAGCGGTGACTACGTGTTCTCCTCCGGAGATCTCATCGAGGACCTGACCCACAACTTCTTCCTCGAGACGGGCGCGCGCAACGGCAAGCTGAAGGTGTACGAGATGGTCGACCACCCGGTCGCCCGCGCCCTGACGGGGTACCTGCTCGTGCGCGGCGGCGTCCACCAGGTCGCCTACGCCCGGGCGCTGGAGAACCTCACCGGGGCCAATCTCATGAAGCTGTTCCCGTCGCCGCGGATCCCCACCGACAAGATCCCCGAGTGCCAGCCCCACATCGAGAAGGGACTGCACCTCAAGCTCTACCGCTGGTCACCGGACGACTTCCAGGAGATCGCCGCGGTGTTCAACGGTCCCCATCCCGAGACCGGCGAGGAGCTCCACGTCGCGGAGGAGACCCATCCCGAGGGTGCGCCGGCCTTCGACCTGCCGCCCCAGGAGGCCGTGTTCGCCCCGAGCGCTCAGCCCGATGAGATCGCCGACATCGTGGCCAAGCTCCGCAAGGCCGCCGGCCTGCCCAAGGCGCCGACCGGCGAGGTCGCCAACTAGGTCAGCTGTCGAAGCCGAGACCGGCGGCGTCCAGAGCCCGCAACCAGAGCCCGCGGCGGGGCGATTGCGGGTCAGGGCGATGACCGCCGAGCGCAGCGGCTCGGGCGGGAAGGGCACCGGCCTGGCGCGCACCAGCGCCAGGCCGGTGGCCTCGGTCCGGCGTCCGTCGAGCAGGTCCAGGGCGGTGCGTCCACCCCAGCGGCTGGCCCCCACGCCCAGGCCGGTGTACCCGAGGGCGTAGGCGACGCGGCCGCCCCGGGCGGTGCCGAAGAACACCGAGAAGCGCGAGCAGGTGTCGATCGCCCCGCCCCAGCGGTGGCTGAAGCGCACCCCCTCGAGCTGGGGGAAGGTGTGGAAGAAGTGCTGGGAGAGCCGGGCGTAGGTCCCGGCGTCGGCGTCGTCGAGGTCGGCTCCCACCGGCCCGCCGTAGCGGTAGACCGCGTCATAGCCGCCCCACAGGATCCGGTCATCGGCGGTCAACCGGTAGTAGTGGAACTGGTTGCCCGTGTCACCCACCCCCTGGCGCCGCGCCCAGCCGAGCGAGCTGCGCTGCTGAGGCGACAGGGGCTCGGAGACGAGCACGTAGTCATACACGGGGGCGATGTAGAGGCCCAAGCGGCGCAGCAGTCCCGGGTAGGCGGAGGTGGCGAGGAGCACGCGGTCTGCCTCCAGGGTGCCGGCGTCGGTGACCACGGTGACCGTAGGCCCGCCCGCCGAGCCGGTCAGCCGGCGGGCGGGGGAATACTCATGGATCTCCACCCCGAGGCGGACCGCCGCGTCGCGCAGCCCGGCGACGAGCTTGGACGGGTTCACCAGGGCGACGCCGCTGCGATCCCACAGCGCGGCCTCATAGGTCGGTGAGTGGATCTCGGCCTGGACCGCCGTGCGGTCGAGCAGGACCACGTCGTGACCGAAGGACCGGGCCAGCTCGGCCTCGGCGGCCAGGTCCGGCACGAGGGCGGGGTCGACCGCCACGTCGAGCTCGCCGCTGAGCTCGTACTCCGCGTCGATCCCGTAGCGCTCCAGATCCGCCGCCAGCCCGGCGAAGCTCTCGGCCCCGAGCCGCTCCAGCGTCGCCATCTCCCGCGGGAAACGGGCCAGACCGTTGCTCAGCCCGTGGGTCAGGGAGGCGCTGAGGAAGCCGCCGTTGCGTGAGGAGGCGCCGTCGCCACAGCGGGTCGCCTCCAGGACGACGACCCGGCGCTCCGGTTCCAGCTCCTTGGCGTACAGGGCCGCCCACAGGCCGGTGAACCCACCGCCGATGATGGCCAGGTCGGTCCGGTTGCGCAGGCCGGTCAGCGGCGGGTGGGGGTCTGACCGCGCCACCGTGTCGGGCCAGAACGGCGCCGGGGCGGCGTCTGAGTAGGCGGCGCGGTGGACCGGGCTGGGCGCGACACTGGGCCAGGGGGACGGCATCGCTGCTGATCCTATTGGGCCCGTACATACTTTCCTTAGACAGCTCGGACAGACTGATCTCCATGAAAGTCCTGGTAGTTGAAGATGACGACGCAGTCCGCTCGGCGATTCGCCGCGCGCTGATCCTCAAGGGATATGAGGTGGTGCTGGCGCCGAACGGCCAGGCCGGTCTGCTCGAGGCGGACATGTCGGTGCCCGACGCGATCGTGCTCGACCTCGGCCTGCCCGACGTCGACGGCATGGAGGTGTGCCGGCGGTTGCGCTCGGCCGGCAACCACACCCCGATCCTCATGCTGACCGCGCGTGACGCGGTGGAGGATCGCGTCGACGGCCTCGAGGCCGGCGCCGACGACTACCTGGTCAAGCCCTACGACGTGCGCGAGCTCCAGGCGCGCCTGGGCGCCATCACCCGCCGTCACATCGACGGGACCGACGGGCGCTCTCTGCGCTTCGGCGACCTCGAGCTCGACGCCGACGCCCATGCGGCCCGCATCAACGGGCGCGAGATCGACCTGACCCGCACCGAGTACCAGCTGCTCGAGCTGCTCATGCTCAATCCGCGCCGGGTGCTCTCACCCGAGGTCATCTACGACCGGATCTGGGGCTATGACTTCAACCTGACCGGCAACACCCTGCGCGTCTACATCGGATACCTGCGCCGCAAGCTCGAGGCCGACGGCGAGCCGCGCCTCATCCAGACCGTTCACGGCGTCGGGTACGTGCTGCGCGAGTCATGAGCCTGAGGCGGCGGATCACGGCGGTCGTCGCCGCCGCCGTCGCGGCGATCGCGATCCTCATCGGTGCGGTCGGCTACCTCTCGACCCGCTCCCAGCTCATCGCGGGGATCAAATCTCAGCTGAGCACCCGGGTGGACGCCGCCAACGGCCACCGCGCCAACGGCCAGAGCGGCCTGGGGTTCAATCCCGGGCAGTCGGGCCGGCCGAGCACCGGGACCATTCCGAACTTCCATCCCCCCCAGGCTCCCGCCTTCGGCGGCGCCTCCGGCGACTTCCAGCACGTCAGCGCGAACGGGACGGTGTCGGGCTTCGCCACCTCCACCAGCCGGAGTGAGCGGCTGCCGGTCACCCCGCAGGTGCGCGCGGTGGCCAGGGGCAGCTCGGGCCGGTTCTTCTTCGACGCCACCGTGGACGGACATCACCTGGAGATCCTCGCCGCCCAGGACACCTACGACGGTGGGGCCATCGAGGTCGCCCTGCCGCTGACCGACGTGGACAACAACCTGTCGAGCCTGCTGGTGACGTACTCGATCATCGTCGGCGGGGGCGTGCTCCTATCGATCATCATCGCGCTGCTGGTGGCGCGCGCGGCCATCGCGCCGATCGGCCGCTTCATCACCGAGACCGCCCAGGTCACCCGCTCGCTGGCCAAGCCGCGACGCCTGGAGGAGACCGGCGCCGAGGAGCTGCGCCACCTGGCCGTCTACTTCAACCAGACGCTCGAGGCGCTCGAACGCAGCGTCACCGCCCAACGCCACCTGATCGCCGACGCCTCCCATGAGCTGCGCACGCCCCTGGCCGCCCTGCGTTCCAACATCCAGATCTTCCTGGAGGCCGAGCGGCTGCCGGTTGAGGACCGCGAGGAGCTCCAGGAGGCGATCGTCGCCGAGGTCGACGACCTCACCCAGCTGGTCTCCGACGTGCTGGAGCTGGCCCGCGGGGCGGCGCCCTCGGAGGCGGTCGAGCCGGTTGAGCTCGACGGACTCGTGCGCGACGCGGTGAGTCGCACCCAGCGCCGCGCCCCCGGGCTGGTGTTCGCGCTCGACATCGAGCCGACGGTGATCATGAACACCCCAGACCGGGTCGCCCGCGCGGTGCAGAACGTCATCGACAACGCGCGGAAGTGGAGCCCGCCGGACGGGACCGTTCACGTGACGCTGACGGCCGGGACCTTGACGGTGCGTGACCACGGCCCCGGCTTTCGCGAAGCCGACCTCGCCTCGGTGTTCGACCGCTTCTTCCGCGCCGACGACGCCCGGCGGATGCCGGGCTCGGGGCTGGGACTGGCGATCGTCAAGCAGGCGGCCGAGGCCCATGGCGGCAGGGCCCGGGCGGCCAACGCCGAGGGTGGCGGGGCCCAGGTGGTGGTGAACTTCGGACCGGGGGTCACGAACCTCTTATCAATGTCCAACACGCTTGTGACGAAGCCAGCCTAGAACTCAGGACATGACCTCCGGTTCCAGCATCGACGTCGACATCGCCATCCCCGCCTACAACGAGGAAGCGGTCCTGGCCCAGTCCGTCACCCGCCTGCACGACTTCCTCACCACCGACTTCCCCTTCAGCTGGCGCATGGTCATCGTCGACAACGCCAGCACCGACGGGACCCGCGAGATCGGGGAGGCGCTGGCCGCGCACCTGAGCGGCGTCTCCTACATGCACCTGAACGAGAAGGGACGCGGGCGCGCCCTGCGGGCCGCCTGGACCTCCTCGGACGCCCGCGCGGTCGCCTACATGGACGTCGACCTGTCCACCGACCTCCGCGGCCTGGCGCCGCTGGTCGCCCCGATCCTGGCCGGACACTCCGAGGCGTCGATCGGGTCGCGGCTGATCCGCGGCTCACGCGTGGTGCGCGGACTCAAGCGCGAGTTCATCTCCCGCAGCTACAACCGTCTGCTGCACCTGGCCCTGCACGCTCGGTTCAGCGACGCCCAGTGCGGGTTCAAGGCGTTCCGGCGTGACGTCGTCATCGGATTGCTCGACCTGGTCGAGGATCAGGCGTGGTTCTTTGACACCGAGCTGCTGATGCTGTGCCAACGCCGAGGCCTGCGCATTCACGAGGTGCCGGTCGACTGGGTCGACGATCCCGACTCCCGCGTCGACATCACCCGCACCGCCAGAGCCGACCTCCGCGGCGTCGCGCGGCTGATGATCCACCGCACCACCGTTCCCCGCATCCAACGGATGCAGCGGCGCGGCCACCACACCTCGCGCACCGCCAGCCAGCTCTGAGATACTGCGCGCGGGATGACCCCCCGCACCGCCGCGACGATCCACGCCGAGATCCTCTCCGCGCTGGGCAGCGGCATGTCGCCGCCACTCGATCTCCGAGCGGGCGGGACGCTGTCCTCCGCCTTTGCGGTCAGCGACCTCGCGCAGGCGGCGATCGGCGCCGCCGGGTCGGCCCTGGCGCGCTACATCGCCCTGTCACGCGGGGTCGCCCCGCCGGCGGTGAGCGTCGACCGCGATCTCGCCTCCGCCTGGTTCCAGAGTTCGGTCCGGACCGTCGGCTGGACGCCGCCAGCCGTGTGGGACGCCGTGGCGGGGGACTACGCGGGCGCCGACGGCTGGATCCGCCTGCACACCAACGCGCCCCATCATCGCGCCGCCGCCCTGGGGGTGCTCGGCGTCGAGGCCGACCGCGAGGCGGTCACTGCCGCGGTGGCCGGATGGTCGGTCACCGAGCTGGAGGACGCCGTCGTCGCGGCCGGCGGTGCCGCGGCCGCCATGCGTTCCGCCGCCGACTGGTCAGCCCATCCGGTCGGCGCGGCGGTCGCCACCGAACCGCTGCTGTGGGTCGACCCCGGCATCATCGGCCCGCCGCCGCGTCGCAGCCAGAGTGCCGACGCGCCTCTGGCCGGCCTGCGCGTGCTCGACCTGACTCGCGTGATCGCCGGGCCGGTGGCCACTCGCACGCTGGCCGGCTGGGGCGCCGACGTCCTGCGGCTCGATCCCCCCGGCTGGGACGAGGGCCCGCTCATGCTCGACGTGCTGGCGGGCAAGCGCACCGCCTACCTCGACCTGCGTTCAGCTGAGCAGATGGCGACGTTCAGGACCCTGCTCAGCCAGGCCGACGTGCTCGTCCACGGACTGCGCGCGGACGCCCTCGCCCGTCTCGGGCTGGGTTGGCGCGAACGCCAGGCCATCCGCCCCGGGCTCGTCGACGTCAGCCTCAACGCCTACGGCTGGTGGGGACCGTGGGTGGATCGCCGCGGCTTTGACTCGCTCGTGCAGATGAGCTCCGGCATCGCCGACACGGGACGCCGCTGGGCCTCCGCTGAGCGCCCCACCCCGCTCCCCGTGCAGGCCTTGGACCACGCCACCGGGTACATCATGGCCGCCGCCGCGCTGGCCGGCCTCCACGCACGTCTGCTCACCGGCGCGGGCAGCCGCTGGCGCGCCTCACTGGCTCGCACCGCACGGCTCCTGTCGCGCTACCCGGCGCCCGGCGGAGAGACCGCGGACATCAGTGTCCCGGAGCCGCTGCCCGCGCTCGAGCCCACCTCGTGGGGGGATGTGCGCCGCCTGCCTGCGCCGGTGGTCGTCGACGGCGCGCCGCTGCGCTGGTCGCTGCCCGCCCCCCGACCGGGCAGCGACCGGGCGGCGTGGGCCTAGTGTCGTGAGTCGGAAATTCGCGAGCAGTCTCGGGAGTGGCTGGGCGTGGTT